>JAIPEP010000018.1 GCA_021737085.1 Desulfohalobiaceae bacterium | reverse complement strand
GGACGGCGGCGTTCCCGGGGGCCTGCCGTCCAGGTGCCGGGAATAGTTCTCGATCCCGTTGCAATATCCCAGCTCCTCGATCATCTCCAGGTCCAGCATGGTTCGCTGTTCCAGGCGCTGGGCCTCCAGAAGCATGTTGTTCTCCCGGAACCAGGCCAGACGGTGCTGCAGCTCCTCCCGGATGTCCTCCATGGCCCGCTGCAGGTTGTCCCGGTCCGAGACGTAGTGGCTCGCCGGATAGATGACTGTCCGGTTCAGGTCGGAAAGGATCTCCCCGGTCAGGGGATTGATCTCCTGTACGGACTCCACCTCGTCCCCGAAGAACTCCACTCGCAGGGCCTGCTCGTGCCTGTACGCGGGGATTACCTCCACCACGTCACCCCGGGAGCGGAAGGTCCCGCGGTGGAAATCGTAGTCGTTTCGCTCGTAGTAGATCTCCACCAGGCGCTGCTTCAGCTCCTCCGGGCTCATCTGCTGGCCCGCTCCCACGGGGACCACCATCTGCTCGTAGTATTCCGGCGAGCCCAGGCCGTAAATGCAGGAGACAGAGGCCACGATGATCACATCCCGTCTGGTGAGCAGGGAATGGGTCGCGGCGTGGCGCAGCTTGTCGATATTGTCGTTCATGGAGGAGTCTTTTTCGATGTAGGTATCCGACTGGGGGATATAGGCCTCTGGCTGGTAATAGTCGTAGTAGCTGACGAAGTACTCCACCGCGTTGTTAGGAAAGAGCTGGGTGAACTCGTTGTAGAGCTGAGCGGCCAGGGTCTTGTTGGGGGCCATGATAAGGGTGGGCCGCTGACAGCGCTGGATCAGGTTGGCCATGGTGAAGGTTTTGCCCGAGCCGGTTACTCCCAGGAGCACCGTATTCCTCTCTCCAGACCGGATATACTCCTGTAGCTTCTGTATGGCCTGTGGCTGGTCCCCTTGGGGCTCGAACTCGCTGGCCAGATCGAATTCCTGACTCATATCCGCCTTTGCTTTCCCGGGCCCGGCTTTGTCCTCGAGATTATAAGGGATATCCCCTTACAAAGAGATGTAAATAATTTTGGCCCCAAGGACAACACCACCCAACCGGGATCAGGGAGAGACACCCAACGGACTGCAAACCCTTGTCCGAGCTGTATCACCAAAAACAGGAGTTAATTCAGCCTGCACGCAAGATACGGGGCCTTGTCAAAACGGGGCGAAATGTATATATTGCTTCACGGATCACGAGGGGCGAGGTAGCTCAGAGGTCAGAGCATGCGGCTCATATCCGCAGAGTCGGGGGTTCAAATCCCCCCCTCGCTACCATGATGCTCGGGGCAGCTTGAGTCTAAGGCTGCCCCTTTTTAGTTTGTCAGCCCTTGTCACGAACAGGCAAGTGATTATATTATGTATAAGAGTAGACTCTGTTTCCTCGCCGTCCAATCCGGCTGTGGACAGAACCTATCAATCGGTGTAACCTGGGATTTGCTCTTTGAAAGGGGGCGAAATGGCTTCGACAGGGGTAGCGAAGCTTGGGCTGCAGGCCGAGGTCGCCGCGAGGCCTCGTAAAACACGCGGCAAAAAAAATACTTGCCAACGACGACTACGAGTACGCCCTGGCTGCTTAAAGACAGCCAGCGCTCCATGGGGCTGAAGCCTGATAGGCCTTATGGGGCGACGACACCATCAGGCTAGCCTTTTTGTCCGCCTTCCGGCAAAAAGGTGAATCCTAAAGGAAGGCTCGTTGATGAACACCCGGGTCAGGGGGGGTTCATCAACAAGAGAAAAACCTGACCTAAGCCTGTAGAGGCTCAGGCGTAGTATCCCTGGACGCGGGTTCAATTCCCGCCGCCTCCACCATTTTTCTGCAGTGAAGAGGGCAGGTTATAAGATCTGCCCTCTTCTTTTTTTCCAAGTTGTTCCCTCATTGTCCCAACATTAGACGGAAGAATCCGTTATGGTTGATCCCGAGTCTATTTCCACAAAGTCTAATATGGGCAGTTTTTATATTTGGTCCGGAGATGTGCCGGGATTGGTTGAATATTTTAGTCCCGATTCTTTCGCCGAATATCAATATTGGAATATCGACACTCTTGCCGATACAGATAGATGGAAACAGTTCAAGAATATACACTGCTTAGAACAAGGTTTATGGTGGAAATACTGTGAAGAACATTATGGTCCGGATATAACTATATGTGGCCCCTGTTCCTCAGTTTTGGATATCGCTTGGAGATTATCTGCTGCCAATTGCCTCAACTCTTGGGATGGTGTTATTAGTGTCGAACAATGGGCAGGAAGAGGTCAACTAAGACGTAGATGGAGCTCTCCGGTAGGAAATATCTATGCAGCCCTAAAATGTTCTTATCTGGGAAATCTTTCTAGTATAGGTCTACCGGTTATTATCAGCTTGTGTCTCGTTAAATCCTTTGCCGAACTAGGAGTTTCTCTTAGTCTAAAATGGCCTAATGATCTTATGTTAAACAAACAAAAGGTCGGAGGGATATTGGTAGAAGAAAAAAAAGAAAATGTATTTGCCGGAATAGGTATTAATTTGAACCGTATTCCGGCTATATCCGCAAGTGATAATCTAGATGTTTGGGCAATTCAAAATTTACAAGTTCCTCCACAGTTTCTAAATCCTGCTACTTTTTGGCAAAGACTTGTGCACAGAGTTATTCTTTGGTATGAGGCTATAGTTGCAAACGAACATATGCAAAGCATTGCAGCTCGAGTTGAACAAGTTATGGACTTTTTGGGTGAAGAAATCGAGATCAAATCTTACGAAGAGAGGTTTACAGCCAAAGTATTAGGTGTGGACGATCAGCTGGGCCTTAGGGTTAAAAAGAATGGGAAAGAACAAGTCCTTTACAATGCGTCTTTATTGTAAGCTTTAGTTGTTAATAAGTTACAATCCTTTTTAAGTAGGTGTTTATATTATGACCAAGAAAACTTTTGAAGATGTGAAGCAAGAGCTCTATAATCAGCCTTTTTTGGTTGCCAACCGTGGTATTCCTGCCCGAAGAATAGCCCGTTCCATGCTGGAAGTATTTCATGCGCTTCCCATAATTACTGCTACCGAAATGGAAAAGACCGCTCCTTTTACCTATGGTGCCAAAGAATTGCTGCTTTTGGGAAGTGATCCCCGCTCTTATTTACATGTAGACAAGATAATTAATTTAGCCAGGGAAAGAGGTGTTTTAGCTATTCATCCTGGTTGGGGATTTGCCTCCGAAGATGACGCATTTCCCACAAAATGCAGGGAAGCTGGCATTAAATTCATAGGTCCTCCCTCCGATGCCATGAGATTTTTGGGAAACAAGGTCTCTGTGCGCAATTTTGCCAAGAATTTGGGAATCCCCGTTGTGCCCGGATCGGAAAAGGCTGTGGAGCTGGAGGAAGCAGAGCAGCTTTGCGAAGAAATAGGCTATCCGGTAATGCTTAAAGCAGAAGGCGGAGGTGGTGGAAGAGGCATATACGAAGTACATTCCAACTCCGAATTAAGAGAGAGCTTCAGTAAGGCCTCTTCGCTGGCTCAGGCTGAATTTGGCAATCCCAGACTGTTTGTGGAAAAACTGCTGTCTTCAATTAGACATATCGAAATCCAGGTAGTTGCTGATAAATACGGAAACGCCTTTGCCTTTGATGAAAGGGATTGTTCTGTACAACGCAACCACCAAAAACTGATAGAGATCACTCCTTCCCCTTGGTCCGGAATCACTCCACAGTTGCGAGCCAAACTAAAGGACTACGCCCTGGAGCTGATAAAACAAGCTGAGTACCATTCCTTGGCTACAGTGGAATTCCTTGTTGATTCCGAAGCCAATCCCTATTTGGTGGAAGTAAATACTCGTCTGCAAGTGGAGCACGGCATAACCGAATGTAGATACGGGGTGGATCTTGTAGAAGAGCAGATTGCTATAAGTTTCGGTGCTGAGCTGAGGTGGGGGGAGCACAATGTTTCTCCTCAAAACTACGCTATGCAAGTGCGCATTAATTGCGAGGATCCCCAGAATAATTTTGCTCCCAACGGAGGGCGCATCCTTAGCTATATGTCTCCGGGAAGTCACGGAGTGCGAGTGGATTCTTGTTTAACCTCGGGATACAACTTCCCTACCCAATACGATTCCGCCGGTTCCCTGCTTATTACTTACGGCAATAGCTGGGAAAAGGTTTTAAGCATAATGGAAAGGGCCTTATGGGAATATAATATCAAGGGGCTAAAGACAACAATACCTTTTCACAAGCAGATTATTAACCATCCCCAATTCAGAACAGGTAACTTCGATACCAATTTTGTGGCCAATACCCCCGAGCTATTGCAGTACGAAGAAAAAGAGCAGGAAGCTTATCGACTGGCTAGACTTATAGCCGAGATTTCTGCGAGAGGATACAACCCCTTTTTGGAACTGGGAGAATACAGATCTAGACACGACAAACGAATGGGAAGGATAGATCCGGTTTTGCCGGAATGGGACTTGGATATTCCTCAAAACCCCTATCCCCGAGGCGATAGAAAGGCTATTTTGGATTATGTCCGCGATTCCGGGTACGTACATTTTACTGATACCACCGCCAGGGATATAACTCAATCCAACAGCGGGAATCGTTTTCGCTTGGCCGAAGACAGGCAAATGGGGCCATATCTGGACAAGTGCAAGTTCTTTTCCCTGGAAAACGGTGGGGGGGCACATTTTCACGTAGCCATGCTGGCCAACAGGACCTATCCCTTTACCGAAGCCAGGGAATGGAATCAATTTGCTCCGGAAACACAAAAGCAGATCTTGATAAGATCCACGAATATTTTGGGTTATAAACCGCAGCCCAAAAACGTAATGCGGCTTACCGGGGAGATGATTTGTGAAGACTACGATGTGATCAGATGTTTTGATTTCCTCAATCATATAGAAAACATGCGTCCTTTTGCCGAAATCACGCTTAATTCCTCCCAGAATATTTTTGAACCAGCTATTTCCCTGTCCTGGGCACGCGGATTCGATGTCGATCACTATCTAGAGGTTGCCCGGGGCATAAACGAGCTGGTTTCCCAAGTTACAGGATTGGATCCCAAAAAAGCCAGTTCCATGTATATCCTTGGCCTCAAGGATATGGCCGGAGTTTGTCCCCCCAGGTTTATCGGGTCCCTGATTAAGGCATTGCGCCAAGAATATCCGGATCTGATACTGCACTATCACCGGCACTACACAGACGGCTTGTTTGTGCCTGCAGTCGGAGAGGCGGCAAGAGCCGGGGCCAATATAGTGGATACAGCTATAGGATCCTCAGTTCGTTGGTACGGTCAGGGAGAGGTCTTGTCCACTGCCGCGTATATAGAAGGCGAAATGGGACTGCAAACAAATCTGAATAAACAGCAGATCAGGAATGCCAATTTTGTCCTCAAACAGATAATGCCCTATTATGACCGGTATTGTGCTCCGTATTTCAAGGGTATCGACTACGATGTGGTAGAACACGGTATGCCGGGCGGAGCTACATCCTCCTCACAAGAAGGGGCAATGAAACAGGGATATATTCATCTCCTGCCCTATATGCTCGAATTCTTGGCCAAAACCCGCAAAATAGTTTGTTATCACGATGTAACTCCGGGATCTCAAATCACCTGGAATACCGCTTTTCTTGCGGTAACCGGCACGTATAAAAGAGCAGGTGAGCAGGGAGTAAGGGAACTGTTGTCAGTAATGGATGATGTGATCAATACACCAGAAGAGGAGTTGAGCGAAGAGACGAAGAAAAAAAGATTGGAGATTTACCGGGATAGCAACGATGCTTTTCGTAACCTTTTACTTGGGAAGTACGGTAAGCTTCCTTTGGGTTTCCCACCGGATTGGGTGTATGAAAGCGCATTTGGTCCGGAATATCAGGAAGCTATAGACCTTAGAAGTGTGGAATCGCCACTAGTCAAACTACAGGATATTGACGTGGAACAGGAAAGAAAAAACCTGACCCGGGAATTGGAAAGGGAGCCAACTCAGGAAGAGTTGGTCATGTATTTGAATCATCCCGGAGACGCGCTAAAAACTATAAACTTTTGCCGGGATTATGGAGATCAGAATCAATTGCCCCTGGATGTCTGGTTCGAGGGTCTGGAAGAAGATAAGGAGCTGTATTTCAAAGACAGGAACGGAAAACCTCATCATATTGTGATTTTGAGTATCTCCGAACCCGACTCTGCAGGAATGAGCTATGTTAGATATACTCTGGATTCGGAAACCCTGACCTCGGAGTTCCAAGTTGCTGAACCCACATCAAATGGGGCGGCGGGGGCAGAAAAAGCTGATCCTAATAACCCTTATCATATAGGGGCTCCCTGTGCAGGGGATATGTGGGTTATGCACGTGCAGCCGGGTGATATTGTCAAGGCGGGACAGGAAGTATGCAATTTATCCATAATGAAACAGGAGAAAGCTGTCCTGTCTAAAACAGATGGTATAGTGCAACGGGTGCTTAAATTTGCGAATTATCAGATGGATAAAAAAATGATACCGGTTAAAGAGGGGGACCTTCTTGTTGAGTTGGGACCTCTAACCTCCTCCTGCCCCAGGTGTAAGGAACTGTTGGTAGATGAGGAATTTAGATATTGTCCTCATTGCGGCCACCTATTACATGAGGAAAATTGAGGCTGAGAACAAAGCTCGGACTCCAGAGAAGGAGTCCGAGCCATAAGTTACATTTTGTCCCTGTAAGCACGGAGCTTCTTCTCACGAGGAAGTAGGCTCAAGTTCTAATGTCCTGATCTGTCTCTACCTGAGCGAGCTGGGAGTCAAGGATATTGTCCGATATGCCTACCGTGCCGATATCACGCAGTGACGAAACCTTGTAAAACATGAGGGGTGAATATGCATAATTTAAATTCTGCAAAAATATCGCAGCAAATTTTTTCTGCTGCTTGGTCTATCCCCGCGAAGGTGGCTTTTATTCTTGCCTCGCTCATGATGGTTTTTTTACTTTCGCCGGCCTTGAGCAGCGCTGGAGAGAACGCCTATTCCTTCGCAGTATTCGGTGATAGCCGCATCCCGGCTTATGCACCCTATGATCGAGAACACAAGGAAAACCTCGACAAGATGGTATCCAGGGTGAGCAAATACGCTTCTCCGGGTTCCATTCCGGAGTATAAAGCGGTTTTCAATCCTAAAACCCAGCTTCTAGAGCGGCTGGAAATCCCGGGAGAAACGAAGGATGCCTCACGGATAATTACCTACGGTAGAGATGGCTGGCCGGACGTTTTTGTGGATAAAGCAGGAGACCGGGCCCAGGTAAGTCTTTTGGCCTCCGGGCAGGAATGGGTCTACGACAACGTGGTCCGTGAGCTGAAGAAAGGAGCTTCCCCACAGGATACAGGTCCGACTTTTTGCCTGCATACGGGGGATATCGTCTATTTCGGCTATCAGGGAAAGAGCGCGGAATCCAGCCCCTACTGGCGGGAGTTTGACAAACGCTTTTTGTCCCGTCTGCCGGACCAAGGACCGGGCGACCTCCAGGCCAGGTTCTTTCCCGTATTGGGCAATCACGAAACATGGGGAGACAAGGACATAGTCGGCTTCCGCGGGATGTTCCCCTATTTGAGCCAATTCGGATTCAGCTCCGGGAGCAGGGTGTATGCCTTCGACTACAAAAACGCGCGTTTCATCTTTCTGGACTCCGGGATAATGGACCCGGATGCTCCCGCGGACTGGTACGAGTCCACCCCGAGTTACGAAGAGCAAATGAATATGCTTGCCCAGTGGCTGGAGGAGGCGATCGAAGACAACAAGGAGCACGCATTCCTGACTTTGCATTATCCGGTCTTCTGCCGCTCCGGCTTCGGGCCTCTGCCCCGGGAACACAACCCGCATTCCCTGCTTGAGTCCTATGCCGACAAGATAGACATCACTGTGTTCACTGGCCACGTGCACGCTACCGAGGCGTACAAGGTGGACGGCATACGCTATTTTGTCGCCGGTGGCGGCGGCGGGGAACAGAACATGTCCTCGAACCAGATGCCAGAGGACTATCCAAAAGACCGGTATTGGCAGGGGAAGCCGCGCCAGCTGGATTACAACTATATGGTGGTGCGGGTAGAGGGAGAAGACTTGGAAGTCGTGGTCAAACGGTTTCGGCCTAATGATTTCAAGCCGTTCAGTCAGGTAGAAATAGTCCCCGGTCGCATGGATTGAAGATAAGCATTTGTAGGTTTTTCCTACCGGCGTTCCAGGACATCCTTGAGTCCACTGCCCCCATACCGGAACATCACAATGAGCCCTGTAGCAGTGGTTATCACATATTGCAGAAAACGCCAGATCAGGCTCGCGGCCAGTGCCTCGTTGTGACCCACACCGTACAAGCCCAGGGAAAAGACCATAGCAGAGTCCGCCACCCCCAGTCCCGCTGGGGCTAGAGGTAGGGACAAACCGGTTAGGGTCAGGGCGAAAACGACAAACCCCTGGTTCAGTGTCAGATCGAATCCCGCGACCCAATAGATGATCAAAAAGATCTGCAGTAAGTGTTCCACCCAGATCAGCAAGGAGAAGAGCCCCAGTTGGGCGTATCCGCTACTTCCGGTTCGTGCTTGGACATATCCCAGAAAGGAACGGACGAAGTCCTCTAACATACGGCCGGGTATGATGCGAATGAAACAGTAGACCTGTTCCGGATGGAGAAAGAAGAAGATCACCAGGCCCCAGATGATCAGGGCCAGGGCGCCGAAGGGGAACACGATCGCGAGTGTCCCGGTCATGAATGCGCTGAAGACCGCAAATAAAAGGAAGACGTTCAGGTCGGCGAAGCGCTCCCAGAAGACAAACTCCGCACCCTGTGAGGCTTCGATACTGCCTTCCTTGTAGAGGTAGACGATCTTGGCCATCTCCCCCAGTCTGGCGGGCAGGACATTGTTGACGAAAAAGCCGTAGAACTCTGCAAAGACGCTTTTGACCAAGCCCAGGGCACCCTGGGCCAGATTCCAGAGACGCACCCCCATAAGGACGAAGCCAGTGGCCATGGAGAACAGGACCAAAAGGATCTTGCCGTTGTGGTAGCTCCCTATTGCCGTGATCAGCCGTTCCAGATCCACTCCGGTGAAGAGATAGACCACGCAGCCAGCCAGTAGAGTCAGCTTTGCCAGCAGACTGAGGTAGCGTTTGGGGGAGTTCCCCAGGTGCATGGGTCAGGCCCTGTGCTTTAGCTCGTTGCCCATAATTTTCTGAAAGAAGTAGTCGTCCATGCGATGGTGGGGCATCACGCTCTCCCCGTTCCTCCTCCCGGGAGACAAGGTCTTCCCAGTAGGGGTTAATCTCCACTGAACACGCGCCATCCGTGCGGCTATCGTTTAGCCAGGAGCTGAATCCGGGCAAGGCTTTCCAGTTCTTCGCTCAAGGCCAGGGCCTGGTTCAGGTCACTTCCCCAGCAGACCAGGCCATGGCCATGCATAAAAACGGCCTGTTTCTCCCTGGCCATCTTTCCCACTGCCTGGGCAAGTTCCAGCGACCCCGGCTCCATCGCGGGAATCGAGGCCATTTTGTCGGCTAACCCAGTGGCCTCATACAAGTCCGGATCAAGCCTCCACACGGAATTACTCAGGCTCAGGGCCAACAGAGTAGGTGGATGCGTATGCACCACTGCCCCAGCCGCGGATTGGTTGCGGTAGACCTCGGCGTGGAGGTCCCCTTCAAAGGACATGCCTTCCGGTCCCGCGCCGGGAAGGGAAGTCAAGTCAACGCTCACCAGATCGCCAGGACCTAGACGCCCCACGCTGCTTCCGGAACGGGTGATCACCATGCGCTCTCCGGGCTGCCTCAGGCTCAGGTTGCCGTTCGCGCCGTTCACCAGCCCCTTGAGCCAGGCGTCCCTGCCCACCGAGCTAAGGGCCTCCCCTGTTTCTGGCGGGATATCACGCCCCCAAGCAGGCTCCTGCTTGTCCGGAAGAATCAGGGGCTTGAGATCCAGCACAGGGGTGCCGTCCAGCGCCTCCAAGGGGTGCACGGTTAGGGTAAGATCCTCTATCCCCATAATGCGGACAGGGTGCAGACCGATAGGATTGGGCCTGTCCGGGGAGCGGGTGGCGAAGACACCGCGCATGGGCCTGGCAGGGTCCCCGCGGGGATGGCACTGCAATACGCCACGCTCCGCCTTGTGGAACCAGGTCAGCACCTGGGCCGACTGGCCCGGGCGCAACCCAAGGAGGGCCTCTCTGTAGGCCTCCTCCACCTCGATCTGAGCCGGTGGGAGATCCTCTCCGGCTTGAGCTGGAGAGCCCTGCCTACTGCTCAGATGGGAGCGAACCCAGCCCACTATCCGGCACTGCGCCTGTGTGGCCTTTTTATTCCCCATGCTCAACCCCCGCGCATATGATCGAATCCCTGAATCCCGGCGGGATCGCCGTTCAGTCGAACACCTTCCTCATGCACAATCTCTCCCACGATGCGGACCTCGGGAACAATATCCCGCAACTCCTGGAGGAAAAAAGGATCCACCGCGCCAAGCAGGGCGTAATCCTCTCCGCCGCGGAAGGCGAGCTCCACTGCCGAGGCTCCCTGCTGGCGGGCGTGGGCGAGCACCTCCGGATGGAGGTCTTCCTCTCCCAGCCTCAGGTCCGCGCCAGTGCCCGGGCCTACGAGGCGGGGCAAATCCATGGCCAGGCCGTCCGAGACATCCATCAAGGCCGTAATTCCGGGGCTGGATCCCAGCCGCTGGGCCTGATGCACATAGAGGCGAGGACGCAAGTGGGCCGCAACAGAATCGGGAAAGTCCGCAGTTTTTTCCCCCCGCCGCAAGACCTCCAGCCCTGTTGCGGAAAGGCCGATTTCGCCAACAAGGAAGAGCAGATCCCCGGGACGACCGCCCCCACGAGAGATACACGCCCCCGGGGAGCCCCAGATGGTGATCCCTATCCCCAACTGCCCGGAACGGCTCAAATCCCCGCCAGCAAGATAGAGTTCGTGTTCCCCGGCCAAGTCGGCAAGCCCACGAAAATATTCCGGCCAGAACCCCTCCGGAGTATCCGGGGGGAAGAAGAGGTTGAGCAAAAAACCCTCCGGAGTGGCGGCCATGGCCGCGATATCGGATATGTTCACCGCCAGGGACTTGTATCCTATATCGTAGGGGGAAAAGTAGGCCAGGGAGAAATGCACCCCTTCCAGAAAAAGGTCCGTGGAGAGACAGAGGCTGTTACTGCAGGGGACAAGAGCGCAGTCGTCTCCGCGCCCCCACGGCTCTCCCCGACGCCGCTCGGGAAAATAGCGATCCACCAGCTCGAGAAAGTTCTCCTCGGATTCCAGTTTCATGGAGTGTCCTTTTATATAAGAATGTCTCCAACCTACTGAATTGCTCAATAAAGTTGGAAAGGAGCCTATCCGGAGAGAGCGCTGTAAGCGCGGGTTTCATCCCATCCTACAAATGCAGGATGCAGCAACATCCAAGCGGCTCCACCCCAGATCCAACGGTGAAACGGGCACGATTTTCCATAAGGCTAACCCTGGAAATAGGGGCACGAGCTCGGGACTCATGCACTCTACTACAAAGCCCCAATCTATATGGAACCCAGCGAAGCGCTCTCCCCGGATAGGCTCCGGCCATTTTCATGTTTCGTTGTGCCCGGGTCAGCCCGTGAATGAGGGTTGTAGGGAATATAAATATCGTAACGGTATCCCCGGCCAGTGATGGTGTGAACCGGTCCCCGCCCTTCCGGGCGCAGGGGATGTGCCCTGCGGGGCCTTTTCAGCACCACGCGCAACCTGGATACCATCAGGGCCGGACGAAGGAGCCCCTCCGCATCCTCCTTTCCGCTTTCCGCGGCCAGACGCAGGATGCGCATCGGCTTCCTCTCCCTGCTTTTTCTCCCTTTGAGCTGGGGAAAAAAGGGGTCCAGGTAGACCACATCCGGCTGCGGCGGAAGGTCCGGGGACTGAGGATCCTGCGCCAAACGTCCAAGCATGGCTCGGGAATCGGACAGAAGGGGACGGATCCTCCGAGCGGCTGCAGGGTATAACTGCCCTGCCCTGGACCAGGCATCCAAAAGGCAACAGTTAACGAGGAGGTTTCGCTCCATCGCCGCAACTCGGTGTCCCAAAGCGGCCAGGATCCAGGTGTCCTCTCCCCAGCCAGCTGTGCAGTCCCAGATCATGAGCCCCTTGCCGCCCCTTCTGCCCTGCACCGCGCGCAAAAGGGGCTGACCGGAACGCCTGCCTGCCGGGGAGGTTGTATCTATCCGGGTCCAGTCTGGAAAGTAGGCCTCTTCTGATGCCTTTCCGCTTTCCCGGAAGGAACGCTGCAATCCCAAACCTTTGTCCGCCACAAGGAGGGAAACCGCATAACCAGGCTCTCGCCCCGCCTCCAATAATGGCAGACCAAGCTTCTTGGACAGCCTCCTTGCCCGATCATAAATACGCCTGCTCCGGCCCTGGACCAGTATGCAAGACGACTGCCCCTGATCTGTCTCCCAGCCTCCCATATGCCAGGAAGGATAGGATGAATACCTCAGAATTTCAACAATTTGCTCTGCCCTCCTCTTTTATAGGTAAAATTCGGACACCAGAGTGTTGAAATATTCCCTCCTGATCTGCTACAAAATAACTATCAACTGAAACAACATACTATGTCCGCCAGGATTACGGGAGCAATATGTATAGCAAAAGCGCCCTTGTCGCATGCCTTTGCCTCGCCATATGGCTTGTTGCGCAGCCCTGCGTAGCGCGGACGGTCCATGTAACAGATGAGCTCAGGATCACCCTGCGCGAGAGCCCAGGGCAGAAAAAACGGATCCTTAAGACGCTTCCCACCGGAACAAGTCTCGAGGTTTTGCAGGAAAGGGAAAATTGGCTACGTGTGGAGACAGAGAAGGGCCGCGAGGGGTGGGTCCTGAAGCGCTATACCATGGAGCGCCTTCCTTATAAGCAGACCAACGAAAGATTGAAAGCTAAGATCGCCGATCTGGAGGACAAGCATAACCAGGCTAAGGAGAAAATCCAAAGACTCGAAAAGGCCAAAAACCGACTAGCCTCCCAACTGGAATCCACCAATCAAACCCTGCGGCAGGTGAGGCAGGACTATCGCACCCTGCAGGAGGAGGCGCCCAAGCTCCCGGAGATCAAGAACAGTCTGGCACAAACCCGAGATAGACTCCAGGCCAGCCAAACACAGGTCAAAGAGCTCAGACAAAAATTAGACTCCCTTCGCTCCCGAAACTCTCAGTTCTGGTTCCTGGCCGGAGCTGGAGTGGTTTTTATCTCCTGTCTCATAGGTTTCCTACTGGGACGGATCAGGCGCAGGAAAAGTCGATCCCTGTATTTCTAGACCGGTGGCAATGCTGCCCTGAAAAGCCCAACGCGGCCTAATCACACACAAAAAAGGGCAGCACACGGGCGAACGTAAGGTATTTACAAGCCCAATCCGAAAAGCCAAGCAGCACGGAGGATGCTATGTTCCGGCACATCCTGGTGCCCACAGACCTGACAGAACACTCTGCGGGAGCGGTCCAGCTCGCCATGGAGATGCATACCCACTGCTTTTCCGGGGATGAGCAGCAGGAGGGCAAGATCTCCCTGCTGCATGTGATCCAGAAGGTTGTGGAGGACGGAGACGAGGATTTCACCGATTTCTACGAGGATCTCAAGGCCAGGGCCAGGGCCAAATTCGATGAAATCGCCTCTGACACCCGGCTTCCCGTAGAAAAGCACATCCTTGTGGGATCCCGGGTGGAGGAGATCATTCGGTTCGCGAGGGACAATCAAGTGGATCTTATAGTCCTCAGCTCACATCAGATCGATCCGGAAAATCCGGCCGAGGGATGGGGCACTATCAGTCACAAAGTGGGTATTCTGGCTCCCTGCCCTGTCATGCTAGTCAAATAAGAGAAACGATCTATGCTATGCAAGTATCGTATTATTCCCCCGGTAGTGCTCTTTCTGCTCACTTTATCCTGTATTTTCTGTATCGCCTGCGGCGGTGATAAGGACTCCTCGCTGGAGGCGATCAAGGAAAGGGGGGCCATCACCCTCATCACCCGAAACAACGCCAACTGCTATTACATCTATCGGAATGAGCCCGCCGGCTTCGAATACGATCTGGCCAAGCGCTTCAGCGAGCACCTCGGGGTAGAGCTCAAGGTCATCACCCCCTCCTGGAATCAAATGATCCCCAAGCTAAACCAGGGCAAAGCCGATTTTATAGCTGCAGGCCTTACCATTACGGAGAAACGCAAGGAAAAGGTGGATTTCTCGCAGGGGTATCTGTCGGTTCAGCAACAGATCGTGGTGCACCGGGGAGACCGTGCAATAAGGGACATCTCCGATCTGGACGGAAAAACGGTCCATGTCCGGGCTGGGACAACCTACGAACAGCGCCTCGAGGAGCTCAACCAGCGCGAGGACATGAACATAGACATAGAGCGGCACGGCGATCTCCCCACAGAGGAGCTCATCCGCAGGGTGGCCCGGAAAAGGATCCGGATCACCGTGGCAGATTCCAATATCGCCATGCTCAATCGCCGCTACTATCCGAGCATCCGGATCGCCTTCCCCATCGAGGAAGAGCAGTCCCTTGGATGGGCCGTGCGCAAGGGGAACGACCAGCTATTGCGGGCAATCAACTCCTTCCTGAATAAGATCAAGGACAACGGCGTATTCGCCAAAATCCACGAGCGCTATTACGCGGACGTGCACATCTTCGACTATGTGGACTTGGTCAAATACCACCAGCGGCTGGAAACCAGGCTTCCCAGCTTTAAGAAGATAATCAAAAAACAGGCCCAAAAGCACGGATTCGACTGGAAGCTTATCGCCGCGGTGGTCTACCAGGAATCGCACTTCGATCCCCACGCGCGCAGCTATACCGGAGTACGGGGCCTGATGCAGGTCACGCAGGTAACTGCCAGGGAGATGGGGATCACCAACAGAATGGACCCGGAACAGAGCGTCACGGCAGGAGTCAAGTACCTGAAGGGCCTCTATGACCGCTGGGAGGAGATACCCGGGCTGGACCGTTTTAAGTTCGCCTTAGCCAGCTACAATGTGGGATACGGCCACGTGCGCGACGCACAGAAGATCGCCCGGCAACAGGGATACGACCCAAAACAGTGGTCCGGCCTGAAAAAGGCCCTGCCCTTGCTCCGGATCAAGAAGTACTACAGCCAGACCCGCTACGGCTATGCCCGCGGCACCGAACCGGTGCGCTATGTAAAACGGATCATGAAGTATTATAACATCCTGAAACAACGGGAAGACATCGCTTCGGAAACATAGGCTCCTGGAACAGCATCCCTTCTCAACCTATCGACTGCATTCGGATTTCTCAAATGGAGATGTTGTCGTAGGTGTCGCAGTGCTTAAGATTGATCCCCCGGGAGATAAACACCACATCCTCGCCGATGTTTGTGGACAGGTCCCCCACCCGCTCCAAGGCGTTGGAGATGATAATGGAATGGACCGCCCGCTCCACGATCACGTTCTCCGTAATCATGAAGTCAATCAAGCTACGCATTAGGCGGATGTTCATGTCGTCCACCTCAGAGTCTGTCCGGCACACCAGCATGGCAGACTTGCTGTCCTGATCGGAGAAGGCACTGGTCACATTCCTGAACATGGTCAGGGCCTTATCCGCCAAGGCCTCCACACTGTTCATCAGGGACAGCCTCGGCTTCTGGTTGAGCATGAGCACCCGCTCGCAGATATTGGTCGCCTGGTCTCCGATGCGCTCCAGGTTCGTAGCGATCCGGGAACATCCGGTTATGAACCGCAGATCCTTGGCAACCGGCTGCCAAAGGGCCAGGATGTGCAGAGTGATGTCGTCCACCTCCACTTCCAGTTGGTTCAGCTGTTCATCCTCCTCAATCACCTCCTGGGCCTTGTCGTCGTCGCGTTCCCTCATTGCGGTGATCGCCTTGTTCAGGCTCTGCTCCGTAAGGGTGAACATCTTCATTATGGCGACTTCCAGCTTTTCCAGCTCTTGTTGAAAATGCGTTTCCGGCATATTCGCTCCTGTTGCAGGAGGCAGAAGCCGGGATGAAGCCGTCAGATTTCCGGGCTCCGTCCCTGTATCCTATCTCCTGCCTCTCGTCTCCCGTCCTCCCGAATCCTAACTATCCGAAGCGTCCAGTGATGTACTCCTCGGTTTGTTTCTCCTTGGGCCTGGTAAACAGGGTCTCTGTATCGTCGACCTCCACGAGATACCCCATATAGAAGAAAGCCGTGCGGTCCGATACCCTGGAGGCCTGCTGCATGTTGTGGGTTACGATAATTATGGTCAGCCTGCTCTTGAGCTCGTAGATCAGGTCCTCTATTTTCTGTGTGGCGATGGGATCCAGGGCTGAGGCCGGTTCATCCATAAGGATAACCTCCGGCTGCACAGCCAGGGCCCGGGCGATGCACAGCCTCTGCTGCTGGCCACCCGAGAGCGAAGTGGCAGGGAGGCTCAACCTATCACCTACCTCCTCCCATAGCCCTGCCTTGCGCAGGGAAGTCTCCACCAGCTGATCCATCTCCGTGCCCTTCCGGGCCAGGCCATGAATCCGGGGAGCATAGGCCACATTCTCGTATACGCTCTTGGGGAAGGGGTTGGGTTTCTGAAAGACCATCCCCACTCTGCGTCTCAGCTCCACGGCATCCATACTGGTGCTGTAGATCTCTTCCCGATCCAGATAGACCTCACCCTCGACCCGACTATTGAGGACCAAATCGTTCATCCGGTTCAGGCAACGGATATAGGTGCTCTTGCCGCATCCCGACGGCCCGATAAGGGCGGTAACTTGGTGAGCATAAAACGGGATGCTGACGTCGTGCAAGGCGCAGTGCTCCCCATAGTAGACATTGAGATTCTCAGTGGCCATCTTGACCTGCGCGTTATTCATGCGCTGAATCCTCGTCTCCGCTCTTCTTCCGGAGTGGGTGCTTGGCCAGGGCAAAGGAAAACTTCGCTCCCTGTATACCGCCAGATACTGGGCTCTCCACCACGATCTCCCCGCTGTGCCGCTGCAGGATATGTTTGCAAATGGACAGCCCCAAGCCAGTTCCGTTGGCAACACTGGATCGACCGGTCTCACCACGGTAGAAACGCTCGAATATGCGGGCCTGCAAAACTGGAGGCACGCCCGGACCGCTGTCCTCGACCTCTACCTGCCACTGATCACCTAAATCCCGAATACGTGCTTCGACCCGTTCCCCTTCGGGGCTATATTTAATGGCATTGTCCAGAAGATTGAGCACCACCCGGATCAACTGCTCCTTGTTGCCCAGAACATATGGTTCAGCATCCGGAAGTTCCCTGTTTAGGTCGATCCCTTTTTGCTGGGCAAGGGGAGCGCATACTTGCCAAACAGCGTCTAAGACCTGGACAAGGTCTACTTCCTCGGTTTCTCCATTGCCCTCTTCCCAGCCTTCCGCCTTGGTCAGGTGGATCAGGTTGTCCACCAAGCGATCCAGATTGTCCACATTCTTATCCACAATGCTCATAAAGGAGCGCAAGGCCTCCCGATCCCTTGGCGGCGAATAAAGCAGAGTCTCGGTATACCCTTTGATGGAAGTAATCGGCGTCCGCAGCTCATGGGAGATGTTTGCCACGAAATCCTTCCGCGCCTGCTCCAGACGCTTGAGCTCGGTAACGTCGTGCCATACGAGAATAACCTCCATGGCCCTAGACTGCTCGAATGCGATAGGCAGCAGCGTAACCTCGAAATGGGACTGGTTGTAAAAGGTAACATACAGGCTGCGCCCGGCATCGGTATCCTTCTCTTGGCGGGCCAGCATTTCTTCCACCGCTTCCTGCAGCTCGGTGCTGGGGATGCACTCAATGGGCTTCCTGCCTTTCAAATCCTGCTTGGAACGAACGATATCTGCCATAGCCCGGTTATAGCGGCGTATCCTCCCTTCGGAGTCGAGAACGGCAACCCCGTCGTCCAAGCCATTGAAAATCGCCACTCCCTCGTCCCGCTGCAAAGAGAGCTGCTGCAAATATTCCCTTGTCTGCTCCGAGATCTTATTGATGCTGCGGATTAGGGGAACGAACTCCCTGAGACTGGCACTGCTCACCTGACCCGCTTGCCTGCCGATCCCTTCTACATCCCGGGTAATGCGTCCGATTTCCCGATTCAGCCTCCGGGACAAAAATAGGTACACGGGGAGGAGCAAAAACAGCGCCCCCAAAACAAACCAGAAATACCGGAATGTGGCCTCTTCCATCCTCTCCCGCAAGGGGGCGTAGGGCTTGCCCAGCCGGAGGTAGCCTTTTTCCAGGCCCGCCAGGTCCTCCACTTCCCGTGCAACGAACAGAAACTTCAAATGTACTGCCGGGCTGTAGCGGATGATGCTGCCCTCCCCCTTCCTCCCGGCTTTCTCGATCTCTTTCCCGGATATCTGGGATCCGAATTCTTTCAGCCCGGATGGGGACAATGCCGTATCCGCAATTACATTGCCCTCGGCATTAAGCAGGCTCAGACGCGCATTGCTCCTGCGTCCCAATTTCCGCAGCTTGTTTCTCACCTCCTGCTCCGATGACAAGTCTGTCGTCTGCCGCAAGGCGTAAACCGTGGTCCTTAGCTGCTCCCGGGCCGTATCCCGGGTTTGCTCCAGCACCGTTTCCCGGACGGTTCTCTCCAAGAGGACATACCCTCCGATCAGGGAAACGAGCAGGAAGAGCAGGAGCGCCGTAAAAAGGCGTTTTCTATAGCTCCCCATGGGAATCCATCCTGGGATTGAAACGGTAGCCGATTCCCCTCACCGTCTGGATGCAGGCGGCATAGGGGCCCAGTTTGTGCCGCAGCCGGTGCAGATGAGTATCCACGGTGCGGTCATATCCCGCGAATTCGTAACCCCAGACCTGCTCCAGGAGCTGTTCCCGGCTTAGCACTCGGCCATTAGCCCGAAGCAGGTCCTGCAGAAGGAGAAATTCCGTGGTGGTCACCCCCACATCCTCGCCGTGGATCAGAACGCGGTAGGCCTCAAGCTCGACCCGCATTCCTCCCAACTCGTACACTGCATTCCCAGCGGCTTCAGCTGTTCTTCCGTAGGTCCGGCTCAAAAGGCTCTCCACCCGCAAAAGAAGCTCCCTAGGGCTAAAGGGTTTGACCACGTAGTCGTCCGCTCCGATCTCGAAACCGGTGATCCGATCCTCCTCCTGGCCCAGGGCGGTCAGCATGAGCACCGGGATGCCCCAATGCTCCGGATCATGTCGGATGCGCTTGCATAGACTCAGTCCATTCATATCCGGAAGCATAAGATCCAAAATCACCAGGTCCGGAGGCTCGCGCCGTAACAGCTCCAGGGCTTGAGCCCCGTCAGCTGCGGTTTGTGTGGAGAAGCCCCGCTCTAGGAAATGGTATCGTAAAAGATTCAGGATATCCGGTTCGTCCTCCACGAGCAATATCCGGCTGGGACGGCCCTCCCGCCTACCACGATCGCTCATAACGCTTTCTCAAAAGGACTGCTGTCAGATTGAGCAGAATGAGCACGGCCAAGAGGACGATAATCGCGGCGGCAGTGCGTTCCGCATATGGCCTTAGCGCAGCAGAGGACCAGGTGTAGATCTGGGCCGGCAAGACCGTGGCCGCATCGGTGAAACCGCTCGGGGCCTCGGGAATGAAGGCCATCATGCCTACCAGGAGCAGCGGCGCTGTCTCCCCCATGGCCTGGGCCAGGGCGATGATGGAACCCGTGAGGATCCCCGGTATGGACATGGGCAGCACGTGGTGCGAGACAACCTGCCACCTGGAGGCCCCTACCGCGAATGCGGCTTCCCGTATGGAGTCCGGAACCGCCCGCAGGGCCGCCCGGCTGCTGATAATAATCACCGGCAGGCTCATGAGTCCCAGGGTTAGTCCTCCAGCCAGGGCAGAGGAGCGGGGTATGCCCACATAGTTGATAAAGATGGCCAGTCCGAGCAGACCGTAGAGGATAGAGGGAATGGCGGCCAGGTTGTTTATGTTTACCTCGATGGCCCGGGTGAACCAGTTGTCCGTGGCGAACTCCTCCAGATAGATTGCGGTGAGCACACCTGTGGGCAGGCTGAAGGCCATGGTCACGATCATCACATACAGCGTACCTACGGCAGCGGAGAAGATCCCCGACGATTCGGGAAGCTTGGAGTCTCCGTTGGTGAAGAAATGGGTATTGAAGGCGAGCTTGGTCCGACCCTGGTCTTGCAAGCGGTCCACTTGACGCTTTTGCTTCTGTTTCAGCCCATTGGGCTTGTCCTTGAGATACTGGTCCACCGCTCCGGAGGCCAAAACCCACTGGGTTCGGGTGGTGCCCATCATTTCGGGATGCTGGTTAAGCCTTCTGGGGATCTTGCGGAACCAGGCCCGGCTGATTAATGGAGAGACCTCTTCACTCACGGACAGGACAGGAAGATCCTTGACTTCCTGGGTGTAGTTTACCTCCACCCGGATACGGGCCTGCCAGAAGGCAGAATAGCCCTTAACCACAATGTCCGCCAGGAAGGCCACCAGGAAGAGACAGGCCAGAACCAAGGCCGCAATGCAGTAGACCTTGAACCGCCTCTCTCGGCGGTAGCGCATCCTGGTGCTTTTCAGGCTCTTATGATCCATAAGGTTCTACATTTCGTATTGCTGCTTAAAACGACGGACAACAATAGCGGAAATTATGTTGAGCATCAGAGTGACCACCAGGAGGGTGAGCCCCAAAGCGAAGGCGGATAGCGTCTCCGCGCTGTTGAAGGCAAGATCCCCGGTCAGGGCGTCCACGATGCGTACGGTAACCGTGGTCATTCCCTCCAGTGGATTCCAGGTCAGGTTGGGCCGCAACCCAGCGGCCATGACCACGATCATGGTCTCCCCCAAGGCCCTGGAAACGCCGAGAAGGAATGCGGACACGATCCCGGGGAAAGCGGCAGGCAGGACCACATACTTAATTGTCTCCGAACGGGTCGTGCCCAGGGCGAACGAGCCCTCCCTTAGGCTTTGGGGAATGGAGCTTATCACGTCATCGGACAAAGAGGAGATGAAGGGGATGATCATGATCCCCATGACCATTCCCGGGGCCAGGGCATTGGTGTAGGCCGCCTTCAGTCCAAGCGTCTCAGCGATATGAACCACAAGAGGGCTTACAGTAATGGCGGCAAAAAACCCGTAGACCACAGTGGGGATTCCGGCCAGGATTTCCAGGGCAGGTTTGGCCATGGCCCGGATGGTGGGTCCGGCGTACTCGGAAGTATAGATTGCGGAGAAGAGTCCCACGGGCAGGGCAACGCACATGGCGATGAAGGTGATCATGAAAGTCCCGGCGAAAATGGGCACAGACCCGAATTCCGCCTTGGCCG
This sequence comes from Desulfohalobiaceae bacterium, assembly GCA_021737085.1. GTDB lineage: Bacteria > Desulfobacterota > Desulfovibrionia > Desulfovibrionales > Desulfothermaceae > JAIPDU01. Next base: position 5,673 of record JAIPEP010000018.1, on the reverse strand, counting down.
CCTCCTCCCCGCCCCTGCCGGCGCCCTCCAGAAAGGCCGATCCCGGGGACCAAGTGGTACCGGTGATGAACTCCCAGAAGCTGACCATTTGGAAGAACTTGATGGATTCAAAGATCACGGAGAGCACGATGCCCACGGTGGTGAAGATGGAAATGCAGGTCGCCAGGAAGAGCAGCCAGCGGATGATTCCTTCCACGGTCTTGCGGGCCCGCAAAGACGCATTGACCCGGCGCAGGGCCAGCCATCCCGCTCCGGCGCAAAGGGCCAGAAATCCGGCCAGAAGCATGGGTAGCGGGACGGTAATAACTCCGGCTATATCCAGGATGGCGAACACTGCGGAAGCGACTACAGCCGGCACAAACATCCAGACGATCACGTACCAGCCGTAGAAGGAGGGTGGCGAGTTGAGCCTTCCGCCCTGCTCCATCTCGGTTACCGCCCTCCGCCTGCCCAGGAAGAAGGCGGCATAGGCCAGGGGGATCAGGCCCCCACAGAAGAGCAGGACGAGATACTCCAGGGTCACTGGGCAGCACCTCCGGAATTCCTTTCTTTACCTCCGCACATAGCGAACTCGCTTGCCGTAGGAGCCCCACGCAGGTCGGAACGGATCATATCCCTGCAGAGCGCACAGTTCAAGACCCGCCGAGCCCAGGGCAGAAAAAAGCGCCTATAGTCCCACTCTCTTACTGCCCGGAGGACTCAGGCTACTCTAAATCGCTTTTCTGCACTAGTTCCCGCTCTTGCCACTCCTGGCGCTGCTGCTGGCGCATTTTCTTGGGCATGGGAATGAGGCCCTGCCGTTTAAGATACCCGCGGTCGCCGATCATCTTCCGGCTCAAAAAAAGATCCACGTATTCCGCCAAACCCGGCACCTGGTCCAGATGGTCCAGCTTGACGTAGAAGAAGAGGTCCCTGGCGACGGGATATTTCCCGGAGGAGATGCTCTGCGTGGTGGGCTCCACGCCCTCGATGTTCACAGGCTGGATCTTGCCCCGGTTGTTGTCCAGATAGCTGTATCCGAAGATGCCCATGGCGTCCCTGTTCTTGTTCAGCCGCTGCACGATAAGGTTGTCATTCTCCCCGGAGGGCACATAGACCCCGTCCTGGCGGATGCTGGTATAGGCCCTGTTGTCATAACCCTCCATTTTCTTGGTGGCGGCCACCATGACCAACTCCTCAAGGGCGTCCCTGGTGCCTGATGTGGTGGGCGGACCGTAGATCAGGATCTCCCGGTGCGGCAGCTGGGAATTGATCTGGTTCCAGTAGTCGTAGGGGTTCTTCACCAGCTTCCCGTCCCGGGGAACCCTGGCCGCCACCGCCAGAGTGAGCTCCTGGAGGGTCAGGTTGAGGCCCGGATTGTCGGTATTCTCGCAGACGGAGATCCCGTCGAAGCCGAAGACCACCTCGTGGATCTTCTCCACCCCGTTCTCCATGCAACGCTCGTATTCGCTCAGCTTCATCTGTCTGGATGCATTGGAGATGTCCGGAGTTCCCAGAGACACGCCTTCGGAAAAGAGCTTCAGTCCACCGCCGGAGCCGGTGGATTCGATCACCGGCGTAGGGTACTTTGTAGTGGCTCCGAACTCCTCGCAGACATAGCTGGCAAAGGGGTAAACCGTGCTCGAGCCCACGATGCGGATCTGGTCCCTGGCCTGGACGTTGCCCGCTCCCAGTGCCAGCAGCACGGTCACGGCCGCAAGGACCACAGTCAGCCTCTTCATGGTCGTTTTCATACCCGCCTCCTTGATCTTGACATTGAAAGACCCAGCCCGGAAACACCTCTGAGTATCGCTAGACAATGTTACAAGCGTATTACAGTGGTGTGAATTTTTCTCTCTTGTTCGCACAGCGCCCATGCATGGCCACGACGCAGGAAATGCCGGGCGGGGAGTGCCTCAAAAGGCCTTCCGCATGAAATGAGGAGGATGGGGGGACCGACTGAGGCCTCTACCGGACAAACCCGATCTTTCCCTGGAGCGGGTGCGCCGGTTCAAGGGCCTGGCCGGGCCATGAAGCCCGCGGACTGAGCTGCGGCAGGTAAGGCAGCGGGATGTATGCCAAGGCATCGTGTCCTCTGTGAGAGGCTGGTACGGACAAGGCCTCGACTGCCCTTACCTGGCGATCATGGCCCGCAGGGTGTCGGAGCAGAACTCACAGTTCTTGACCATGTCGCTCAGGCAGCCAATAAAGCTTATGAGCTGATAGATGTCCTTGAAATCCATCTCGGAGTTGTAGATATCCGACAGCAGATTCCTCTTGTTCCTGCTGATCTCGTCCCTCTTGACCCGGATCTTGCGGTATTTCATCTTGCAGCCTTCCCGATCCAGGTGCTCTCCGTGCACCAAACCTATGGTGGACTTGAGCGCCGGCTCCAGGAACTGTGTTGCCTCGGATACGTCCTCCAGAAGATCCATCATGGGCCTCTGGAACTGCTCCGGGATGTATACATTGTGCATGCCCAGCCAATGCAGGGCGTTCTGGGCCTCGTCCAGGATGTTATCCTGGCCCCGGGTATAGTTCAGGAACAGGGTCTTGTCCACGGGCATGATCAGGCCCTTGGGCAGATGATTGCGGATGTTGCGCTTTATCTGGTCCGCATGAGCCTCTATGGCGTCGATCTCCCGCAGGAGCTCTTTGAACTCCCTGCATATGCCGGAACCTGAGACATAGCACTCCTGAGCGTCTTGAATGATGTTCACGCCCTCGGAGATCTTGTCATAGTGCTCTATAAGTCCGTTCATGGGCGACTTAGAGCTCAACAGACCGAAAAATGGCAAACGCATCTTCCTTCCCTCCAGGCCTTGCGCCGGGGTTTATATGATACTTGGTTATTCGATAAAAAATGTAATACGATTTTCGTGCAAGCACAAATCGAAGCCCTGCCGCTGCGGCCTGGGTTCACGTGTCACAGAAAGATCCAATGCAGCAGATTGTAGATGATAATGCAGGTAAAGCCCGCAATAGGTACAGTAAGCACCCAGTAGGCTATAATCCGGATCAGAACCCTGAAGTCCACAGCTTTGAATCCACGGGCCAGACCCACACCTACTACGCCGCCCACAGCTGCATGGGTGGTGGACACGGGAAGCCCCAGGTTGGAGGCAGCCAGCACAGTGGTGGCTGCGCTGAAATCCACAGAGAACCCCCGAGTATTGTTCAGGGTAGTGATATTGCTGCCCACGGTGGCGATGACTTTATAGCCGAAGGTCATTACTCCCAATGCAATGCCCAGGCCGCCCAGAGCCAGGATATATGTGGGAACATCGGCCTGGGCCAAGAACTCTTGTTTTCTGGCGATCATATAGATGGCGGCCACAGGCCCTACTGCGTTGGCCACATCGTTTGCCCCCAGGGAAAGGGCCATATAGGAGGAGGTCATGACCTGCAGCCTGCGGAAAATGAGTTCCACGTTCTCCGCAGAATCCTCTCTGTTGCCCAGGACTTTGCCCATCAAACGCTTGCTGATCCTCCACACCGAAAAGGCCAGGATAAACACCAGAAAGAGATTGATCCAGTCGTTGAAAGGGATCTTGTCCCCCACCGGTGTTTTGTAGATAAAGGACAGCCCCACTAGGCAAACGGTGAGCCCGATCCAGACCGGGGCCCAGTACAGGGCTTGCTGAACGACCCGGTGTCTGTAGAGGATGAATCTGCGGATATGGGTGAAGATCAGAAAGGAGATGGTGGCAGCCAGAAACGGGGACAGAAACCAGGACATGACCACCCCCAGCAGGACCAGCCAGTTGACCACATCCATGCCTCCGGCTACCAACCCGAAGCCCAGGATGCTGCCCACTATGGAGTGGGTGGAGGATACGGGCAGGGCGGTCAGGGTGGCTATGAAGACCCAGAGCGTGGCGGATAGCAGGGCCGCGAACATACCCACCATCATGATCTGGGGGTCTGCTATTTGCTCCGGATTGATAATGCCCTTGCTAACAGTGGAGGTGACCTGGGCCCCCAGCAGGACTGCGCCCAAAAAAGTCAGGGTTCCGGCTATGAGCACTGCCTGGCGAACGGTTATGGCCTTGGCTCCCACCGCGGAGGCCATGGAATTGGCCACGTCGTTTGCGCCCAGATTAAAGGCCATCAAGAAGCCGCCTGCCAAGGAGAGGAGAAAGAACAGATCGTAGAGGCTCATGCCCTGCGCATCCCTCGGCTTGCGGTTGGGACCGGGCACGTCCGGAGATCAGGGACTACCCGGCAATATCCTGGGCTGCGAGGAGCCGAGCCCTTGGACCCGTGGAAAATCGCCTCTGACGGCCTCCAGGACCTCCAGGGTGGCTCCCCTGTCTCCAATAGCGGGCTCATCAATGCCAGGACCTCTCCAGTGACCGAAATCCCCGTTGTACGCGTATCTGGAAAGAAAAGAAGGGACGTGGCACAGGGAGCCCGGTCAAAACACCTCCGCCTCGAACCAGAACAGCTGCGCCTTGCCGCTCTGCCAGCAGTTGGGCGGCTGGCCGGCCTTGACACAGGTCTGGGACAGGAAGGTCTCCCGGTCCCAGTTGTGCTCGGAGGCCACCTGGGGCAGCAGCAGGCCGGAATGGACCCCCTTCTGGATCACCAGGCCGTGCCGGCCCGGAACCACGGCCTCCGGGTCCGGACAGGGCTCGATAGGGCTCATGATGGAGATCTCGATCTCGATCTGTTCCAACTCAGTCCGGCCCAGGGGCGGAAACCTGGGATCGCTGAAAGCCGCCTGCTTGGCCATATTCGCAACATTCTCATGCACTGGCTCGTCCGCCCAGATATGGCCGATGCAGCCCCGGAGCTGCCCGCCGATCTTCAGGGTCACGAAGACCCCGTAATTCTCCCGCAGCTTGTCCGTGGGGGGCTCGGGAAGCTCCGCAGAGGCGTCAAACTCCTGCCTGATGCTGGCCAGGGCCAGCTCCCGCAGATAATTCTTCTCCTCGTTCGTCAGGGAAAAGCGAAAGCCCTGCTCTGACATACGCATCACCTCGTTATGCGAATATGTAAAACTTCAGTCTCCTAAAACCTCGGCTCCAGCCCCGGACTAATCAGGCCGGGACCGCCGGAGCTCTCTTTGATCTCCGGCGACGGGGCCTCATCCAAAAACACCCGTCCCTGCCGCACATGCAGGCGTCCCTGGGAAAGCCACTGCACGGCCTGGGGATAAATCCGGTGCTCCAGGGCCAGGATGTGCCCTGCGAGGGAATCGCCGTTATCCTCCGGGACGGCGGGAACCGCGGCCTGAATGATCACCGGGCCGTGATCCATATGCTCGTCCACGAAATGCACCGTTGCCCCGGAGATGCGCACCCCGTACTCCGCCGCGTCGCGCTGGGCGTGCGCGCCTCTGAATGCGGGCAGCAGGGAGGGATGGATATTGAGCACCTTCCCGGAGAAGGCCTGCACGAAGTCCCGGGACACCAGGCGCATGTACCCGGCGAGCACCACAGCTTCCGCGCCGTGCTCGCGGATCGCGGCAATGACAGCCGCCTCGTGGCTGGCCCGGTCCGAGTAGGCGGTGTGGTCCTCCACCCGGACGGGCAGGCCCATGGCCTCGGCCCGCTCCACACCGCGTGCTCCTGGGCGATTGGAAAGAACTAGGCGAATCCGGGCGTCGAGAGCCCCCTCCTCGATGCGCCGGGCGATGGATTCCAGGTTGGTGCCGCTGCCGGAAGCGAGGATCGCGAGGGGCAGGGTCAT
>JAIPEP010000153.1 GCA_021737085.1 Desulfohalobiaceae bacterium | reverse complement strand
TGTTCGCCCCGGCGCGTCAAGCCCGCTTTAGCCGCACTTGGTGTAGCCGCAGGAATGGCAGATGAAGCATCCCTCCTGGAAGACCAGGTCCATTCCGCATTCGGGGCACACGGACTTGCTCAGGCTGTTGTGGTTGTCCGGAGTGGGGCTCTCCCCGCGCAGATACTTGCTCTCCAGGACCCAGGCCACGGCGTCGGGAATGGACAGGAGCAGGCCCTTCTTCTGGAACACGGGATGCTCCCCTCCGATCCCCTTGAGCTGGCGAACCACGTCCCGGACGGGGATGCCCGAGCGCAGGGCCAAGGAGACCAGGCGGCCGATGGCCTCAGCCTTGGCGGTAATGGAACGCCCGGAGCGCCCGATGGTGGCGAAGACCTCGAAGGGCTGCCCCTCCACCTCGTTCACCGTGAGATACAAGGTGCCCAGGCCGGTACGCACCTTCTGGGTAAAGCCGTAGACCACATCCGGCCGCTCCCGCACGGCTGCCCCCCCTTCTCCGGTGGAGGCCTCGGAGGCACCGGTGCGAAGCACCTGCTCCTCGCGGCAGCCGTCCCTGTACACGGTAACCCCTTTGCACCCCATCTCGTAGGCCATCCAGTAGATGTGGAAAATGTCCTGCTGGGTGGCCTGATTGGGCAGGTTCACCGTCTTGGACACCGCATTGTCCGTATGCCTCTGGAAGGCGGCCTGCATGCGGAGGTGCCACTCCGGATCGATATCCATGGCGGTGACGAAGACGCGCCGCAACTCCCGGGGAAGCTCGGTCATGTCCTGTACGGTCCCGCTCCGGGCGATGCTCTCCTTCAGCTCCGGGGCATCGAATCCAGCCTCCTCCAGGGCGCGCTCGAAATGGGGATTGATTTCCTGCAGGCTCTCCCCGTCCAGGACATTGCGGGAAAAGCTCAGGGCGAACAGGGGCTCGATCCCGGAAGTGCACCCGGCCAGGATGGAAAGGCTCCCTGTGGGGGCGATGGTGGTGGTGGTGGCGTTGCGGAAGGGCCCTTCTCCCCGCTCGGGGAAGACCGAATCCGGATAGGCGGGGAAGGCCCCGCGCTCCTGCGCCAGCCGATTGGAGGCCGCCTTGGACTCGTCCTGCAGGAACTTCATGATCCGCTCCGCCAGATCCAGGGCCTGCTGGCTGTCGTAGGGAACGCGCAACTGGTACAGGAGATCGGCCCAGCCCATGATGCCCAGGCCGATCTTGCGGTTCTGCCGCACCTTCTCCGTGATCTGCTCCAGGGGATAGACAGAGGCGTCGATGACGTTGTCCAGAAAGCGCACGCTCAGGTCCACCACCTCCCGCAGGCGGTCCCAGTCCACCCCGTCCTCGTGGGCTTCGGAGACAAAGCGGGACAGGTTCACCGAGCCCAGGTTGCAGGCCTCGTAGGGCAGGAGCGGCTGTTCGCCGCAATTGTGAGCCACAAGCCCATTGGCATCGAAACAGTGCATGCCCGGGATCTGTGCGTCGAACACCTCTTCCTCGCCGGCATATTCCAATGTGTCTACAGTAGCCAGAAATCGCTCCCTATAGGTTCCCCGGGTGTATGCGCCCAGAAAACCCTCCAAACGGGACTGCTTTTCCTCGTCCTGGAAACCGATCCGCCCGGCGAATTCCGCAAGATTGGATTTGCTCAGCACCAATTCGTGCTGCATGCGGGTGGGATACTTCCGAGATCCGGATTTGCCGTCCGGGAGTAGAGCCTGCCCGGCAGGCCGACGCGATTCATAGATCAAGGACTTGATTCCCAAACGGTGGAGCATGCGCTGCACCGCCCGAAGCGTTTCCAGATCGCTCTGCGCCAGGCGAACACTGACCCCCTTTTCCAGCGAGCCCTGGACAGAGCCGTCCGCATCGAACAAACCGGAAAGAAAGGCGGCGCAGAACGCTGAGGAACATTCTTCCACTTCCGGAGTGATGCGCTTGTTTCCAGGGGAGAGCCCCAGATCCGAACAGATCTTTTTCAGATGGCCCAGGGACAGACGATATTCCCCGCGTCCCTCTATCCTCTGCCATCCCCGAAAATCACGGCGATGAGGCAACCTCTCGGCGCATCCCAGAGCGGCGCGCATCACGCCGTTCTCGCGGGAAGCGTCTCCATTGGCCGCTTCAGCTGCGGGCCAGACGGACACAACAGCCTTGTCCTGTTTCAGAACTCCGTCACCCACAAGCAAGCCCATGAGATAACCCTCATCTTCGCCGTAACTTCCCGGCCACGCCTCAAAAGAGCGGTGATCACCGAGGCGGATACGATCTCCGGGCTTCAGCTCCCCTGCCTGGACCCATTCCTTAAGCATGGTCTTTCGTTGCACGGATGCAGCCCGGAGCACCGGATGATCCGCTGTCAGCTTCAGTTGGTACCCTTCACCCGTTTTCAGGATGTAGACCGGCTTGCGCCCCGTGGAAAAGAAACCATGTTCGGAGCTGGGAGCCGACTGGCCGTCCACGACTGCTGTAAAAGGTCTTCCCTTGAGCTGGTCAACCCGGCGCGGTCCTTCGGAGGTCAAAACAAATGTGTCCGCGGTCACGCAGGGATTCGTGGACTCGATCTCTCCCTGGGAGGGCGTGGGGTTGTCCCTGTTGATCCGGTCCAGAAAGATGATTCCGGGATCGCCGCGTTCCCAGGCCTTGCGCACCAGGAGCCACAGCACTTCCCCGGCCTGGAGCCGTCCCTGCTCCTCCCCGTTATGCGGGGCGACAAGGGGATAGTCCGCATCCCTTTCCACGGCCTGCATGAACTCCTCGGTCAGGGCCACGGAGAGGTTGAAGTTGTTCAGCTGGCCCTGCCGTTCCTTGGCCTTGATGAACTCCATGATATCCGGATGATCCACGCGGAGGATGCCCATGTTGGCCCCGCGCCTGGTGCCCCCCTGCTTGACCTGCTCCGTTGCCGTATTGAAGATCTTGAGGAAGGAGACCGGTCCCGAGGCCACCCCGCCGGTGGATCCCACCCGGCTGCTGACGGGCCGCAGGCGGGAAAAGGCGAATCCGGTGCCGCCCCCTGACTTGTGGATCAGGGCCGCGTTCTTGATCGCGTCGAAGATCCCGTCCATGGAATCCTCCACCGGAAGGACGAAGCAGGCGGCCAGCTGGCCCAGATCGGTCCCCGCGTTCATCAGGGTGGGAGAGTTGGGCAAAAAATCCATGCCAGCCATGAGATCAAAGAAGGCCCGGGAGAGCTCGGAGACCGTATAGGGCGAATTGCTGTACTTGGTCTCCTCCGCTGCAATGGTGCGGGCAACCCGCTCGAGGAGATGAGCAGCGCTCTCCGCCGGCTCCCCGTCCGCCGTCTTGCACAGATAGCGCTTGTTGAGCACGACCTGGGCATTGGGGCCAAGGACAAGACCCGAATCAGGACCCGTTGTTCCGGACGACTCCATAACCGCGTCACTCGCCTGCTCTTTCTCCCGATGCATATTCTCCTCGATTCCTGCTTGTTGTTGTGGGGCAATCAGTTGTTTCAGGCTCGGCAAGGCCTTCGGCTATCGCCGGATCGCCTTCGGTCGGGCCATCTATTCCAGCAGGTTGCTATCGCTGTTGTAGCGGCCGGCAAACTGCGGGGCCCTGCCCTTGAACGCGCTGACCCGGGTCAGGACGTGTTCCGCAACCCTGCTGCGGGTCGCCCGCGGCAGGGCATTGAAATAGGACACCATTTGCTCCTCGTCGGACAAGGCCTCCATCTCCTGCCAGACCTGGACGGGATCGGCTTGATTCGCCAGCTCGCGCATCTCTGCCAACCGCTCACGGCCGTGCCCCGCCACCCGGTCTAGCTCGCCCCGCAAGGACCGGAGCTCAGCATCCAGCTCCTCCTCGTCCCCGCAGAAGCGGGTCAGTCCACAGCGTTGCCCGGTGCCCGCGGCAACAAGGCGCAGGCCCTTATCGGCATCCTCTTCCAGAACAAGGCGAAGCTCTGGGTCCATTCGTCACTCCTTGGCCGAGCCGTCGAGAGTCGAAAGCTCCCCTTCGCGCCCCAAGAGCGGGGTTCTCCCGGCTGCGTCAACTTGACTTTTCCTTCGGGATTTGAAAGGCTTTATCGGTATTTGCCAAGGCCCTGGGCGGTCCGGGCGACATTTCGACGACGGCTTGCGAGCATCCCTTCTCCAGGGAAGACGCGGGAGAGCGGCTCGCCGTTGTCGAGGCTCCCGGAAATGAATGCGCACAGCAGCCGAGGGGAAGGGCGGGATCGGCCGCTCGAGCCGATCGCGAAGATTACAGAATAACCAATAAGGAAAGTGTATGCAACCGGAGATCCACACCGACTCGACCACGCCTCCCGTGGACCGCGGCTACGCCGTATCCATGGTTATCAGGAAATTCAAGGGCCACGCCGACGTGGAGGTCCATCTCTTCCGCCCCACCTGGGATGAAGAGGATTACGGAAGGTATCCCTGGGAGGAGCTCATCGGCGGGGCTGTTTCCGATGACCGGCCCGAGGATCCGGAAAACAGCAAAAACGTAATCCTGGAGACCTTTACCGAGGACGAGAGCCAGCGCCTCATGGACTATCTCCGGGAACGCTACGGGGACAGGCTGGCCTCCATCCAGTGTCTGGTCCTGGATTTCCCCGTGCCTTTGGATCTCACTCCCCTCTCCAGCATCCGGGAAACTGACACAGTGGGACGGCTGGACCTGGACCAAATCCCCAATTATTCCCTGGACTTTCCGGTCAAGGGGGTCTACGACCTGTCCAGGCACGAAAGGATTGAGAACGAGGGCTAACAGGCTGTTGAAAAATTCCTTATCAGGCAGGGCATTGAAAAATCCCAAGTGCAAGGCGCAAAAAAAGTTCAAGGTCGTAGCGTAGTTGGCCTACGTGAGAGTTTGAACTTTTTGAAGCAACGCCGCAATTGGGAGATTTTCAACGCCCTGCTAACCCTTATCCCGCGCCTTGCCTTATCCGGGCAAGACGCGGGATAAGCCCGGATCCTACCGCTTGATCTTGAACTCGTCCCGCCTGTTCTTGGCCCAGGCCTGTTCGTCGTCACCCTGGACCAGGGGGCGCTCCTCACCGTAGCTCACCAGATTCATCCGGTCCGCATCCACGCCGAGGAGGATCAGATATTCGTATGCGGCTCTGGCCCGCCGCTCGCCCAGGGCCATGTTGTATTCGTCAGTGCCCCGCTCGTCGCAGTGGCCTTCAATCACTATCTTGAGCCCGGGATTCTTTTTCAGGATCTTGGCCTTGGACTTCAAAAGATCCTGGGCCTGCTTGGAGAGCTCGGAGGAGTCGAAGGCAAAGTGAATCCGCTCTTTCAGCGTCTGCTTGGCCTTGTCCCGCAGCCCTTGCTCCGTGGCGGCCCCTTCTTCCTCTGCCTTTTCCTCGCTCACACCGTATTCCTCGACCTCTTCGGATTCCTCCTCCTGCTCCTGCTCAGCTGCGGTCTTCTGCTGCCCGGCCTGGGCCTGAGCGGACTGCTCCTGCTGGGTCTGTACGGATTCCGTTTCAGCGCCCTGTTTCTGGGCGCAGCCGGTAAAAACCAGCATGACCGCTGCCAAAATGACAATGGACCACACACCTGCTCGATTGCTCATACCTTTCTCCTTTCCTTTTCGGTCCCTTGTTTGTCACTGCTGTCGCATCCCACAAGAAAACATACACTCTGCTTGGAGTGGAACATCCCATGCATATTCCATGGACACGAGGCGTCCGCACCCCGCCTGACACTAACGAAGCTCCGGACCCCAGTCCGGGCCCTTGACCGCACCGGGGCCTGTGTCCACCTCCTTGACCCCGTCACCGTGTCTGGAGCCGATATAGACCCGATAGCGTCCGCTCCGGTTGGAGGCAAAAGCAAGGAAGTATCCGTCCGGTCCCCAGGTTGGATCCTCGTCATTCCCTGGGCCATGGG
>JAIPEP010000152.1 GCA_021737085.1 Desulfohalobiaceae bacterium | reverse complement strand
CCGTGGTTGCGGACGTAGTTGCAGGCGTCCTGGATGGTCACCGGCTCCTTGATTTTCTTGTCCGGGTCGATTCGCAGCTTGCCAGTGCGCAGGGCCTCGGCCACCCACTCCACGTAGTGCTGGCTGGGAACCGGCGGCTCGCCGTCCTTGCGGCCCGCCCAGTAGGGGCCTTCCACCATGGTCGCTCTGTGGGCGTGGCCGCACTCCGTGCCCACCATCCTTCTGGGCTTTAGGCGCTCCATGGCGTCGTACACCGACTTGACCTGCATGGCTGCGCCTTCAAAGTCCCCGGCGAACATGCTCAGGGAGGTCAATTCCCAGCCCTGGCTGGGCACGGTCCAGTCCTCGCCAGCGATGTGGAACAAAATGGCCGCGTCAGCGATGTCCTCGGGATAGTGCTTCACCTCGCGGGCGTTGATGGTGTACATGATGTCCGCGTTTTCCTTGTCCACGGGGATCTCCAGCTGGGGCCACTCGTCCTCGGACTCCTCGCACATCCAGTCGCAGGTCTCGGTGAAGTCCTCGTTGGTCACGTCCATCTGGGCCCGATACACGCGGTGCATGCCCGAGCCCACCTTCATCTCCCAGGGGACGAAGCCCTGGGAAAAGAGAATGCCCCGCAAGTAGCTGAACATGACCCCCATGTCGATGCCGTAGGGACAATACTGGCCGCAGCGGTTGCAGCAGGTGCACCTGCCCCAGGCGGTGTCCATGCAGTAGCGCATGAACTCGTTGCTCACATTGCCCTTGCGCCGCACCAGCTCGCCCAGGGTGGACTGGATCTTGTAGGCCGGGACCTGCTTGGGATCACGGTTGTTGGTCAAATAGAAAAAGCAGCTTTCCGCGCACAAGCCGCAGTGGGCGCACATCTCCAGCCAGGCGCGCATCTTGGAGTTGAAGGTTCGCTTGAGATGATCATTCAGCTTCTTGCGGTCCACCTCCAGATGCTTCATCTCATCGTAGTACTGCCCACCCCCTTTGTCCGAAAGCAGGGTGTCCAGCTGTTCCTTGGTGTTGACCGGCTCTTGATTGCACAACTTTCCTTCGGGCATAGTTCCTCGCTCCGGGAGCTGTTTGACAAAATTTTTGCAGCGCTTCTACCAGGCGATCCCGCGACCTCGTCTGCCACCGCGCTTGATGCCGTAGTCCATGCCCAACTGCATACGGGTCAGGAAGAAGCCCACCACGTGATAGAGCTTGGTGAAGGGAATGGCAACAAGCAGGACCTCGCCGCAGAGAACATGCACCACAAACCAGAATCCGGCGTCACCTATGCCCTGCACCAGGAAAAAACCGGTTAGGAAGGGCAGCACGGTCAGCAGAAGAAGAAAATAGTCGTACCAGGTAGTCAGAACCCTGACCTCGGGAAGTGCGATCCGTCGCAGGACCAGGCAGATCGCTCCCACAAGCACCACAATGGTCAGTCCGTCCGCGACCAAGCCGGGAAGGGTGGGCCAGGAGATGCCCAGACGTTGCTCTATAAGCTCCACATGGCCGGTCAGGAAAACGGGAGTGATCACCACGCCGATGTGGAAGCCGAAAATGAGGATGGTAAAAAGAGGCCGCACCCGCCAGTTCCTGGATCCGAAGGGCAGCAGCCAGTGGAGGATGGAACGCAGGGCCCCCTTGACCCCGGCTCCAAAATGATAGGGGTAGGCCACTCTATCGATCCGCCAGTCCAGGCCTTTAATGTACCAAACCACTCGGCCCAAGAGGCCGAGAAAAAAGACGCCGAAGGCGAACCAGAGCAGTGGTCCCGTAATGAAGGAATACATCGTCGTAGCTCCAGAGTAAAGTCTTTATCGTCGCCGCACACCTGTCAGTCCGGGAATCAATCCTCATCCCGCTGAGTGAGGAAAAGCCAGAAACAGAACAGGAAAACGAGCACCAGCCCCATGACTATGTAGGACGTGCCCTCCGAATGCAGCAGAAAGTCGTATAGGGTATGGAAATTATCCTGCATACATGACTCCTCTTCAAATCGCGTCCGATAATTCCATCAGTGGGTATCCGTGTACTCCGGATGCTCGTACAGGACCGGCATTCGGGTGACGCAGTAGCGATAGAGCACCAGGCCCAGAGTGACAATAAAAATGGTTAGACCGAACTCCATCCAGCCGGGAAAGTAGTGCTCGCCCACGGAAAGATTCCAGTTGTAGGCGATCAGAGACACATTGATCCGGTTGAGCACAATCCCCAGCACGGCCCACAGGGCGGTCCACTTAACGAGCCCTACGCGGCGCTCCCGGGCGGCAACGGCAAAAACATACGCCGGAAGGGCGAAGAAGCCTAGCAGCTCGATCAAGAATAATCCCCCGAATCCGGTAACCAGATATCCCCAGTCATTTTCCACTGCCAGGCCCAGCACCTTGAGGGAGACATACCCGGCTAGCACAAAGGCTGCCGCCTTGCCGAAGCCGAGGACCACGTCCTCGTAGCCCCGCTCGTGCGCCTCGTCCATCTTGCGCCGCATAAAGCGCCGGGCCAGGCTCATTTCCACGATTACCATGGACAGGCCGGCCACGATGCTGGAAACAAAGAAATAGACCGGGATATAGGCAGAGTACCATAGTGGGTGCATCTTGGACGGTGCTATGAGGTAAAGCGCGCCCAGGGAGGACTGATGCATAGTGGAGAGGATAACCCCCAGGACCGTGAGGAAGAGAATCACCTTCATGACCATGCTCCGGGCCACGCTCATGCGCAGCCACTCGAAGGCGACCTGGGAATACTCCGCGATCAGGGTGAGCAGATAGATCATAACGCACAGGGCTACTTCGAATAAAACCGACGTCGTGCCCGACTGCACCACAAAGGGATAGGGCAGACGCCACGGCCGACCCACGTCGTAGGTCAGCGCGATCACCACCAGTAGATAGCCCAGCATGGCGGTAAGTACCGCTGGACGGACCGCAATGTGGTACTTCTTGAGCCCGAAGATATAGCAGGCGGCGGTAGTCACGAACCCGCCGGCAGCCAGGGCAACACCACAGAGCAGGTCAAAGCCGATCCACAGGCCCCAGGGATACTCGTGGCTCAGGTTGGTCATGGGCCCCAGCCCCTGGGTGAAGCGGTAAACTGTCAAGAAGACGCCAAACAGCAGGATCAAGCCGGTGATTATATGAAAGGGACCAAGGCTGCTCCTGCCCTTCCCGGTTTCCTGATCACTCATCCGAGCCCCCCTCTTCGTCTTTTCGCTCCGCCTGGGCCTCTTCCCTGGCCTTCTGCGCCGCCTTCTCCACTTCCTTCTTCTTATCCCGCTCCGCCTTTTCCTTAAACTCCTCGAGCTCCTTTTTGGCCTGTTCCTTGGTTTCGGCCACCGCTTGCTCCACGGACTCCTGCCGCTCCTGCTCGGCGATCTTGTCCTTGCGCCGGGACACGGCGTAGATACCGCCCAGCAGCAGGGGCCACAGGGCCACCACCCCGGGGACGAGCTTCAGGGCCCCGGAGGTATACTGGGGTGCGGGCGTGTTACCCAGATCCGTATTCATGCCCAGGTTCTCGAAGGAGGTGCCGGAAATGTAGAGCCAGTTTGTCCCTCCCATCTCCTCTTCCCCGTAGATGTGCTGCACGTAGCTTTCGGGGTATGTCTGCAGCTTCCGCCGGGCCAGCCGAAGTAGCTGCTCCCGCTTGCCGAAGAGGAGGGCCTCCTTGGGGCAGGCTTCCACGCACGCCGGAAGTTCCCCCTTGATAAGCCTTGTCTCATAGCACATGGTGCACTTCATGACCCGCGGCTCGATGACCTTGTCGTATTCGTATGCCGGGATGTGGAAGGGGCAGGCGATCATGCAGTAGCGGCATCCCACGCATACCGAGGGATCGTAGGTCACCGCCCCCATCTCGGTCTTCCGGAAGGCCCCCACGAAACAGGCCGAGGCACAGGCCGGCTCCATACAGTGGTTGCACTGGATCTTGCGATAGACAGGCTCGCTCTTGCCCGGAACCTCGTATTTGTTCACCACCGTGTAGGCGTCTGACGTGGTGCGGCGTTTCTTTTCCAGCACGGTTTTGTCATCGAAGGGTTTTTCCGGCTCATCGAGGTTGTTTACCTCGTTGCAGGCCTGTTCGCATTTGCGGCAACCGATGCACTCGGTGCTGTCGAAGAGGACGGAAAAACTGTCCGGATAGCCCTCGAATTGCTTCCCTCCGGCTGCTTGGGCCGTAGAGGCGGCAATTGTGCCCACACCGGCTGATCCCAAAAGCCCAAGAAATTTGCGGCGATGCATAACCTCCAGCGCTCCTTGCTTATTGATGAGCCGCCCTGTTGCTGCTTTGCTTCTCGTGGCAGGCGGTGCAGTCCCGATTCGCAGGCTCTTCCAGTTCCATTGCCTCGTGACAGTTCATGCACTGCTGGTGATACGCGGCCTGAAGCCCCGGCTTGAGCGGATCCTTCTCTTGGAAGGGCTTGCCGTGGCAGCTGCGGCAGGTGGGAGGATCTTTGGAGGCCGGGCTGTTGTGATGGCACCCCTGGCACAGGGTCCCCTTTTCCCTGTGGAAGTATCCCGCCATCTTGTTCCCCTGCACCTTTTCCGCTAGGGCCAGGACAATCTTGCGGTGGGGCATTTCCGCCCCCTTGTAGGTCTCGGCCAGGCTGTCGATGGTTACTTTTTTGGGGATATCCTCCCGGTCGTAGAGCTCTTGCGAAATATCCCGGTCCTCGAGGAAGGTAAGGGCAGCCTGCTCCCTCCTTGTGGCGTTCATTCGAGCCACTTCACGGAGGCTCGGCTTGTTCTTCCCTTCCAGATGGCAGGTCCTACATTGCTCCTTCTTTCCCTTAATATTCGCGGCCGGTATGGAATCGTGGCATCCGGCGCAGGCAAGGGATTCCTTCTTCTCCTCGTGGCAGCCCATGCAGCTTCGCTGGGCCTGCTTCTCGTGCATGGCCTGGGAGAGCTGGACGAAATCGCCATCCCTGGAGCCGGCAAGGGTGTGGCACTCCTTGCATGCCTTCAGGCTCTCATGATGGCAGACCCGGCAACTGTCCATATAGGTCTCGTGTCCCCGGTGATCGAAGGCCACAGGACCCATTCCCTTGGGGCTCCTTCCCTCCTTCCCTTCGGTTGCGTTGACCGCAGGCGCCATGAGCGCGGCCTTGGGCTGGCCCCGCTCCAGGCGAGGAATATTTCCTGGCTTCTCCTTTAGCTTCCGGCTTGCGCGCTCGATCTCCTGCTGGCCCTCTTCGCTGTGACACCCCTCGCAGTGGACAGGGCCGATGTCCTCCACGCTGTCCCCTTTGCGGGCGTGACAGCGAACGCACTGCTCGTGGGCCGCCGCCCGCATGGAGCGCACCTCTTTATCCGCGGCCTCCTCGTGGCAATAGCGGCAGTTCTCCTCCTTGCCCTTATCCCAGTACAGGGTGTCTGTTTTCTCTTGGTATTTGTGGTGGCAGGCGCCACAGTTCTTCTCCTTATCCTTGTAGGATATCTCTTCTGAGGACCAGTGCTTGTAGTGCAGGGCCTTCTCCATAGCAAAGGGCTGGCTCCGCTTGTCCGCCTTACCCGTGTGGCACTTGCGGCACTCTCCGTCCCGGGGGCCGCTGGGATCCCCCTTCTTCTGCATGGACTCGTGACATCCGATGCAGTTCTGGTGATAGGTCTTTTTCAGGGTATCGGCATCCTCGATCTCGCCGCTGCGCTCATAGGAAAAGACGAGGCCGTCCTCCTTTTTCAGGTGACACGCCTCACAGTCCTTGCCCCGTTTCTCGAGGACATCTGTGTGCATGCCATGGGAAAAGTCCACTACAGGCATGGAGAGCTGTTTGATCTGGGAAAGAGTGTCGATTTGAATAAGCCCGGACTGAGCGATACCTGAAAGGGTTTGTGATTCCTTGGTCTGACCGTTCAAGGCAATGGG
>JAIPEP010000151.1 GCA_021737085.1 Desulfohalobiaceae bacterium | reverse complement strand
CCCGCCGCACCACAGCAGCCGTTTTGCCGGTTCCAGAGTCTGGGACAGGGGTCCAGACGTTTTGGAAATACCAGGGCCAGACCCTTTCGTTGACCGCGACGGAGAACACCTTTTCCCGGAAGGCGTTGATGTCGCCCTCCGATAGAGGGGTGGTCTGCACCACGCAACAGCACAAGGCTCCGTCCGCGCTCATGGTGTAATCAGTGGCGTAGGGAAAGAGCGCACTCCAGGTGGTTTGATTACGGACCATGCCGTATTGGCCCTCCTTGCGCACCGCAGCGGAGATGACCCCGCCTGGGTCGCTGAAGAGCGGACTCCAGACGAAGTCGTATTCATCTGGCCATGTTTCCTCCTCGACCCGCACGGACCAAGCACCCAGGCTGGAGACGAGCGCGGTAAGCCGGTTGTCGGGAGTGAAGCGGAGCATCCAGGCATTGTCGAATTCCTCCTCATGGAGATCTCCGTTGCTTCCAATACGGCACTCACCTTCGGAAAAGCTGAGGATATATCCCACGCGTTCCCCGTCAGGACTGAATTGGAGCTCCACAAGGCGTTGGGCCTCCTGGGGAAGACTCCCTAGATCCAAAAGGATGCGCTCACCTCCCGTCCAGTCCAGATCTTGCGGCATGAGTCCTCTCCGTTTGAAATTCCAGGGACTTTATGTAAATTATAGCATAGCTTTGCTACTGCGTCACCCTATTCTTTTCATACCCAGGAAGTATGGAATAAAGAATGCGGTTGCACGGAAAGGGAAAAATGATATTCTGACGGAAAATGTGACTATCTGAAATACTTTGTTATCTTTGCAGAATCCGTGTATCGGCCCCCATTGCGTGGAAGGACCTGACGCGCTTTCTCTTGCGGTGTTTTTACCGGAAACCTGATGGTAAGTAGGGCCTGGCGGCGGGTAGGGAGGCGGAAAAGGGTGTCTGCTAGGATGGGAAGTTAGAAGGGTACTTGTTTGCATTATGATGTGCTGTCAACGGAGCAAAAAGGGACTGCAGAAAGGTGAAGATACCGCTTACAGGGGGCTGTCGCGACGTGATGCCGGACTTTCAGCATTTATTCCCTCCAGAGGGCAGACTTGCGAAGTGTGGATGAGATCCGCCAGAGTATAGGTGTTGAGCCTGTCGATGATGGTCCGGCGCAGGTCCCGCCAAAGCTGTTTCGTAGGGCATTGGGCACTTTGGAAGCAAGAGGTTTCGTATATACAGCAGTCGATGAAATTTATCTCGTTCTCCAGGACCTTAACTAGCTCGCCCAAGAAAATGCCCTCCGGAGAAATGCGAAGACGGTATCCCCCTTTGGGACCGCGCTTACCCAGGAGATAGCCGCTGTCTTTGAGAGTGCGGCAGATTTTTTCCAGGTACTTGAAGGAGATGTTCTGTTGCACAGCGATGGGATGCAGGGGGACGGGCTGGGAGGTCGTCTCCTGAGCTCCGGCAATGCTCACGAGCATGCGAAGGCCGTAGCGGGTCCGGGTGGACAGCTTCATTTCCGTATCTCCCGATAGGCTGCTATGTGGGGTTTCTGGCAAAACATTCGGCAAAGGCTGCTCTTCAAGGTCCTTTTGACCGTGGGTGTGATTCTGCTGGGTAGCATCGGCCTGTGGTCCTATTTCAATGTAACCTATCAGAAGAACACCCTCATGGGCAATGTACAGTCCGAGCTCCTGGAGCTTACGGAGACCATCCGGCTGGGGTCCAGGTATGCCATGCTTCACAATGCCCGGCAGGACATCGGGGCCATTGTAAACAATATCGGCAAACAGGAGAAGATCCGTAATATCCGGATCTTCAACAAGAAAGGGGCCATTGCTTTTTCCAACCGACAGGAGGAGCTTGGCGAGCGTGTCACCAAGAGGGAAGAAAGGTGCCGGAGCTGTCACGGCCAGGACTCGTTCAGGAGCACGCCGGGGCCGGATAAGCGGATACGGGTGTTCCGAAGCGAGTCCGGACATCGCTACATGGGGGTGATCAGTCCCATCTACAACGAGCCCTCTTGTTACCAGGCCACGTGTCACGCCCACACTGAGGAGGAAAAGGTCCTGGGGCTGCTGGACGTGGTGGTGAGCCTCAGAGGCGTGGATGAAAAACTTGCTGCCTACGAAAGGTACACCGTCTTTTTTGCCTTGTTTGTTTTTCTTGCTACTTATTTGGCTTTCGCTCTGTTCGTGCAGCGCTTCATCAACAGGCCAGTGAAGGGTATGATCCGGGCCACTCAGAAGATCGCCAGAGGAGAGCAATTTACACGACTGGATGTGGGCCAGCAGGATGAAATGGGCCAGCTGGCCCGAGCTATAGAGGACATGGGGGGGGAGATCGAGCAGAAGCACAAGGAGATCACCCGGGAAAGGGAACGCTACGAGCAGCTCTACGGACTGGTCCCGTGCCTGATCACGGTCCAGGACCGGCAGTACCGCTTGATCAGCTATAATCGGGAATTCGAGCACAAGTTCGCCCCCAAGCGCTGGGAGCATTGCTACAGGGCGTACAAAGGACGAAGTGAGAAGTGCGTGGAGTGCCCTGTGGAGAAGACCTTCCGCGACGGCAGGGTCCATACCAGCGAGGAGTCGGGCTACGTCAAGGACGGAAGCCAGGCCCATTGGCTGGTCACTACTGCGCCCATCCACAATCCGCGCGGCAAGGTGGAAGCGGTGATGGAGATGTGTCTGGACATTACCGAGAGGAAGAAACTGGAAGAGGATCTGCGCCGCTCCGAGAACAAGTACTGGGCCATATTCAACAATATCCCCAATCCGGTCTTCGTCCTGGATGCCAAGCGACTTACCATCATCGATTGCAACGATCGGGTCCCTTCCCTATACGGGTACGAGAAAGAGGAGCTGCTGCAGACGAACTTCCTGGATCTCTTTCTGGAGAGGGAACGACAGGAGTACTCCGATCTGCTCGCCTCCTCGAGCTATATCCAGAAGAGCCGTCAACGGACCAGGGAGGGCGGAATCGTGTACACCGCCATACGGGTTTCACCGTCGGAATACAACGACCGCAGGGTGCTTTTGGTGACCGCGAGCGACATCACCAAACGCCTAGAAACCGAGCAGCAACTGATTCAGTCCAGCAAGATGACCACCCTGGGCGAAATGGCCTCCGGGATCGCCCACGAGCTCAATCAGCCGCTGACCGTGATCCGCACGGCGAGCAACTTTCTGGCTCGAAAGCGTCTCGACCCGGAAACGTTTGCTGAGGAGACAGTGGGGGCCATGCTCGAGGAGATCGATACCAATGTGGAGCGAGCCACCAAGATCATCAATCACATGCGGGAGTTCAGCCGCAAGCCCGAGGTTCGATCGGAGGGCGTGCAGCTCAATTCCGTGCTGCGGAACGCCATGGATATTTTCAGCCAGCAGCTCAAGCTGCGCGAGATCGAGGTGGCCTGGGAGCTGGAGCCGGATCTTCCGCTCATCCGGGGGGAATCGAACCAGCTGGAGCAGGTGTTCATTAATCTGCTCCTGAACGCGCGGGACGCCATCGAGGAGAAGGCGGACCGTCTGCCGGAGGCGGAAAAGCGCATCGAGCTGGTCACCTGGTCCGAGGGGGACCGGGTCCTCGCCCGGGTCCAGGATACCGGGCGGGGCATTCCCAGGGCCACCAGGGATCGCATCTTCGAGCCCTTCTTCACCACCAAGGAGGTGGGCAAGGGGACCGGCCTGGGCCTGTCCATCAGCTATCGCATCGTACAGGACTGCGGCGGTGTGATCCGGGTGGAATCCGAGGAAGAGGCCTATACGCGATTCATCTTGGAGTTTCCCCGCGCGGAGGACGGCTGATGGGAAGGAGGCTCCTTTTTGTCGACGACGAGGAGGGCATACGAAAGGTATTCTCCCTCAGCCTCCGGGACATGGGCTACGAGGTGGAGACGGCCCGGAGCGGGGAGGAGGCCCTGGAGAGGATGGCAGTCTTTCAGCCGGAAGTGGTGATCTCGGATATTAAGATGCCCGGGATGGGTGGCCTGGAGCTCTTGAAGCGGATCAAGACCGAGCATCCGGATATGGAGGTCCTGTTGCTCACCGGATTCGGGGACATGGATACAGCGGTGCAGGGCCTGAGGTGGGACGCGGCTGACTTTCTGGCCAAGCCGGTCCGAGATGAGGCGCTGCAGGAGGCCCTAAGAAGGACGGAGGAGCGCCTTGAGCTGAAGCAGGGGGTCAGGGAATACACTAGCGGACTGGAAGCCTTGCTGGAGCGGCGCGGCCGGGAGCTGGGTGACGCCCGGAGGTGGGCTTTAGCGGGGCAGGCCGTTGTGGGGCTGTCGCATACGATCAAGAACATCGCCGGAGGCCTGGAGGGGAGCATCTACCTCCTGGAACAGGGGGAGCACCGGGCGGAATACCGGGAGCAGGGCTGGGGTATGCTTAAGGCCAATGTGTCCATGCTCAAGGATCTTTCCCTGGAGCTCCTACAGTTGGCCCGGCCCAGGTCCCTGCGTCTGGAGTGGTGCGATCCCAACCGTCCGCTTCGGGAGGTGCACGCCCTGTATCGGGACAAGGCCACCTCTCGCGGGATTGACCTGGATCTGGAGCTGGCCCCTGAGCTGCCCATGGTGCGCATGGATCCGGAGTCGATAAGAAAGTGTCTGCTGAACCTGGTGCAGAATGCCCTGGATGCAGTCATGGAAAACGAGGGAGACAATGTCCTGCCGCGGGTGGTTCTGCGCAGCAGAATGGGTCAGGACCCTGGAGTGCTCCTGGAGGTCGAGGACAATGGCTGCGGCATGGACGAGGAAATGCAGAACAGGCTGGGTCTGCCCTTTGCCAGCGGCAAGACCAAGGAGGGTTTCGGTCTGGGGGTTATGTTCAGCAAAAAGGCGGTGATGGAGCATAACGGCACCCTGGACTGGACATCCCGACCCGGAAGGGGGAGCTGCTTCAGGGTTTGGCTGCCGGAGCGCCCCGGTAGCGGGAATGGTTGCGAAACAGGGGATAGCCAGGGTTGATTCCAGGCTGCACGGACGGGCCGGACTTTCCGTCTGCCGTTCGCGAGCCCCGGTTATTCCCGAGCCATACATCAGTTGGTCTGGACTCTGGAAAGAGGGAGAAGAGCATGGGTCAGGAAGGCGTGTATCTCGCCGCAGACGGCGGGCTCATTTCACGATACGGGGATCGGCCGGTGGAGGATCCCTTCGCCTATCTGGGCTCCGGCCTCTTGCTGGCTCCGGATTGTACCCTTCGCTCCTTTTTTCGCTGCATCCAGGCCTATCCGGATCTGGCCAGGCTCAGTCCCTTTTTTGGGTCCTGTCTGGAGGAGATGTCCAAATGGCCGCCGCAGGGATGCATTACCGCAGGGCTGCGCCACTTGGAGCTCATGAAGCGGGTGGAGCTGATCGGCGCCCCGTACGAGCGCACGGTGCAGATCTACTGCCTGTTTTGCGCCGTGGAAGAGGAGGAGGTCCGGGATGTCAAGGAATACAGCTATGGGGCGGTACTGGACGAGCCTCTGTCCCTGGGCCCCCTTCGCCACGTGGTTTTCGGGGACAGCCTGGACAGTCTGGATTTCGCCACCAGGTACACCCTTTTCGAGGCAGTGGACACTATCATATGGCATCTGAGTTTCCAGGGGGCACCCGACAGATGCACCCTGTAATGCAACACAAGGAGAGGAGCTATGTTTGAACGGGTTCTTTTTGCCACAACCGGTTCACCCGCCTGCGACAACGCGGCCAAGGTCGCCTTTGACCTGGCCAGGGTGCACGAGGCCCACTTGATCATATTTCATGTGCTCGGCCTGCCCTCCCATGGCTACAGCCAGCTCGTCCGCGACGTGCGGACCGGCGAAGAGGAGGAGGTCAGCGAGGACTACCGGCAGTGGGTAGAGGAGGAGCTGAAGAATACTTACGACCTTCAGATGCAGA
>JAIPEP010000017.1 GCA_021737085.1 Desulfohalobiaceae bacterium | reverse complement strand
CGTGGGAGCGGGCCAGCAGATGAGCCCGGAGGAGCTGAAGCAGCGCCTGGTGGAGATCTACTACGAGCGAAACGACTACGATTTCCACCGCGGGACCTTCCGCTCCCGGGGTGACGTGGTGGAGGTCATCCCCGCGTACAGGCACGAGCAGGCCCTGCGAGTGGAGTTTTTCGGGGACGAGGTGGAGTCTGTGCAGGAAATCAACCCCCTGACCGGGGAGATCCTTTCCGACCTGAACCGGACAGTAATCTACCCGGCGAGCCACTACGTCTCGGATCGGGACAACCTGCAGCGGGCCATGGAGGATATCCGGGAGGAGCTGCAGCACCGTCTGGCCTGGTTCCGGGAGAACAACATGCTCCTGGAGGCCCAGCGCCTGGAACAGCGAACCATGCTGGACCTGGAGATGATCGAGGAGCTGGGATATTGCAACGGGATCGAGAACTATTCCCGGCACCTGGACGGCAGGCCCCCGGGAACGCCGCCGTCCTGCCTGCTGGACTATTTTCCGGACGATTTCCTCCTCTTCCTGGACGAGTCCCATGTGTCCGTCTCCCAGATCGCGGGGATGTACAACGGGGACCAGTCCCGGAAAAAGACACTTGTGGACTATGGCTTCCGGCTGCCCTCCGCACTGGATAACCGGCCGCTGGGGTTCAACGAGTTCCTGGAGAGGATCAACCAGACGGTGTACGTCTCCGCCACTCCCGCGGAATGGGAGAAGGAGCGCTCCAAGGGGCTGGTGGTGGAGCAGATCATCCGTCCCACCGGGCTGGTGGACCCGGAGATCGTAATTCGGCCCACAGCGGGACAGATGGACGACCTGATCAGCGAGTGCCGCAAGCGCCAGGAGCGAGGGGAAAGGGTCCTGGTCACCACCCTGACCAAGCGGATGGCGGAGGATCTCACCGAATACCTGCAGGACAGGGGGGTTCCCACGAAGTACATGCACTCGGACATCGACACCCTGGAGCGCGTTTCCATAGTCCAGTCCCTGCGCCAGGGCGATTTCAGCGTTCTGGTGGGGATCAATCTCCTCCGGGAGGGGCTGGACATCCCGGAGGTCTCCCTGGTGGCCATACTGGACGCGGACAAGGAGGGGTTCCTGCGCTCCACGCGCTCCCTGATCCAGACCTTTGGCCGGGCCTCGCGGAACGAGAACGGCCGGATCATCATGTACGCGGACCGGATCACCGGATCCATGGAGCAGGCCAGGCAGGAGACGGAACGGAGGCGGAACATCCAAAAGGAGCACAACCGCAAATACAACATCCAGCCCCAAACTATCCAAAAAAGCTGGCACAATCCACTTTACCAGGTAGGGGAGGAAACCGAGGCCAAAAGCGCTTTGCAGGTCGCGGAGGAGGAGGGGGTCTATTCCACGAATCCCAAGGATCTGGCCAAGCAGATCAAGCAGTTGGAAAAGGAGATGCGTCAGGCCGCCAAGGACCTGGAGTTCGAGAAGGCGGCCCGGTTGCGGGACAAGATAGCGGATATGCGCGAGGTCCTGGTCAAGCTCTCCTGATGCAGTAGTGTTGGGAGGTGAAAAGTGAAAGGTGGAAGGTAAAAGGTAAAAGGAAAGACTGGCGGATGCTCGGAGAGCTTAGGAAGTCACCATCAATATTCTGGCGGAGAGTTCGGTTATGAGCCAGGAGGACATCGCGAGCAGAGCGGAGCGGCTCAGACAGCTCCTGGAATATCACAATTACCGTTACTACGTCCTGGATGATCCGGAGATCTCCGACGCGGAATACGACGCACTGTTCCGGGAGCTGCAGGACTTGGAGCGGCGCCATCCCGAGCTCAGGGTGCCCCATTCGCCCACGCAGCGCATCGGGGCTGAGCCCTCGGAGGCCTTTAGCCACCGCAGCCATTCCCTGCCCATGTCCAGTCTGGACAACGTGTTTGATCTTACGGAATGGGACAGCTATGTGGAGCGCCTGCAGCGCATGCTCCCCGGCGAATCCTTTTCCTTCTGGGTGGATCCCAAGCTGGACGGACTGGCTGTGGAAGTGATCTATGAAGGGGGCAACTATACCGCGGCCTGCACCCGGGGAGACGGGTACACCGGGGAGGAGGTCACGAGGAACATGGCCACCCTGCGCAATCTGCCCCTGCGAATCCCCGTGCGCGGCGAAACAAAGCAGGACGTTCCCGACTATCTGGAAGTGCGCGGAGAGGTGATCATGAGCCTGTCCGACTTCCATATGCTGAATAAGCAACAGGAGGAGCAGGGCAGGCGTGTCTTCGCCAATCCTCGCAATGCCGCAGCCGGGTCCGTGCGGCAACTGGATCCCGGCATCACTGCCTCCCGGCCGCTTCGTTTCTTCGCCTACGGCGTAGGGCTGGTCCGCTGGCCGGACGGGACAGACAGGTGGCTCACCCAGGAACAGATCATACACGGCCTGTCCGGCCTAGGGTTGAGCATCGTCCCCGGGGCGCGTCTCTGTGGGGATGCGGAGGAGGTGAAGAACTATTTCCGCCACCTTGAATCCGGAGGCCTGAATCTGGCCTTCGAGGCGGACGGGGTAGTGGCCAAGGTGAACAGCTTGGACCAGCAGGACCGACTGGGCTCCACCGCCCGGGCCCCCCGCTGGGCCATGGCCATCAAGTTCCTGGCAGAGCAGGCAGAGACGGAGCTGAAGCGGATCCAGGTCCAGGTGGGACGCACCGGCACCTTGACGCCGGTGGCCCTGCTGGAGCCGGTCTCCGTGGGAGGAGTGACCGTTTCCCGGGCCACCCTGCACAACCAGGACGAGATACGGGCCAAGGATCTGCGGATAGGGGACAGGGTAGTGGTGCAGCGGGCAGGGGATGTGATCCCCGAAGTGGTGCGGCCCCTTCCGGAGAAGCGAACCGGAGAGGAACAGGAGTTCCGCTTTCCGGGACAGTGCCCCTCCTGCGGAGGACGTGTGGACCGGCTCCCCGGAGAGGTGGCCTACCGCTGTCTGAATTCCTCCTGTCCGGCCCAGCTCAAGCAGGCCCTGATCCACTTCGTCTCCAAGTCCGGATTGGATATAGAGGGGCTGGGGAACAAGTGGATAGAGGCCCTTGTGGATGGGGGATACGTTCAGGATTTCGCCGATCTGTTCCATCTGCGAAAGCAGCAGCTGGTGCAGATGGAGCGCATGGGGGACAAGCTCGCGGAGAACATACTTAGGGCCATGGAGCGGGCCAGGGAACAGGCCGATCTACAGCGTCTCATCTCCGCCCTGGGCATTCGCCTGGTGGGATGGGAGACAGCCAGGGTCCTGGCCTCCTATTTCCGTGATCTGGATCAGGTGCAGGCCGCTTCGGAGCAGGAACTGCAGGAGATCCCGGACATCGGTCCGGAAATAGCGGCCTCCATACGCTCCTACTTTGCCAATCCAGCAAACAAAAGGATGCTGGAGAAACTGAAGCAGGCCGGACTCTGGCCGGGATCCGAGGAAAGCGGCTCTCCTCTAGAGGGAAGCGGTCCTCTCCAGGGAAAGCGGCTGATCTTTACCGGGAGGCTGGACAACTTGACCCGGAATCGAGCCCGGGAGCTGGCCGAAGCCGCCGGGGGCAAGGTGGTGGGCTCGGTATCCGGCAAGCTGGACTATATTGTTGCCGGTGAGGAGCCGGGGAGCAAGCTGGACAGGGCCAGGGAGGTAGGGGCCACTATTCTGGACGAGGACCAGTTTCTCAGGCTGGTGCAGGAGCAAGCCTCCTAATCCCTTCTCCACAGCCCGGTCTGCCAAAAATTTTACTGAGGCCTTGAGGCATGTGCGAGAAAAATAAACGAGTGTGTAGATAAAAATGCACAGGCCTGTTGACCTGGTCCCGCTTTTGGGGTGATTGTGTAGTGAACCCCGGAGGTCTTTGCTATGCGACTGCCCGACGTGATCCTTGTCCTTGGCCCTATGGTCCTGCTCGCTTTTGCTCTTGGGATCGTCGACGCCCAGTTCATTCGCTTCCTAGTCCTGGGCGTAGTTTTCCTCGCCGGAGCGGGTGGTCTCGCTTACTGGCTCTTGGGCCGTTCCAGGCGAAGCCGATCCCGGGAAAACCAAGACCAGAACAAGGAGGGACCATAAGGGCGACAACTGTACAATGGGGACTCAAATACCCGCAACAGCGAGCTTAGATTTCCAGATCCAGATCCGGGCTCTTCCCGGATGTGTCAGAGGTATCAAGACTGTTTACCAATTTCGAGGAAATGGGCCTATCGAACCGGATATGGAAACTGTATTCGCTAAAGGGATGCGATTGCACCGCAACCACCTGGGAAAGCTTCTTGATCTCCTGCCAGGAGCCCTGGGCCTGGAGTTTACATACTATCGCGATACGCCTACCCAGAAGAGAGAGGGCGGTCTTTTTTGTCTTAAAATAGTTGGAGAAAGACATTCCTCCGGTGGAGATGTCCTGGATTTCTCCCTTGAAGGGCCTGCTTACCGGCTTGCCTCCGCTGTCCATGACCTGTACGGCGAGGGTGCCGCTGATCCGGACCCTCTCCTGTTTCCGTCGATCTAGTTCCTGCTCCTTAAGCAGTTCGGTGATCCTGTCCTTCTGGAAACAGAAGTCGTATACCACGGATTGCAGGTTGCTGGAATCCTGTTCCCGTTTGTCCAGAGCCGAGGGATACAATACATTTGCCTGGATCGTTGTGAGCGGGATTGCGGAGAAGGTGCGCTCACTGGTTCTGGCGAAGAAGGTCTCCGCTCCCACTGTCTCTCCGGGTTGCAAGGTGGTAAGATACATTTCCTTGCCTTGCTTGTGGAAGCTGATCTTGAGCTGTCCCTTTTCCAAGAAGTAAAGAGATCTGTCTGTATCCCCCTCTTGGAACAGGGGCGAATCGGGCTCAAAGCGGGCAGGAGTCAGGGAATAGTAGAGCGCATTCGTTTCCTCCGGAGACAGGTCCTTGTACAGGCCGGACCATAGCTCCATGTGCTCTCGATCCAGGGACTGGCTTTTTTCCTGCTCTATTATGTCGCCTGTCTGGGCGATTTCCCTGATGGCCATGGGGTCGAGCTCATAGAGGCGTTCCCGCAAGGCCTCGGCCTTAGCAAAGTCCTTTTGTTTGGCATAGGCGATAATGAGCTCATAGAGGCTCGCCACTGCGTCTTCTTTTTCCCCATTCTGGATAAGGCTATCCACTTGGGCTTCCTTGTCTTTCAGGTCCTGCATAAGGATGCTTTCCTGTTAAATGATTACGTTTAACCCTGGGCAAGAAAGGACCCTGCAATACCTGCCCTGAGCCATAGAAATGCTTTATCAGAAAAGTATAATGCATTAGATATCACGAGGACACTGTTGTCAATGGAAAATCCGTGGGTAAAACCCTCTTCGGATAGAACGGCATCCTTGGAGGCAGGCTCAGCACTTGAAATAGAGAGCCCTGCTGCAGCGAAGGGGGTTCAGGAGTCGAAGCGGGAAAAGAAGTCGAAGAGCTGGCGGTAGTCTTGTGGAGACTCCTCGCGCTCCAGGGTGATTTCCGGGCCGCTTTTCGGAGCGGGCATAACCTGATAGATATGGACCAGAATCCGGTCCAGCCAATCCATCTCCTTTCGGACCGCCTCCACATCTATGCTGAGTAGCGAGGCCCTCTGCGTCAGCATGGTTTCCACTGCGTGAGAGGCCAGATCCTTCTCCTGCTGCCTGGCCCGGTCCAGGGCGCTCTCCAGTTGGAAACGCCGGGAGAGCAAGGCTGTTACGGCATCGGTTTCCACCGGTATTTCCGGAGCGAGGCGGAGAAGATGCAGGAACCCGTCTTCGAAACTGCGGTCATGGGCCATTTCCCGAGTGAAATCCATGAGCAGGCGGCGTGCAGGCTGGGGGAAGACCTCGCGGCAGCCCCTCAGATGGACTCGACAGCGCAACGCATCCCAGTAGGGTAGATGTTCTTCCAGAAGCGTGGCAATTTCCGGATCCGGCTGCCGTTGCGGATGGAGCCTGGAGACGAAGAGTGCGGCCCCAATGCTCGAGGTGGCGAAATCCAAGGGACCGGCATTGGTGAGCAGGCGTGTGTTCGGAGCCATGTTTGCAGCGCTTTCTGCCACATGGAAGATGTCTTCCTCCCCAATTAAAAACTCCCTGAGGACGGGCTCCAGCTCCAGGCGGGACTCTATGTCCGGGAAGTAGACAAGCTCGAGCAGGGAGCGGTGCTCCGGGTGGGCGCTGTCCCGGAGGATCGCCGGCAGCTCTGTGGAGTCCTCGCAGCCGACAACGGACTCCAGGTAGTGCTCTGCCTTCTCGTCCCAGGTCAGGCCCTTGGCGAAAATCTCGGCCACCACCCGGGCCAGTTCCCTGCAGCGCACAGTTTCGCAGGTTCTCATTTCCTTCCCTGTTGGCAAATTATGTCACACTTAGCACACAAAAGCCTTCCAAGCTGGGGTAGGATGCTCGAAGCGTAACATCCGGGACCGGGCGATAGCCCTTCAGGCCCGGTCATATCGTTATGGGGCCGGACAACAGGTAACAGATAACAGACAGGAAGTTATGCTCGTTTCCGTGGTGATTCCCGCTTACAACAGGGGGCACATGCTGCGCCGCGCCGCGGCTTCGGTCCTTTCCCAGACCCACGCCGAACTGGAGCTCATCATAGTTGACGACGGATCGACTGACAACAGTGTCCGAGGACTTCGCTCCTGGTCGGATCGGCGTTTGCGGATCCTGCGGCAGCAGCGGAAGGGTGTCTCCTCCGCGAGGAACCTGGCCATTGCTCAGGCCAGGGGAGATATGATCGCCCTGCTGGACTCGGATGATGTATGGATGCCGGACAAGCTGGAGCGGCACCTTGCCTTTCAGGCCCAAACCGGTTTCGAAGTGTCACAGTGCGAGGAAGTGTGGGTCAGGAACGGCACCCGGATCAATCCGGGGCTAAGACACCGCAAACGGGCGGGCTGGATCTTCGAGCCCTCTCTAGACCTCTGCCTGGTCAGCCCTTCCTGTGTGTTATTCACTCCTTCCTTCTGGAAGAGGGTAGGACCTTTCCGCACCGATCTCCCCGCATGCGAGGACTACGATCTCTGGCTCCGGGCCAGTCTGCGCTATTCCTTCGGCCTTTTTCCCCGGGCACTGGTCTGCAAATACGGGGGGCATCCGGATCAGCTCTCCAGAAAGATCATCGGCCTGGATCTCTACAGGATCTACAGCCTGCTCGGCATACTGAGGCAGGAACCCCTTTCCCAGAAACAGCGCTATCTGCTCCAAGAGAATCTGGATCTGCGGCTGCAGCGCTACATCAAGGGGTGCTTAAAACGATATAAACCGGAAGAAGCGGAGAGAGTGCGTCGTTTGGGGATGGAGGCAGGGATCGTGTAGCCGATGTTTTCGGGCTGCTGCATTTATGGTCCCGAATTTTTCGGCTGTAAAAAATGAGCACACAAAAAGACGGGGGCAAACCGTCTTTTTGTGTGCCAAGGACACGTTTTTGCTGCTTACACGCAGCCGGTGGGCTTGGGGAGGCCGGCCATCTTGCAGGCCCCTTTCCCGGGTCCGGAGGGGAAAAGCTCGTAGATCTTCTTCAGCTTGAAACCGGTGACCTTGGACAGGATGCGTACCATAGGGGCAATGCCGTTCTTCTTATAGTAATCCTGCAGGAAATGGATCACTTTCCAGTGTTCGTCTGTGAGTTCCTTGATGCCCTCATATTCTTTAACATAATCTAC
The DNA here is from genome assembly GCA_021737085.1 of Desulfohalobiaceae bacterium. Classification (GTDB taxonomy): domain Bacteria; phylum Desulfobacterota; class Desulfovibrionia; order Desulfovibrionales; family Desulfothermaceae; genus JAIPDU01. The sequence goes on along the minus strand of JAIPEP010000017.1, from coordinate 19,534 downwards.
CCATTCTTCGCTCCAGTCATCGAAATTCTGCAGGAAGCCGTCCTCGTCAATCTCGAACGTTTTCCCTTTGTGTTCCACTGTTGCCATTTTTAACCTCCTTAAAACAAGTGTTCTTGCAACTTCCTCGATTGCCTTTGATAAACTCAAATTGCCTTAATACGAATGCCTTGAGAAGTCAAGCCAGCCTCTGCCTTATGGTTGTCAAGAAGAATATAAGAAGAAGAGCCGAAGCTTGTCAAGCGAGCCTGCCGAGTCAGGAAAATAGAAATCCCTGACAGATGGGGCTGTGTTCGGAGAACTCTCCATATAGAATCCCCTAGGCCCGACTCAGCTTTTGGAGATGGGACCAGGCGAAATCTAGTGAGGGGTCCATTTCCAGGCTGGTGTGCAGGAAGTCGGCTGCCGCTCCCTCCTTGCCCATGTATTCGTAGCACAGCCCCAGATTGGCCATATCCAAAGCTGAGCCGGCATCGATCTCCAGGGCCGCGCTGAATTCCCCAGCCGCCTCTTGGTAACGGCCGGTACGGAAATAGGCCACTCCGCGCTGATTGCGGTAGGTATGGTTCGTGGGGCTGTATTCCACTGCACGGCTCAGATGGGGAAGACTTGCCTCCCATTCGCCGCAAAGCCCGAGACAGTAGCCTTGGTAGAAGGCGGCCAGAGCCCTGCTTTCCGTAGTGGGCTGCTCTGGTTCGGCCGTCTGGAACCATTCCAGGGCACGCCCGGGAAGTCCCTGCCGCAAATAGAGCATGCCGCGGAAGAAGGGCACAAAATGGGCTTCGGGATAGATCTTCTCCAGGCGTTCCAGGCCCTCTGCTGCGGTGCCCGGCGGTTGTTCCTCGGCAAGGATACGGCCCACGAAGAGCCCCAGGCTTGCCTCTTGAGCCCGCTCGCGGAAGAGAAGCCCCGGAGCGATGCAATAGGTTGCCGGTATTTCCAGACCAGCGTGAGTGGTGTCCACGACGTACAAGGTGTATCCCCTTTGCTTGAGGCAGTCGGCCAACAGGAGCGCCTCCCTGGCGATGTCCTTGTCGCTGATGTCCGGTAGCTCCTGGAGGGGGATGGTTTCTCCCCGTCGGAGCCAGTCGCACTCCTCGAGACTCCGGGGTTTGTCCAGTCCGGAAGGGTCGTAGCAGGCCCCGGTGTGGAAGTCACCGGCTAGCTGAGCCGCTTCGGTGAGGGCCCTGATCGCGGCTTTTTCCGGGGAAGTGGCGGTTCCGGCTGTGAGCACTATTTCGCTGAGCCCGGGGAAGGTGCTCGGATCATAAGCTAGGACTCCTACCGTGGGGATCCCCATGCCCAGGCTGAAATCCTTGAGCCGGACCCTGATTCCTTGCTCCGCGAAGGAGCGCCACAACTGGACGAGTATCGGGTCGCTAAAGCTCTCCGGGTCTAGAGTGGGCAAAACGGGACGATCCCGGTTCGCCAGGGCGCTCACGTGCCTTTCAATGAGCTCGCACCCCCCCTGCAGGACGGCTTCTTCTACAGTGTTTCCCGCAGAGGAACCATTGAATTCGTTGAGCTTCTTGAACCAGTCCATGGGGAGGACGGATTCGCTATGACCCTGAATGTGCCAGGCAGTGCAAAAGCGCCAGCGGACGAGATCCAGGACTTCTTCGGCTTGTTCCGGGGAAATGGTCTCGTTTACCGACTGGAGTATTTCCGTGACGGGAATGAGCTGATTCCCGAACCGCTGTCGCGCTTCACTCCAGGTCAGATGCTCGAAACGCGATTCATCCTGCCAGAAGCTGAACAGGCTATAACGCTCCACAAGCTCCATCAGGGCCGAAGCCTCGGCCTGCTTCGGCGTGGGTCCTTTTCCCATCTGTTTGGTCGTGGGCAATATCTCCCGGGCCATTTCCCCGCAATGGGAAATATAGACCGGTATGCCCAACCTGCCCGTATCGATCCGTTCCGTGCGGGAAAAGATACTCTCCCCGCATTCCCTGACTGCCTGCTTGACCCGGGATACGGTTTGTGCGGGGGAACAGGCCTTGTCCAGGACCGACTGGTTACTCTTGGGGCACGGCTTGAAGGGGAACATAAATGCGTTGGAAAGTTTTCAGTGTTTAAGTCTTAGGGTCTCAGGGCTGCGAATGGAAGGATTGAGGGCCAGGGTAAGGAAAAAGGAGGAGAGGATCGCGAAAAAATCCGGGCAGACACTGATGGTGATGCTTTCCCGCATTCCAGCATCCCGCATGTAACATTCCGCATCCACTATGCGACCTCCGGTCTCCGAACTTTGGCCTCAGATCACGTCAGTGGCCTGAGCCGGGATATGGCGCATAAATGGCGTTCTCCCTGGCCTTCGGATCCGGTGGTCTCCCTGTAACCCAGAGTTTTCTCCTGGATGGAGAACTCCTTCCGGGCCGCCCGAAAGAAGGGCTTGGCCCCGATGCGATAGTCCCTGGCCAGCACGATCTCCGATTCCGGGCTGGGTTCGAGGTGGTTCCGCAGGAAGGAGAGAAGGGGCTGGTAGTGCTCCTCCCGGTAAAGGACCTCGGAGCCCACTATATGAGTGAATCTGCGGGAAAGCCGGCTTGTGGTGAAGTCGGCCTCTGCCACCTCCGCCAGATCTTGCAGCCCGTTTTTTAGGATATTGATTCGAGCGAAGAGCAGGGCATCCGGATCGCTGTCCGAGACGCACACCCGCATGCCCCGGGCTGCGGCAGTCAGACCGCAGAGCCCGATACCGGCGCCTATCTCCAAAAGCTCGCCGTGGGAGGCATCCGCCAAGCGTTGCACATAGTAGCTGAGAAGTATAGAAGTGGGCCATATCTTGGCCCAGTAAGGCAAGTGCAGGGTTTGCCCGGGACCGGTGGACTCGGCGAGCCGGTCGATATAGTCTTCCAGGTCGCTTATCTGCAGGATGTCCAATCCAGTATCCTGAATGGTGATCCGCTCAAAATGGACCTCGAATCTACTGGAGGCAATCTCTAGGAGCTCATCCAGTGTGGCTGCTTCGGAAAAGCCGGATCCGCTGGTTGTTTCCTTCATAAAATTCCTTGCCCGCAAGCCAGCCCGGTTCATAGAAAAAAAGCCAAACTCTACGGTTTGGCTTGGAAAAGCATGGAGCGGGAAACGGGACTCGAACCCGCGACTTCAACCTTGGCAAGGTTGCGCTCTACCTACTGAGCTATTCCCGCTTTAACCTGGAAAGGTATGTATCCCGAGAGGCCGAAATAAAATGGAGGCGGCATCCGGATTCGAACCGGAGAATGGAGGTTTTGCAGACCTCTGCCTTACCGCTTGGCTATGCCGCCTCGTGTATGGAGCGGGAGACGGGACTCGAACCCGCGACTTCAACCTTGGCAAGGTTGCGCTCTACCTGCTGAGCTACTCCCGCTGGCCTAATATGGATTTATAAAAAAAATGCCCTTGGGTGTCAAGAAGTAAAACCTTTTCAGGCAAGAGGATGTCCGGTATAGGGGAGGCCGCCAATTGGATAGGAGCAGGCAGCTAATTCGGTTCCTGCCGGGGTGTGCTGCAGGGGAGTTGAACCTGAGGCTCGACCCTTTACGCAACAGGAGATATGCGCTATAAAAAACATTTTAGGTTTAAATTGTAATAGGCCTTTTCCGAAGGCACGTCTCCAGAGCGCCAGGATAGCCTGCGTTGAGTGCCATATAATGCACTCCCATTTTTGAAGATCGGGACCTGCGGCAGATACCTGCTGTGAAATGGGCTTGTGCTGCTGCGCCCAATAGCTACTTCGAGCAACTGCATAGAAGTGAAGGAGGATAAATTTCCATGTACCAGGAGGATCTTCAATATTTTAAGGAAGAGCTGTACAACATGCTCAATGAGATCCAGGAAAAGGGACAAAGCACACTGGAAAATATGTCCGACGGGCATGAACAATACGCCGACCCTGCGGATCGTGCCTCCATGGAGTCGGACCAGTTCTTTACCCTGCGTTTGCGGGATCGGGACCGTAAGCTGGTAAACAAGATCAAGGAGGCCCTCGAGCGCATAGAGGACGGCACCTACGGCATCTGCGAGGGTTGCGGGGAGGAGATCAGCATCCCCCGCCTCAAGGCGAGGCCGGTGACTACACTGTGCATCGACTGCAAGAGCAAACAGGAAGAGCAGGAAAAGGGGAAGTAAACTAGCTCTGCTTCTTGTTTTGGCAAAAGATTAAACAAGAAAATCAGCGGATTATATCTATTTTTGTTTTTTTTGTCAAAAAGAAACAAGCCTATACTGACAATAGGAGTTATTCTACCGGAACAGCGTCTGGTTTCCAATCTTACTTATCCACCTCCCTTTGCAATCTGCACTCTCGGGTTGAATTCTTCCAGGGGAGGATACCCATAGGCTACACCTAGCAAGCAATCCAGAAGGCAGATGCTTTCCCCGCTCCTTTCGGCTCGATGTGGCTTTCCCTTGGGATCCGGAATATGGATGCACACGTCTTTCGCTATCTGCTTCAGGAGCTCCGGCCGCGTCTGATCGGCAAACGCATGGACAGGATATATCAGCCGTGGAGCGGTGTATGGACCATCCGCCTTGCTTCCCGGCAGCACCTGCTGCTAGCCTCTCATGCCAAGCACGGCCTTTTGCTGCTTTCCCCGTCTAAGCCGGACAACCCGGAACAACCCTCCTCAGAGACCCTGTGGTGGCGCAAGCGGATCGGGCGGCGCAAGATCGCGGACGTGGCCTCCAACTGGCCCGGCAGGCAGGCTGCTTTCCTTCTGGAGCCCGGATCGGAGTGGCTCCTGCTGGATATAGTCCATGGTCTGGACTTGCGCCAGGAATTGCCTGCCGGGTTCGAGGAAGAACCGGAATGGCCGGATCTGGATACCGCTCTCTCCCATTCCGGGATCTTCCGAACTTATCCCCAGATGACCCCTCTTTTGCGCAGCGCCCTTGCGGCAAGGGACCGGCAGAGGGCAAAGGAGCTTCTCCATTTTCTGCGCTTCGAGAAGCCGGAGAGCTTTTTCCACTGCACATCCGCCTCTGGAGGACAGCTCCTCTCCGCTTGGCCTCCTGGGGATCAGCTGGGAGAAGACTGGCAATGCCGGGAGTGCTCTTCGGCAGAGGAAGCGGCATATTACTACGGCTGGACCGTCCTGCAGGCATACTATTCCGGGAAACGCGAGCTAGAGCGGGAGAAGAGCAGGGCCCTGAAGAAGACGCGGAAAAAACTGGACCGGGTGCGGGAGGACGAGGAAAGATTGAGGCAGATGGCCTCCCTGTACGACAGGGGGCTCCTTTTACAGACGCACCTCTACTGCTACGACCCGCACCGTAAGTACGAGGCGGTGGAGGTTCTGGACGAGCAGGGGAGGAGCCAGCGCATCGAGTTGGACCCCGCCTTGACCTATCTGCAAAATATGGAGGCCTTGTTCCGCAAGGCCCGGAAGGGCAGCAGGGGACTGCAGCAGGTGGCCCGGCGCAGGCAGGAGCTGGAAAGGGAGATGGAGAAGCTCCGCAACCATGGGCCTGGGCCTGCCCCTTCAGGTCTCGCCGCGGCTGATGCCCGGTTTCCCCGGGAAAAAAGGGACGCCCCCAAGCTGCCCCCCAGGCTGAAGGGACTCCAGGTGTCCATATACCTGAGTGAGGACAATTTTACTATAGTGCGAGGCAAGAACAAGCGCTCCAACCACAAGCTCCTTAGTCAGGCCGCAAAACCTTTCGACATGTGGTTTCACGCCCAGGACGGCCCCGGGGCCCATGTTATCCTGCAGCGGGATTTCGCTGGACAGGAGGTGCCACGGCGTAGTATCCTCGATGCGGCCTTAGTGGCCGGGTTGTACAGTTACCAGTCCCTATCGAACAGGGCCCATGTCATCTGTGCCTTGGTCAGGGACGTACGACCTGTCAAGGGTGCCGATCTGGGGCAGGTCCGGATAGACAACACTCTGGAGAGCATGGTGGTAGAACTGGATTCATCCAGAGAACAGGGGCTTAGGCTGAACTGATTGCCCTGCGCTGCAAGAAAAGATAGGCTGTGGGGAGTTGGTCCTTGGCTCGAGATTTAGGCCAGCTGCTCTGCGAGATACATAACTCATGATCCGGAATCTTCTACCAGGACAGGAAACACCCTACGCGACTGTTGCCCGACAACTTGGACAAAGGCGGTAATCATTATGAGCTACTCCCCATGCCTGGACCGATTCGGTCGCAGGATCAATTACCTGCGGCTGAGTGTCACTGATCACTGCAATCTGCGCTGCGCTTACTGCTCTCGGATGCAACGGGACTTTATCCCGCATCGCGAAATCCTGCGCTACGAGGAGCACCTGGAGCTCATCGCAGCTGCCCGCCGCCTGGGGGTAGACAAGGTACGTCTTACCGGAGGAGAGCCCTTTGCGCGCAAGGATTTCCTTCCCTTCCTGACTGGGGTTATGGAAAAGTTCCCGGAACTAGACCTCAGGCTCACAACCAACGGCACCCTGATCCCGGAAAAGATGCAACAGCTCAAGGATATAGGTCTGAGCCGACTAAACATTTCCCTAGATACCCTGGACAGGCAGCGTTATGCCCGGCTCTGCGGCAGGGATCTCTTTTCCGAGGTCTGGAGGAGCATAGAGAACGGGCTGGATGCTGGACTGGGAATAAAGATCAACGTCGTGGCCATGCGCGGAGTCAACGACGACGAACTTGGCGCCTTCCTGGATCTGGCCCGGAGATATCCCCTGGATGTACGTTTTATAGAGTTCATGCCCCTCACGGACAACGGAACCTGGGATCGCTCCAGGGTCTGGAGCGCAGGGGAGATTCTTGCCGAAGCTAAGGAATATGTGGAACTTACACCTGTCTCCGAAAGCAAGCCAAACAGCGGACCGGCCCGAATGTACCAGCTGAATACTGGCCTGGGCCGCTTGGGGGTTATTTCTCCCCTGACGGAACACTTCTGCGCCACTTGCAACAGGTTTCGGATCACCTCCGACGGCAGACTGCGCACCTGTCTCTTTTCCAACAGGGAATACAGGCTAAGACCCATCCTGCGCTCCCAAAAGCTCGGCCTGGAACAAGTTGTTCGAGTCATGCGCATGGCGGCCAGACAAAAGCCTATGGGCCATGAGATCCTGCGTCAACGCTGTGCAGTGGATCCGGGTGGACGAACCATGGCAGCCATAGGGGGCTAGCCGCGACAGGAATACGGCTCCGGGCACTCAAATCACGTCCAGAAAGAGGAGAAGTCCGAGCAGCATAAATCCGATACCGGCTCCCCTCTTGACCAGCTGGAAAGGCAGGAACTGCACCAGGGCCTGAGCAGCGAGGACTCCGATCAGGCTGACCAGAACCAGGGCCAGAGCGGAGCCCAGGAAAACAGTCCAGGGGCTCTTGCTCTGAGCGGCCAGCATCAGGGTGGCCAGCTGGGTCTTGTCCCCCAGTTCCGCGAGGAATATGGTCCCGAAGGTCGCGCCGAGTATACGCCAGTCCATATACACTTCCGTAAAGTTCGGGTTCTAGATGGCTACTACATGGAGAGGTTTGCATAGGGCTAAAGCGCCGTAGCTGTCAATCGCTCTAAGATATAACCAAGGCCAGTGTCTAACTTCTTTGTTTTATTTTTTAGTCAAGAAACGAGAGCTAGACATAATCATGGAAGGAAATAGGTCTCTTAGTGGGGGTCAGGCACATGTACAGCAATAAAGTTTCGACACATAGAGAAAAGGAGGTACGGAACCGGCAACAATGACTTCCAAGCCTGTATCGGAAAAGGAACTGGAATTCCAGGACAGCTATCTGGCCCGGGAGCTTTTCGGACCGCAGGAGCACACCTTGGAGCTTGTACGCCACAAGCTCGGAGTAGATATCCAAACCAGGGGCTCTCAGCTCGTGCTCAGCTCCCAAGACCCGGAAAGCCTGAATCTCGCCTGCACTTTCCTCATCCAGGTCTATGAGATGCTCCGCCAGGGACACGCCCTGTACGGAAGGGATGTGGATCACGCCCTGAAATACCTGCAGCAGAACCCCTCCGGCGACCTTAAGAGCATTTTCCAAGAAGAGGTCTTTGCGGTTTCCAACAAAAAGACGATTGCGCCCAAGAGCCTAAATCAGAGGGAGTACCTTCGTCTCATCCGGGAAAAGGAACTCGTTTTCGGTATTGGTCCGGCGGGCACGGGCAAGACTTATTTGGCCGTGGCCATGGCGGTTATGCAGCTTACCCGAAAGAGCGTCCGGAAAATCGTCTTGACCCGACCGGCCCTGGAGGCCGGTGAAAAGCTGGGCTTTCTCCCCGGCGATATCCTGGAGAAGATCACTCCCTACCTGCGCCCGCTCTACGATGCCCTCCAGGACATGCTGGATCCCAAGAAGCTCCAGGAAATGCAGGATACAGGACTCATTGAGGTGGCTCCCCTGGCCTTCATGCGGGGCAGGACTCTGAACAACGCCTGCATTATCCTGGACGAGGCCCAGAATACCACCCCGGAGCAGATGAAGATGTTTTTGACCAGACTGGGCCATGACTCGACTGCCATCGTCACCGGAGACATAACCCAGATCGACCTCCCGGACAACCAGAAGTCGGGACTGATCCATGCCCGTGACATCCTCTCCGGCATGGAGGAGGTCAGCTTCATGCACTTCGGCAGGGAGGACGTCATCCGCCACGAGCTTGTGGCCAAGATCATCCAGGCCTATGAAGAGCACAATCCAGGGAGCGGTTAGTAGAATTGAGGTGATTCGCTCTTCCCGGAGCCCGTATTTCTCCTTGTGTTCCAGGCGCGAGGCGGAGCTGGCGGCCCGCAGGCTGCTCTCCCTCCTCGAGCTGGACCATGCCCGGCTGGAGCTGTACCTGACAGGGGACAAGGAGATCATGGAGCTCAACCGCAGCTTTCTCGGTCTCGTGGGTCCGACCAATGTCCTCAGCTTTCCCGCAGATAAGGAGGACGATTTTCTGGGCTCCATCGTGGTCTCCCTGCAAGCGGTCAGCAGGGAGGCCCATCTCTACGGGCAATCGGAAACAGCCCACTTTCTGCGGATGCTCGCCCATAGCATGCTGCACCTCGCCGGATACGAGCACGGCCCGCTCATGGACGAGATCACGGAGCAAGCAGCCCTGTCCCTAGTGTTGCGTCCTTGAAACACTACTTAGATAATCATTTGCAGGGTGTTTTTTCACTTTGCACCTTCGGTTTTGGATTTCCTAACGCTCGTCACGCGGGGGCATCCCTGCCCCCACCCGACTCTCCGTAGTTGCGGTTTTCGCGAGTCTTGCCATATTCTTGAAGCACAAGCTTTTTCCGGGCTATAAGCTTTATCACGGTCGGGTTTCCCCCACGTGACGAGCGAAGGAAATCAACAGAACCTACGATGAATCGTTCAAAAACACCCTGCAAATGATTCTGGCATAGAATATTCTTATTCTTTTTTGCCGGACAGCACACTAGAAGTTTAAAACACCTAGATCTCGCCCCTGCGGCCATGAAAAACGGCTCCTGCCCTTTACAGAAGCAGATTCAAGTTATATAACTTATTGCTTTCCGAAGGATATCGGAGAAGAGTAGTGAGGCTGATCTCCATGCAAGGTAAACCCAAGGCCTCGAACCCATGTTTTCTGGAGAGAAGGTATGCCACGTCACGTTCTGAGCCTTGAGGACCTGCCAGCGGAAGAGCTTTCGGGGCTGCTGGACAGGGGACAGCGCATCAAGTCCCATGGCCTGATCCTAGACTGCCTCTCCGGCGGTTGTCTGGTCCTTTTGTTCGAGAAAGCCTCCACCCGGACCCGGGTCTCTTTCGAGGTCGCGGCAAGGGAAGCGGGCGGTTATACCCTCTTTATGACCCCGGCCGAGTCCCAGCTGGGCCGCAGCGAGCCCTTGAAGGACACCGCCAGGGTACTTTCCCGCTATGCCAAGGGACTGGTGGTTCGCACCTTCTCCCAGGCCAACCTGCTGGAGCTTGTCCGCTATGCGGATGTTCCGGTAATCAACGCCCTGAGTGACAGCTTTCACCCCTGCCAGGTCTTAAGCGACCTGCTGACTATTAGCGAACGAAGCCCGGACCTGGGCCAGGTGACCGTGGCCTGGATCGGGGACGGGAACAACGTGGCCCAGTCCTGGATCAACGCGGCAGCCAAGCTGCCCTTTACCCTTTTTCTGGCCTGTCCCGACGGATTCGAACCGGACAGGGACCTGGTGAATCGGGCCTTGGGTGCCGGGGCGAATATCAAGCTGACCCGGGACCCGGAGCTGGCTGTCAGCGTTGCGGATTATGTGAACACGGACGTGTGGGCCTCCATGGGCCAGGAGGAGGAGGAAAAGGAGCGCCTGGAGCGTTTTGCCCCCTTCCGCATCACTTCCGAGCTCCTGGACCATGCCCCTGCCGGGGCAAGAGTCATGCACTGCCTTCCTGCCCACCGCGGCCAGGAGATCAGCGAGGAGGTTCTGGAGGGGCCGGCAAGTATTGTCTGGGACCAGGCGGAGAACAGGCTGCACATGCAGAAGGCGCTCCTGGAGTGGGTCTTCGGCCAATAAGTTGTAAGTCTTACCTTTGAAGTGGTTAAGTAGGAAGAGCCAAAGGCCGAGGGAAAGGGCAAAGAGGGTGTGAGCTTGTGAGCTAAGGGGCAATGGCCCAGAAAGAGAAAAAGAATTCGCGAGGGTAATCTGGTTCTCCATGAGCCGTTCACGGTTCACGAATTACGAATCACGGATCCAGTGATCCAGGACTAAGGAGGACGGTGTGACTGTGGACAAAGTGGTACTCGCCTATTCCGGCGGACTGGACACCTCGATCATCCTGACTTGGCTCAAGCAGGCCTATGGCTGCGAGGTGGTGACCCTGACCGCGGATCTGGGTCAGGAGGAAGAGCTTGAGGGTCTGGAGGACAAGGCCCTAGCCACGGGCGCAATTAAAGCGCGCGTGCAGGACTTGCGAGAGGAATTCGCCAGGGACTTTGTTTTTCCCGCCCTGCGCGCGGCAGCGGTATACGAGGGGCGCTATCTGCTGGGCACTTCCCTGGCCAGGCCCCTGATCACCAAGCAGCTGGTGGAGGTGGCCCGGGAGGAGGGCGCTCAGGCCATAGCCCACGGTGCCACCGGCAAGGGCAACGACCAGGTCCGTTTCGAGTTGGCGGCGATGGCCCTGGCTCCGGAGCTGAAGGTCATAGCTCCCTGGAGGGAATGGGAGCTGGCTTCGCGCTCCGACCTGCTCGCCTTTGCGGAGAAAAACGGCATCCCTTTACCTGGAGGCGAGGGCGCTCCCTACAGCTGCGACCGCAACCTCATGCATCTGAGCTTTGAGGGAGGCGAGCTGGAGGATCCCTGGCAGGAGCCCGGACCTGGAACCTATGTCCTGACCCGCCCCCCTGAAGAGGCCCCGGATGGGGCGGAAGAAGTGAGCATCGCCTTCGAGGCGGGCAATCCCGTGGCCGTAAACGGTGAATCCCTGAGCCCGGCCGAATTGATCCGGCGGCTTAACCAGATAGCGGGCAAGCACGGCATCGGGCGCGTGGACATGGTGGAGAACCGTTTCATCGGGATGAAATCCCGCGGGGTTTACGAGACCCCCGGAGGTACTGTCCTGCATATCGCCAAGCGCGATCTGGAAGGGATCTGCATGGATCGGGAGAGCATGCATCTGCGCGACGGCCTGATCCCGGAATACGCCCGCATGGTGTATAACGGGTTCTGGTACTCCCCTGAGCGCAGGCACCTGCAGCAAATGATCGATTCCTGTCAAGAGAAGATCACCGGCACCGTGCGGGTCAAGCTCTACAAAGGGCAGGTTTATCCCGTGGGGCGCTGGTCTTCCTATTCTTTGTACAATCCGCAGCTAGCCACTTTCGAAAAGGATGAGGTCTACAACCAGGCAGACGCCGCCGGATTCATCCGACTGCAGGGCCTGCGACTGCTGGCAGGACGGAGCGCCTTCCCGGATGGCGGGACCCACGATTAAAGCCAGGAAATATTATCATGCTAAGGGGTAGATTCTCCCAAGACACTCACCAGCTGGTCCAAGAGTTCACGGACTCACTGGACAATGACCGGGTTTTCGCGGAGCAGGATATTCAGGGATCACAAGCCCACGCCCGAATGCTGGGCCGGCAGGGGATCATCACCCAGCAAGAGGCGGAGCAGCTGGTTTCCGGCCTGGAGAGAATAAGGGAAGAGATCCAGAAGGGAAGCTTTCCCTGGCGCAGCGATCTGGAGGATGTCCACCTGAATATCGAGCATCGCCTCACCGAGTTGCTGGGCAGCGTGGGGGAAAAACTGCATACCGGCCGCAGCCGTAACGACCAGGTGGCCCTGGATCTGCGGCTCTACGTCAGCCAGAGGGTGGAAGAATGGCAGGCGCTGCTGCTCCAGCTGGCCCGGGCCCTTACCGACCAGGCGGAACAGCATCTGGAAACCATCCTGCCGGGGTATACCCATCTGCAGCCTGCCCAGCCGGTGAGCCTGGCCCATCATCTGCTGGCCTACGTGCAGATGCTGCGCCGTGATGCGGAACGCCTCAGGCAGGCCCAGGAACGGATCCGGGTATCCCCTCTGGGGGCTGCCGCTCTGGCGGGCACTACCTACCCTGTGGATCCTGAGGAGATCGCCAGGGAAGTGGGGTTTGGGAATAGCTTCGCCAACAGCATGGACGCGGTTTCGGACCGCGACTTCGTCCTGGAGCCCCTGTTTTGCGCCGCAACGATTACCACTCACCTGAGTCGGCTCTGCGAGGAGATCATCCTCTGGGCCAATCCCTCAATGGGTTTCCTGGGGCTACCGGACGCCTTCGCCACAGGCTCCTCCATTATGCCCCAAAAGAAGAATCCGGACATCGCGGAGTTGATACGGGGCAAGGCAGCAGGGACCTTCGGCGCGCTGCAGACCATGCTCAGCCTGATCAAGGGCCTTCCCCTCGCCTATAACAGGGATCTGCAGGAGGACAAGAAACCCTTTTACCAAGCGGATGTGATCGTCTCCGGATCCCTGTCTCTTCTGACGGCCATGATAGCGGAGATGGAATTTAATCCGGAAAAGATGCTCCGAGCGGTTAACTCTGGGCATCTCAACGCCACAGAGCTCGCCGACTATCTGGTTTCCAAGGACATCCCCTTCCGCACTGCGCACCAAGTAACCGGCAAAGCGGTGGCCTATGCCGAATCCCAGGGCAGAGGGTTGCAGGAATTAAAGCTGTCGGAGCTGCAGGAGTTTTCCCCCCAAGTTGAGGAGGACGTTTTCCGGGCCCTGGATCCCTATCAAGCTGTGGCGCGGCGAAATTCTCCCGGCGGCACGGGTTTCAAGGCGGTTTCGGATCAGCTAGCCGCAGTCAAGGCCTGGCTGGAATCCGCTTCTGGAGACGGTTGAAAAAAAAAGTCCCGGAAGGACCCGGGACCCATGGCGGAAGCGTATAGGAGTCGAACCTACCGGCGACCTCTCGGCCGCCCACTGGATTTGAAGTCCAGGCGCCACACCGGTGACGTAACGCTTCCGTTCTTTAAAGACTCTAACTACACATGGGGCTTTTGGCAAGCAGTGCCTTCAGTACAGAGTGGGCTTTGCCGCCGTGCCCCGGCTTACTGTTTTCTGTGGGGCCGCAGTTGATTGCGCCAGTGGTTACTTCTAGGACAAAAATGGCCTATTCTCCCGGGGAACGCGGGGCACGCACCCCCGCGCAATGGACAGAGTAGTGCCCCTGTGTTAAATATCTCTTTGAGTGTACGCCACCTCTCGAAGCTGACCGCACCGTATCACGTCACGCTAGTCCTGTGGCACCGTGATCCAAATATTCTCAGAGTCTCGACACAGGCTCTGACCGGTTAAGGAGGCGACTTGAATAACTTCGTCAAGAATCTGATTCTGTGGGCCACGATCTCACTAGTCCTGGTGGCCCTGTTCAATATGTTCAATCAGCCGCCGCAAAAGCAGACCGAGCTCGCCTATAGCGAGTTCCTGACCAAGGTGGAGCAGGAGCAGGTCGCGGCGGTCAAGATAAAGGGAGAGGAAATCACCGGCAAGCTGGTTAGCGGCGAGCGCTTCATGACCCATGCCCCAGAGGACCCCTCCCTGGTCCAGAAACTTACCTCCAAGGATATCCGTATCCAGGCCGAGCCCCAGGAGACTTCCCCGTGGTACATGACCATGCTCGTCTCCTGGTTCCCCATGCTCCTGCTCATCGGGGTGTGGATCTTCTTCATGCGCCAGATGCAGATGGGCGGTGGAGGAGGGGGGAAAGCCATGTCCTTTGGCAAATCTCGGGCCAAGCTAGTCTCCGAGGAGGCAACCCAGCTTACCTTCTCCGATGTAGCCGGAGTGGACGAGGCCAAGGAGGAGCTACAGGAAGTGGTGGAGTTCCTTAGCAATCCCAAGAAGTTCACCCGGCTGGGTGGGCGGATCCCCAAGGGCCTCTTGCTGGTAGGGGGGCCCGGATCGGGCAAGACCCTGCTCTCCAAGGCGGTGGCTGGGGAGGCTGGGGTACCTTTCTTCTCCATTTCCGGCTCCGATTTCGTGGAGATGTTCGTGGGCGTGGGCGCCTCCCGAGTGCGCGATCTGTTCGTGCAGGGCAAGAAGAACGCCCCCTGCTTGGTCTTCATCGACGAGATCGACGCCGTGGGCAGACAGCGCGGAGCCGGTCTGGGAGGAGGCCACGACGAGCGGGAGCAGACCCTGAATCAACTCCTGGTGGAGATGGACGGATTCGAGACCAATGAAGGGGTAATCCTTATCGCGGCCACCAACCGACCGGACGTTCTCGATCCCGCGTTGCTACGGCCTGGCAGGTTCGATCGGCAGGTAGTGGTGCCCAATCCGGATCTCAATGGACGCAAACAGATCCTGGAGGTCTACTCCAAGAAGGTGGCCCTCGCCAACTCGGTGGACCTGCAAATCCTGGCCAGGGGGACTCCCGGATTTTCCGGCGCGGATCTGGAGAACCTGATGAACGAGGGGGCCCTGATCGCGGCCAAGCGGAACAAGGACCATGTGGAGATGATGGATCTGGAGGACGCCAAGGACAAGGTCCTTATGGGCAAGGAGCGGCGCAGCGTGATTTTGAGCGAGGAGGAGAAGAGGACCACGGCCTACCACGAGGGGGGGCACGCCCTTGTGGCCCGCTTGCTGCCCAAGTCGGATCCGGTGCACAAGGTGTCCATCATCCCCAGGGGCCAAGCCCTGGGGGTTACCATGCAGCTACCTCTGGACGAGAGGCACAACTATAGCAAAGAATACCTGGAGAATACCCTGGCCGTGATGATGGGCGGCCGCGTGGCGGAGCAGCTCTATCTGGACCAACTGACCACCGGAGCGAGCAACGATCTGGAGAGGGCGACCAAGGTGGCCAGAAAAATGGTCTGCGAGTGGGGCATGAGCGAGACCTTCGGCTCCGTGGCCCTGTCGGACAACGGCCAGGAGGTCTTTCTGGGCCGCGAGCTGGTCCAGCACAAGCAATACAGCGAGGAGACCGCGCGCCTCATCGATTCGGAGGTCAAAAAGATCATCGAGCAGGCCTACAGTGAGGCGCAGGATTTGCTGCGGGAAAACGAGCAGATCGTGCACAATCTGGCCCAGGCCCTGCTGGATAGGGAGACCATCAGCGGAGAAGAGCTCATCCGGATCATGAACGGCGAGAAGCTGCCCTCCCTGACGGAGGAGGAGAAGTCTAAAGGGGCCTCCACAGCAGGGAACAGCGGCGGATCTGACGATACTGAGGGTATATCCGGCGAGTCGACACCGACAGATAAGAGCGGGGGAGAGGATTTTACCCTGGAAGAGGAGCCAGGGGACGGTTAGACGGACATCGGACGTCGGACATCGGACGTCGGACATGGGAGGTCGGATTGTCGAGGTAAGACGATAGGCTGGGGGGGATGGGCGATAGTCAAGGGTTTCACTCCTGACGAACAACCCATTCCCAGATAACCCATAAGCGGACAACGGATGGATCATGCGGGCTGAATGGAGAATTGCCGGAGACAGGGTGCTGGAGCCGGGCACCTACGTGGCGGGTGTTCTTAACGTGACCCCCAATTCCTTCTACGACGGAGGAAATTACTTGGCAAGTGACGCAGCTCTTGCCCGGGCCAGGGAAATCCTGACCCAGGGGGCGGATATTCTGGATGTTGGCGGGGAGTCTACCCGCCCTTTTTCCGGGAGAGTGGGCAAGAACGAGGAACTGGAGCGCGTGCTTCCCGTGATCCGTGAGGTCCGTCCCGAATTCCCGGACCGGCCAGTCTCTGTGGATACATACAAGGCGGATACAGCCAGAGAGGCCCTGGATGCGGGTGCATCTATAGTCAACGATGTTACCGCTTGCAGTCTGGACCCTGGCCTTAGGGAGGTCCTGGTGCAGTATCAGCCTGGATATGTGTTGATGCACAGCCAGGGCCGTCCGGAAGACATGCAAAAGGATCCGTGCTACTCTGATCCGGTGTCGGAAATCTCCGCCTTCTTCGAGAGCGAGCTAAACCGCCTCACCCGCGCCGGGCTGGCACAGGAATGCATATCCCTGGATCCGGGCATCGGTTTCGGCAAGCGCTTGGAGGACAATCTGGCCATTCTGCGCCATATCGAGCATTTCTTTTGCTTCGGCAGGCCTATCTTTATCGGGCAGTCCAATAAGTCCCTGTGGCAGAAACTTCTCGGTCTGGGCCCGGATCAACGGCAGAATGCTACCCAAGTGGCCACCGCCCTCTTGGCGGAGAAAGGTGTGAGCGTTCACCGGGTGCACGAAGTGGATCTGACCATGCAGACACTAACCATAGTTAATGAATTGACCAGACCCAATAAGGACGAAGCCCATGTCTAGCCAGCTTTTCGGCACGGACGGCCTGCGGGGCAAGGTCAATGAATTCCCCATGCAGCCGGAGATTGTGGTCCGGCTCGGCCTGGCCGCAGGGCAGTACTTCCGCAACGGTCAGCGCAGGCACTGTGTGCTCATCGGCAAGGATACCCGCCTGTCGGGATATATATTCGAGTCCGCTCTGACCTCGGGGCTGTGCGCAGCTGGCATGGATGTCTATCTGGTGGGCCCCATGCCCACTCCGGCGATCTCTTTCCTGACCAAGAACATGCGCTGCGATCTGGGAGTGGTGATCTCCGCCTCCCACAACCCCTTTATGGACAACGGGATAAAGTTCTTCGATCACGACGGATTTAAGCTGAGTGACGCGACGGAGAACGAAATATCCCAATTGGTTCTTTCTCCGAAAATGGCCTGGACTTCTCCGGCTCCGGAACATGTGGGTCGGGCCTCCAGGATCGAGGACAGTCCGGGGAGGTACGTGGTCTCTCTGAAGAACAGTTTTCCCAGGGAGCTGACTCTGGAGGGCACGAAGGTGGTCCTGGACTGCGCCCACGGTGCCGCCTACCGGGTGGCGCCCCTGGTTTTCCAGGAGCTCGGGGCGGAAGTGATCAAACTCGGAGTGGATCCGGACGGGCAGAATATCAACCAGGACTGTGGCTCACTCCATCCCGGCCTTGTGCAGGACAAGGTGCTGGAAACAGGAGCAGATCTGGGGATCGCCCTGGACGGAGACGGAGACCGGGTCATTCTAGTAGACGAGCGAGGAGCCATCGCGGACGGAGATCAGGTCATGGCGCTCTGCGCTAACGAGTTCATGGAGCGGGGCGAGCTGCCCCGGGGAAAGCTTGTGGCCACGGTGATGAGCAACATGGGCCTGGAAATCTTCATGCAGGAGAGGGGTGGGGAGCTGATCCGTACCGCTGTGGGGGACCGCAATGTGGCGGAGCGCATGCGGCTGGAGCGGACCGTGCTGGGAGGGGAACAATCCGGACACCTCATTTTCATGGACTACAGCACCACCGGCGACGGTATACTGGCAGCCCTGCAGGTGCTAAAGATCATGCAAACGAAGCAGTTGCCCTTCTCCGAGCTAGCCCAGCTGCTGACTCACTTCCCCCAGGCCCAGGTAAGCGTGCCTGTACGCCATAAGCCTTTGCTGGAGAACACCCCCGAGCTGCAGGATCACCTCCGCCGGGCGGAAGAATCGCTTCGGCCCAAGGGGCGTGTTCTCTTGCGCTATTCCGGTACCGAGCCCAAGGCACGGGTCATGGTGGAAGGGGAGAACCCGGAGCGGGTAAGGAGCTTGGCGAACGATCTGGCCGAAACCGTGAGCCGTTACCTGGGGTAATCCAGCGGCAAAAAGGAGCGGTTATGCACGTGCGCAAAGTCGTGGTCCCGGTGGCGGGTTGGGGCACGCGTTCCCTGCCGGCGACAAAGAACGTGCCCAAGGAGATTCTGCCAGTCTTCAAGAAGCCCGCTGTGCAATACATTGTAGAGGAGGCCATCCAGGCGGACCTCTCCGATGTGGTCTTTGTGAACCATCAGAACAAAACCATTATCGAGGATCACTTCGACTACAACCTGGCCTTGGAGTCGCTCCTGGAAAGGACCGGCAAGCAGGATCTCCTGAAGCAGGTCCGCCATGTGGCGGAGATGGTGAACATCATCTCCGTGCGGCAGAAAAAACAGCTCGGTCTGGGCCATGCCGTGCTCTGCGCCAAAGAAGTGGTCAAGCAGGAGCCCTTTGCCGCAATAGTGGGCGACGATCTGATGTTTAGCCCTGTACCGGGGATTAAACAGCTACTTGATGTCGCCGAATCCGAACAAATGGCCGTCGTGGGGGTCATGCCGGTCTCAGGGAGCAAGGTCAGCAACTACGGCATAATCGATGCCGAGGAGATCGCGCCACACATGTACCGGGTCAAGGATCTGCAAGAGAAGCCCACACCGGAGAGGGCAGCTTCCAACCTGGCGATTACAGGCCGCTACATCCTTACCCCGGATGTGTTCGAGCATCTCCAGGAGCTGAACACTCCGGACCGAAAGGAGGAGATCCAGTTGACCGAGGCCCTCAGGGCTATGGCCCGCAAAGACAGGCTCCTCGCTGTCAGGCTGTGGGGAATGCGCTTCGATATAGGAAACTGGGTGGACTATCTCACCGCAAACATCTACTTCGGCCTGCAGGACGAAGAGGTGCGGGACGACCTGGTACAACGTCTTCAGGAGATTTTGCCGTGCCCGGAATAAAGAATCTCTTTCTCCTTCTGGGGACTGCCATCGCCGGGTTGCTTCTCTTGCACCCGGGCGCAGCAAAGGCCTTTTTTCCCAAGACGCAGGAAGTGGCGGACAAGCTGAACGCGAACTACGAGAAGCTCGGGTCCTGGCGGGTGCATCTGCAGTTGAACGGGACCTGGGATCAAGAGATCCGCTGCTGGAGAAAGAAAAATCTGTGGCGGCAGGAATGGGTTGACTCCGCTGCAGGTGCTTCCCGGGTGCTTCGCGCTGGCGTGGGCAGCGGACGGCGGATCAGCGCAGTTTTCCCTGTATCCGCGGATATTCCTTTCCCGCCCCTTAATCTGGATTGGGTGAGTGCTCCTCGCAAAGAATGGCGAAGTTTGGAGATCGAGGACCAGGTAAAAAGCTATCAATTCCTCGGGGACCGTCCTTGTATAGTTCTGGGCGCGAAATATGGACAGTCCGAGCGCAGTCAGGTCTGGATCGACCTGGAACGCTACGTGCCGTTGCGACTGATTACGCCCAGCGGAATTATCTGGCGCTGGGCAGAGTACTACAGCCTGGGCAATCACCTCCTGCCCACACGTCTTATCATCGAATTCCCCCAAGGGAAGAG
>JAIPEP010000150.1 GCA_021737085.1 Desulfohalobiaceae bacterium | reverse complement strand
TGACCGTCCACCACGCCCTGCTGCAGCGCGCTGTAGACCTCGGAGAAGGGCAGCACCTGCGGGCTGGCGTCCACAGCCTTGAACTGGGCCTCCAGGACCTTGGAGGACATGATGCGGAACTTCTTGCCCGCCACGTCCTCGGGCACGCGGATGGGGGTGTCCTTCAGGGAGATCTGCTTGAAGCCGTTGTCCCAATAGGCCAGGCCCTTGAGGTTCTGCTTCTTGACCATGTTCAAGAGCTCCTGCCCCACGCTGCTGTCCATGAACTTGTAGAGGTGGTCCCGGTCCTCGAAGAGGAAGGGCAGGTCGAAGATCTGCAGCTCCGGCACGAAGCCGGTGAACTTGGAGAAGCTGGGGCAGGCCATCTGGATGCTGTTCATCTGCAGGGCCTCGATGGCCTCGCGGTCGGAGTAGAGGGAGGCGTTGGGGTAGACTTCCACCATGACCCGGCCGTCGGTGCGCTTTTCCACGAGCTTCTTGAACTTGTTGGCAGCCTGGCCCTTGGGTGTGTCCACAGCGACCACGTGGCTGAACTTGATGGTGTAGTCAGCCGCGAAGGACGGCACGGCTACCGACAGCAGGAAGACCGCCATCATGCCGATGCATAGGGTTTTCAATCTCATGAGCCCCTCCTTAGGTTTCGTAGGTTTCCGTATATGTGATCCGGGCCGGTTCGTTACTCAGACCCGGTCTCACCCTCCGTAGATCATTTCCGGAACGAACAGGGAGATCTGCGGGACGTAGGTGATGATCGCCAGACCGCAGAGCAGCGCAAGGAACCAGGGCAGCGAGGCCTTGATCGTCTGCTGCAGGGTCAGCCCGGAAATCCCGCTGGCCACGAAGAGGTTCAGGCCCACCGGCGGAGTGAGCATGCCGATCTCCATGTTCACAGTGATGATCACCCCGAGGTGGATGGGGTCGATGCCCAGCTTCATGGCGATGGGGAAGATGAGCGGGGCCAGGATCATGATCAGGCTGGAGGGCTCCATGAAGTTGCCCGCCAGCAGGAGCATGAGGTTGATCAGGATGAGGAAGGTGTACTTGTTCAGGTCCAGGGCGACGATGAAGTTGGCCAGGTCCTGGGGCATCTGCTGCGTGGTCAGCACATGGGCGAAGACCATGGCGTTGGCGATGATGAACATGATCATGGCCGCCGTTGCCGCGGCCGTGTTGATGGTCCGGGGGATGTCCTTCCATTTCAGATCCCCGTAAATGAACTTGGCCGTGATGAAGGCGTACACCGCAGCCACCGCAGCTGCCTCTGTGGGAGTAAAGAGTCCCCCGTAAATCCCGCCGATGACGATGATGATGACCAATAGGCCCCAGATGGCGTCCTTGAAGGCGGCCCAGATCTCGGAGAGAGGGGCCATGGGCCTGCGCTTGTGCCCGCCCATCACGGCAGCCACATAGGTTACCACCATGAGGACCAGGCCCAGGAAGGCGGCGGGAACGATGCCCGCCATGAACAGGGCGCCGATGGACTGGTCCACCGTGACCCCGTAGACGATGAGGATGATGGACGGGGGCATTAGAATGCCCAGGGAGCCGGAGGAGACGATGGAGCCCACGGAGAAGCGCTCGCTGTACCCGTCGTCCTGGATGGCGCCGATCATTATGGAGCCGATGGCCGCGACCGTGGCCGGGGAGGATCCGCTCACCGCGGCGAAGATGACGCAGGCGAAGATTGCGGACATGGGCAGTCCCCCGGGCAGATGCCCCACCAGGGCTCGGGCGAAGCGGATGATGCGGTGCGCGGTTCCGCCCTGGGCCATGAAGCTGCCCATGAGCACGAACAAGGGGATGGCCATGAGGGCGAACTTGTTCAGGGAGATGAAGAGCTTCTGGGCGATGGTCATGGGCGTGGTCGCGGTAAAGAACACCATGAACACGGAAGCGGAGAGGCCCAGGGACAGGGCGATGGGCACTCCCGCCAGGAGGAGGGCGAAAAGGATGCCGAAGAGAATGAAGGGTTCCATTGGCGTATGCTCCTAGACGGCTTGCTGCTCGGGGGACGGGGCCTTCTCGGGGTCCTTCATGATCGCGTCGTAGGTGAACTCGGACACCGGGGTGGTGACGGTCAGATAGAGCTTGAGCAGGAGCTGGTAGATGGCGATGCTCATGGAAAGGGGTACGACGGTGTAGATGGTCCAGAAGGGGATGCGCAGCTCCACCTCGATCTGGCCGAACTGCATGCTGAACTGGATGAAGTCGATGGCCCATTTGACCAGGAATCCGAGGAAGACCATCATGATCAGGAGATTGATAATGAGCAGGTACTTGGCGATGGCGCGGGGAAGGTTCTCGATCAGGGCGGTGACCCCGATGTGCATGCCGATCTTGAACCCGTGGGCCGCTCCGAAGAGCGCGGACCAGATGAAGAGGTATTCCGTGAGGGGAGCGGCCCAGGTAATGGAGGTGCCCAGGGCGTAGCGTCCCACCACGTTGACAAAGGCCACGATGGTGGCCGTGGACATGCAGACCACCATCATGGTGGTGCTGAATAGACTGATGGCGTTGTCGAGGCGATTCATTGCGGTCATAGCGCACTCCGCCAGGAGGATGTGTGCGTTCGTGAATGCTGTTTCGCAGCGTGGCGCCTTTGAAAGGGCACGACAGCGTTAAGCGATCCCAGGGTGACGAGCGGCTCAGGGGAGAGGTCCATCCCTGAGTCTTTCTCAGGCTATTGAGAGTCCGGGGAAGAGACAATCGAGAGAATTCTGATTTCGGGGTGGGGATTTTTGGGATGGGGGTTCAGAAATTTTCTTACACACTCCCGCTCCAGGGGCTCACTCGATGATGCGGTGCTGATAGGCGAAGCGCGAGATTTCGGCGTTGTTGCGCAGCCCGAGTTTCTTGAGGATCCTTTGGCGGTGGGTGTCCACGGTCTTGACGCTGATGTTGTAGGATTCGGCGATCTCCTGGTTTGTGGAGCCCAGGGCCAGGCGTTTGAGGACTTGAAGCTCGCGCATGGACAGCAATCCGGGCAGATCCTGCTCCGATCCCCTTCGGCTGAGTTGCAGGGCGAGGGCCTCGGCCACCTCCTCGGGGAAAAAGCGCTTGCCAGCCTGCACCTTGCGGATGGCCTGCACCAGCTGCTCCGAGGCGGAGCGTTTGGTGATATAGCCCATGGCTCCGGCCTGAACGGCGCGAAACATGTATTGCCTGTCTTCGTGGACGGTGAGGACCACGATGGGCAGCTCAGGGTAGTGGGAAAGGAGGCGTGTGATGAGCTCCAGCCCGTCGATGTCGGGCATGGAGATGTCAATAACCGCAAGGTCCGGCTTCTCCCGCAGCGCAGCCTCCAGGGCCCGTGCGCCGTCCGGTGCCTCGGCCATGACCTCCATGTCCTCGCAGTCCTCGATGATGCGGCGCAGGCCGTCCAGCACGATGCTGTGGTCGTCCGCGAGAAGTATTTTCACAGCCGTTCTCCTTGTTGGGGATTGTCCTGCTGCGTGTTAGCGGGGCGGCCCTGGCCGAGGGGAAAGCGGCAGACAACGCTGGTCCCCCCTTCCGGGGAGTCGGTGATCCGCAGCTCTCCGCCAACGATATAGGCCCTCTCCTGCATCCCGGTAATACCGAACCCATGAAAGTCCCTGTCCCGGGGCAATCCAATGCCGTTGTCCCGCACCTCCAGAAAGAGGTGGCCGTTTTCGCGGCACATGCTGACCACGATCTGTGTGGCCCGGGAATGGCGGACGCAGTTGGTCAGGGCCTCCTGCACGATGCGGTAGACCGCTGTGGATTCCGTCTTGGGCAGCTCGGGGACGTCCATTTTCTCGAAGATGCAGGCCATGCCCGTGCGCTTCTCGTAATCCGATACAAGCGACTCCACCGCGTCGATAAGCCCCAGATCGTCCAGGACTCCGGGGCGCAGCTCGCGGGACAGGCGGCTCACGCTGTCCAGGGTCTTGTCGATGTGGTCCCGCATGGTCGCCGCCCGTTGCCGAGCCGCCTTGTTGTGTCCCTCCAGATGGGAGACGAGCCAGACGCAGTCCATGCGGAGGGCGGTGAGCATCTGGCCCAGCTCGTCGTGCAGCTCCCTGGATATGGCTTCGCGCTCCCTCTCCTGGTCCGCTATGATGTTGCGGGAAAGGTTGCGCAGCCTGTTCTGGGCCCGCTGCAGCTCGGTGATGTCCGTCAGGATACCGCAAAGGGCGTTGATCCGGCCCTCTTCGTCGTAGATGGGGAACTTGATGGAGAGGTAGGTATGGCAGCCGTCGTCGAGCTCCAGGCGTTCCGTGAAGCGGGCTGCGGTCCGGGTCTGCAGCACGTGGCGGTCGTTCTGCGCGATCTGGGCGGCGAAGTCCGGGGGCAGTATGTCCTCGTCAGTGCGGCCGGAGACGTCTTCTTCGCTCAAAGCGAGGATTTCGCGGAAGCGGCGGTTGATCAGGCGATAGGTCCCATCCGTGTTCTTGAGGTAGATCATGGCCGGGGTGTAGCGCAGGATGCCGGCGATCTCCTGGCTCCTCTGATTGACCAGCCGTTCCAGCTCCCGGGAGTATTGGTCCAGCTTCTCCTTGGCCCGCTGCAGCTCCTCCTGTTCCCTCTTGCGCTGGGTGACGTCCACGGATATGGCCAGGCTGCGGCTGATCTCCCCGGAATCGTCCCGGATGGCGTTGCAGGTGAGAAGGATGTCCATGCCGGAGCCGTCCTTCCTGATGAGCTTGTAGGGGACATCCCGGCAGAATCCGGTGCGGAAGAAGTAGGGGAATATCGTTTGTTCCGCGTGCTCCTTGGACTCCGGGGTGAAAAAGTCGGTCAGGTTGTGTCCCAGAACCTCGTCCCGGGTGTATCCGGTGGCTTCGAGCCAGAAATCGCTTACCTGGACCAGGCGGTAGTTCGTGTCAATGGAATGGAGCATGGCCGGGGTATTGTGGTAGAGATAGCGGTAGTTCCGTTCGCTGCGGCGCAGGTCGTCCTCTGCCTTGCGGCGTCTGGTCAGCTCCTTTGACGCCCGGGTGTAGAGGAAAAAGACGTAGAGGCCGATGAGCAGGCACAGCCCGGCGACCAGTGGCCCGAGGATCCGCACCAGGGGCCGCTGAACGGTGCTCAGAATGCTCTGCTTGGAGCGCATGTAGACCAGCTCCCATCCGGGGAAGTTGGGCAGGTTCCGGGTGTAGGCCAGATAGGCCTCGCCCTGGGGACCCTGGATCCGATCCCCGCCGATGTCCCATTCGATCCAGGGCCAGGGTCCGTTTCCGAATTGTTGCGAATCCCGGATCTGCCGCCTTTTTTGTTCCGGGAGCTTTGCAGTGCTCTTGAAGAGCCAGTCCTGCCTGTTGCTGATGAAGATGATCCCGTTCGGATCGCGCACGAGGAAGGCGCCCTTGTCCACGGAAAGCAGCTTGCTCTCCACGTATTCCACAGAGGCCTTCATGACCGCCACGCCCAGGATTTCCCCGGTCTTCCCCGAGTAGACCGGATAGCTGGAGTAGGCCCCCCGCTCCCCGGAGGTTGTCCCCAGGGCCAGATAGACGTCCGGACGGCCAGAGATCGCGTGCTGGAAATAGGGCCGGAAACCGAAGTTCTCGCCCACGAAGCTGTCCGGCTCGTTCCTGTTGCTGGAGGCGATGGTCCTTCCCTGTTTGTTCATCAGGTAGCAGGTGTTCACACCGAAGCTGGACGTGAAGCGGTCCAGCATCCGGTTGGCCCTGCGGAGGGCTCCGGGGTCGCTGTCCCGGAGCAGGGCCTCCTGCAGCTCCTCCATGCCGGCCAGGGTCCGGACCGGTTGCTCGAACCGGGTCAGATATCCGTGCAGGTCCCTGATCAGGTTGGTCGCTATCGTGCGGCAACGACGAGTCGCCTCTTCCAGAGCGGCGTCCTTCATTGCGTCGTAGTAGAGATAGCCACCGATACAGACCAGGATCACTGTCTGGACGGCAAAGAGGATCAGGATGCGGCGCAGTTTCACTGTTTTCTCCCGGGTCGG
>JAIPEP010000149.1 GCA_021737085.1 Desulfohalobiaceae bacterium | reverse complement strand
CCGTGATCCGTGAACCGACTCACCGACGCACTGACCCACTGACCCACTGACTCACTGACGCATTGACCATCGACCAACCCACCACTTCATCTCCTCGTCTCGGAAACCCTGAACGGGGAACGGGGAACGGGGAACGGGGAACCTCGTTCACAACTCCCCCTGCACCGCCGTGGTCTTGAACCCGCCGCGGATGTTGTATTCCGTGCTTACCCGCAGGCTGTCCGTCTCCAGAACCCTGTGCAGATCCCGGTAAATGCGCAGCGTGGCCTCCTCCTGGTAGATGCCCACGTCCTTGAAGCTGGTCACGTAGTACTTCAGGGACTTTAGCTCCACGCATTTGCCGCCGCGGGGATAGTATTCGATGATCAGGCGGGCCACGTCCGGCAGGCCGCTGAAGGGGCAGACCGCCACGAACTCTTCCGTCTCTGTTCGGATGTACTGGTCCCTGCCCTCGAAGTCCAGGGTCTGGAGATAGTCGCTGCGAATATGTTCCTGTCCCTTGAAGGGGAAACGCTCTCCCTCGGCTTCCGGCATGGGCTGTTCTCCTCACTCCGCGGCGGATTCCTTGGCCAGCCGCTGCTGCAAACCCTTGACCAGCAGGGGCCAGGCGATGGTTGCGTCGCAGTGCACTTCCGCAAAGCGCCCGCCCTGCTGGGGGGAGATGAACTTGCCCCAGGAGATCCCCTCCTGGTAGGAGCACCCGGACAGCCCGCCCCAGTGCTCCGGCTCGGGACAGATGCGCACCCCGTAGTGGAAGCGGCGGACCTTGTCCCAGTCCAGATCTTGGACCTTCTGCGCGGTCAGCTCCACGAAGGGGCCCAGCTGCTGGGCCCAGTTCCTGGGCACGCCCCCGCCGATGGTAAAGATCCCCAGCTTCTTGGCGGGCATGACCCTGCGGGTGTAGTGGAAGAGATCCAGAAAGGGATTGAACTGGAAGGGGAGCTCGCCCGGATCCGCCTCCTCCCTGGCGAATTCCGGATGTTGGGAGAGCAGGTTCATGGCCATGTCCAGGGCTAGCTCGGAGTCGGTGAATGCTGGGATGTACACCGCCACATCCTGCTCAAAGGCGCTCTTGAGCACTCCCCGGCCCTGGTAGTTCTGGCTCAGATGCCGGCCCACTGCCCGGCACACCTTCTGGGAACACACATAGTGGTCCGTCTGCAAAAGCTCCTGCAGCGCCGCGGACAGGACCTTTTCCGCCTGCATGAAATTCCGTTCCGGCTCGAGGGTATCGTAGACCCGGTTCAGGCCCTGCCGACAGAGCCACTGGTCGTCCTGGCCCTTGTCCCTTTCGTACTTGTAGTGCTTTAAGCCGATGGACTCGATGAATCCGTGGGCCATGAGGGCCCCTGTGGACACCAGGGAGTCGATCCAGCCCTGCTCGAGCATGGTGCAGATGATCCCGCTCATCTTGGCCACGGTCATGGCCCCGGACATGGTGGCCACCACGTGGCACTCCGGATCCTGGACCATGGCCTGCAGGACGTCCAGGGCCTCCCCCAGCTTGCGCCCCCCGAAGGCAGTGTTGGACATGGCCTGGAGCAGCTGGTCCACATCGCCGATCTGGTCCGGATCCAGGGCCTGAAGCGGGGTCAGCCCCAGCTCCTCCGGATCCGCCATCTGCTCCACCTTGCGCACTTGGTCCAGTTTCCAGGACTCGCCGTTTCCAGATCCTTCAGTCATTTGCCCCTACCTCCGCGTCTCACGCCTGGGCATACGGACCGGACACTCCGCCCGGCTCGAGGCAGAAGGCGCAAGCCAGTATGCGGTTGATGCATTTCACTGCCACGGATTCGGAAACCACCCCGCCTGCGGGAAGAGGGGCCACCTCGCAGAAGTCCAGCCCCAGAAGCCGTACACCGGGCAGCAAATGGGTCCACAGGGACTGCACCCACTGGTAGGTCAGCCCCCCGGGCTCCGGAGTGCCGGTTCCCGGCATGATGGACGGATCCAGGGCGTCCGCGTCAAAGGAGATGTACACCGGCCTCTGGTCGAGAAAATCCCGGATCCGTTGCGCAGCCTCCGCCGGAGAGGGAAGGCTGTGGGCGAACAGGGCCAGAATGTCCTTGTCCGAGCGGGAGCGGATGTATTCCGATTCCTCCCGGCAGAGGCTCCTTATGCCCATCTGCACCAGAGGGACCCCGCTGTCCCGGAGCCTGGCCATGACACAGGCGTGTGAGTACCGGCTTTCCTGGAAATGGGGACGCAAGTCCGCGTGTGCGTCCAGCTGGATGACCACCAGGTCCGGATGCCGCTCCAGATAGGCCTCCACCGGGGGCAGGGCCACGCTGTGCTCGCCCCCGAGAGTGAGTAAGCAGTCGTTTCCGAAATTGCAGTGCTGGCGCAAGGCCTCCCGCATTTCTTCCTGCACGCGCTGCGGCCCGGAAACCGGAGGCCGAAAGAAGGGCAGATTCCTGAACCGGAGACCATCCGCTAGGTCGATCCCCAGCTCCTGATCCCAGGTCTCGATCTCCCGGCTGGCCTGGAGGATGGCCAGGGGACCGTTCCGGGTCCCTGTAGCGAAGCTGGCCGTCCCCTCGTAGGGAACGGGCCAGACGAGCACCTCCCTGTCGGCCTCCTCAGGTGGCAGGTCCAGATAGGGGATATCCATGATGGCTTCCTCGCGTCCCTTTCTGTCGCTCCATGCCTTTATCGCTGTCCGGAGGAGCCCGCGGCTCTCGAATCAGGAGGGGGGGACGAACACCGCGGCGGAGATGGTGGTGGTCCACAAACCGGCAACTCCCCGGGTCACGCAGGGGGCGGAGGTGGAGTCGATGATCGCCCCGCTCATGAGATAGATCTCGCGCCTCTCGTCATAGTCCTTGTCCGGATCGAAGTCGATGCCCAGGGTGGTGGCCAGCATGGTGGAGGCCAGATCCTCGGCAAAGTCCCCGATTTCCTGCTCTTCAGCCCCAAAGGCGTGGTGCTCGGAAATGTATCCGTAGTGACTCTCGTCCGCGGGAAAGGCCATGCCCACGGCGGACCCTACAAGCCGGCCCTTTTCGTTGGTGGCGTTCTTGGCCATGACGCAGTAGGTTATCTGACCCGGGTGCAGTTGCCGCACGCCTTCCTCCAGCTCGATTATCCGGCATTTGGGGGGGAATATGCTGGATACGTAGACCAGATTCAGCTTTTCGATCTCGGCGTCTCTTAGTGCCAGTTCAAAGGATTGCAGCTTATTCTTGTGCCTGCCGATGCCTCTGGTAAAAAACGCCTGGCTGGGTACAAAGGTCATGAGGCAATCTCCTGCTCACGGACCGGGTTATCCGGTAGGGGTTCTGCTCCAAGGGCTCCTTCTGGGACAGAGAGATAGCTATTTCAGCTCGGCCTTGTCCCGCAGAAAGGGCGTTCCCAAGCCGAATCCCTCGAGACGCCGCTTGAAGCGTTTAGCCTCTTCGGGCTCGCCGGTGAAAAGGACATGGATTCTGTACCACGTATCACCGTCCTTATCTACCTCCCGCAAATCCACCCGGACGCCCTTCGCCTTGAGTTTCTGGACTACTTTTTTCGCCCGATCATTGGATTGCAAAGCCGCTACCTGATAGCGGTAGACATGGCGCTTTCCCGCCAGGTCCTTATCTTCGGGCACAGGATGGGGCTGGCCCTCCTGTGTCTCCTGCTTTTCCCTCTCCTGGGCCTTTTGGGGTTTCGATGGGGGCTCCTCCGGGCTGGCCAGGGAGTTTATAAACCCCAGTTCCTCCGCTCGGAGGGATTCTCCGCGCTGCTTGTCGGTTTGGCTTTCTACCCCCTGCTCCTTCTGGGGCAGGACCTTGCTCAGGGCTGGCCAGAAGGACTCCGGCTGATAGCCGCGGCCCACGATGACCCCGAAGATGAAGGCCCATACTAGCGCGATGCCGATCAAGAGGACCACGGAGAATAGGCCGGACCAGCCGAGGGTGACGGTAAAAGGCTTATTGCTTTTTTTCTTTCCGGAAGAGCGCTTCTTTTTCTTCTCGGCCATGGCAGGCTCACATCATTTCCGGTGCCCTTACGCCCAAAAGGGACAATCCGTTTTGTAACACCTGGGCGATCCCGCTGAGCAGGGCCAATCTGGCCCTGCAGAGCTCCGTCTTGTCCTTCTCCGGAATCAGGACCGGATACTTATTGTAGTAGCTGTGGAAGGCTCCGGCCAGGTCCCGCAGGTAGAAGCTCAAATGATGCGGAGACAGGGTGCGCGCCGCTCCCTGCAGCATATCCGGAAAGCGGTGCAGACGCCGCAGCAGGTCCAGCTCCTCATTGGCCTCCAGACTCTGCAAGGGAGTGGTCTCCAGCTCCTGCACTGGATAATCCCTGTCCCGGGCCTTCTTGAACACGGAGCATATGCGGGCGTGTGCGTATTGCACGTAGTAGACCGGATTGTCCATGCTCTGTTTCTTGACCAGGTCCAGATCGAAGTCCAGATGGCTGTCGCTCTTGTGGCTCAAAAAGATAAACCGTGCCGCGTCCGTTCCTACCTCGTTGCAGACATCCGCCAGGGTAACGAACTCTCCGGCCCGCGTGGACATGGAGACGTATTGTCCTTGGCGAACCAGATTCACCAACTGCACGAGCAAAAGCCGGAGGTCCTCCTGGCTGCGGCCCAGGGCCCGGACAGCGGCGTTCATGCGGGGGGCGTACCCGTGGTGGTCCGCTCCCCAGACATTGATCAGCCGCTCGTATCCGCGCTGGAACTTGTCCGCGTGATAGGCCACATCCGCTGCGAAATAGGTCAGCTCCCCGTCCGACTTGCGCAGGACCCGGTCCTTGTCGTCCCCGTACTGGGAGCTTGCGAACCACAGGGCCCCGTCGCTCTCATAGACCAGATTCCGCTCCTTCAGGTAGTCGAATGTCTGTCCGATCTTGTCCCCGTGAGTCAGGCCGCTCTCGCGGTACCAGATGTCGTGGCCCGCGCCGAACTCCCGCAGGTCGGCCTGGATTTGTTCCAGCATGCGCCTGAGGCCGAAGTTAGCGCATTGGGACTCTGCTGTCTCCTCCTTCGCATCCAGGAGCGCCTCGCCGCGCAACTCCCACAGCTCCCGGGCCAGATCGCGGATGTATTCCCCCTGGTAGCATTCCCGGGGCAGGGGATCCGTCCGCTGCCCCAGGAGCTCCTGGTAGCGGAGCAGGATGCTTTGTCCCAGCAGCTGGATCTGGCGGCCGGAGTCGTTTACGTAGTATTCCGTGGTCACCTCGTGGCCGGTGAAGCGCAGGATCCGGGCCAGGCTGTCCCCCACGGCCGCGCCTCTGCCGTGGCCGATATGCAGGGGGCCGGTGGGATTGGCGGAGACGTATTCCACAAGCACGTGCTCTCCGCCCCCCGCGTCCGAGGCCCCGAAACTTTCCCCCTGCTCGAAGACGTCGGAGAGGACCAGGTGCCAGAAACCGGGCTTGAGGAAGAAATTCAGAAATCCCGGCCCAGCGACCTCCACCCGCTCCAGGTACTTGTCTCCGGCGATTTTCTCCCGCAGTGATTCGGCCAGATCGCGCGGCTTTCTGCCCAGGGAGGAGGCGAGGACCAGGGCCGCGTTGCTGGCCATGTCCCCGTGCTCCTCCTCGCGGGGAGGCTCCACAGTGGCCTTGTCCGGCCAGGTCAAATCTTCCTGTCCCAGCGCTTCTTGCAGCAGATCCTGTACGTAATTCTTGGCGTGCATTTCTTGGCCAGTCTCTTCAGGGTGTATCCATTTGCCAATCGTGAGTAGGGGCTAGTGTAGCCTCCATTAAAATAGCATAACCAAATGTTGGGATTGGAATATCTTATTCCGCGAAGGATTCTTTTATGCTTATTTCGTGGACACGGTACTAGAGCTTGTCCAGGGAATCGAGGTAATCTGTCTGCCAGGAATCCGACTTGCCCAGAATGTGGGGCAGCATCTTGGACAGCACTCCCTTGGGGCCGAACTCGAGCCAGGTTCGCACGCCACGGTCCCATTGATCCCGGATGAGCTGGCTCCAGAGCACGGGGGA
>JAIPEP010000148.1 GCA_021737085.1 Desulfohalobiaceae bacterium | reverse complement strand
CTGCAATGCACCGCGCTCCACGGAGTGCCCACTATGTTCATCGCGGAGCTGGAGGAGATGGGGAAGAAGAGCTACGATACCTCCCATCTGCGCACAGGGGTGATGGCTGGCTCCACTTGTCCCGTGGAGGTCATGCGGGGAGTGATCGACACCATGGGGGCAGGGGAGATGACCATCGTTTACGGCCAGACGGAAAGCTCGCCCGGCATTACCCAGACCAGACGCCACGATTCCCTGCAGATGCGCACAGAAACCGTGGGCCGCGCCCTGCCCCACGTGGAGGTGGCGATCGCGGATCCGAATACCGGCCAGGAGCTACCGCCGGGCGAGACAGGAGAACTGATCACCCGCGGGTACCATGTTATGAAGGGTTACTACAAAATGCCGCAAAAGACCCGGGAGGTGATCGACGAAGAAGGGTGGCTCTACACCGGTGATCTGGCCGTAATGGACGAGGAGGGGAATTTTAGGATCGTTGGCCGCCTTAAGGATATGATTATCCGGGGAGGGGAAAACATCTATCCCCGCGAGATCGAGGAGTTCCTTTACACCCATCCCAAGGTCAAGGACGCTCAGGTCGTGGGTGTGCCCAGTCAAAAGTACGGGGAGGAGGTGGCAGCCTTTATTCAGTTAAGGGACGGCGTAGATGTGGAAGAAGAGGAGATCCGCGATTTCTGCCGCGACCAGATCGCCTATTACAAGATCCCGGAATACGTCTGCTTTGTGGAGGAGTTTCCCTCCACTGCCAGTGGCAAGATCCAGAAATACAGGCTAAGGGAAAGCTTTTTTTCCGCGGAGAGCTAAGGAAGGCCAAGATGGTGGTTGGTCCCGCTGCCCTGCCCGCAGGCAGAGGCGGGCGGAGGACACAGTGGCGGGCCAGGAAGGCCACAGACCCCGGAAGGAGGGTGCAGTATGAGCCAGGAAGTGCTCCACATCGAGGAAGACAAGCAGGTGTGCCTTTTAACCCTTAATCGGCCGGAGTCAATGAATGCCATTAACATGGAGCTTTTGCACGCCCTCCAGGAACAGGTCCATTCCCTGCGCCTGCGCAAGGATGTGCGTGCCCTGATCCTTACCGGAGCCGGGGAAAAGGCATTCTGCGCCGGGGCCGATCTCAAGGAGAGATCCGGGATGACCCAGGAGCAGGTCAAGGAGTACATCCACAATATCCGCAATCTTTCCAGCGCAATCGAGGACCTGAACAAACCGGTGATCGCTGCGGTCAACGGCGTGGCCCTGGGCGGGGGTACAGAGCTGGCCCTGGCCTCGGATATCCGGTTCGCCGCGGAAAATGCCACCATGGGCCTGACCGAGACCAGTCTGGCGATCATACCCGGGGGCGGAGGAACCCAGCGCCTGCCCCGCGTTGTAGGCCGTAGCCGGGCCAAGGAGATGATCTTTACCGGACGGCGGATAGACGCGGCAGAGGCGGAGCGGATCGGTCTGGTCACCGAGGTGTGTTCGCAAGAGGGGCTCTTGTCCAGGTGCCGGGAAACCGCGGAGGCCATCGCCGAGAACGGCCCCGTGGCAGTGGAGCAGGCCAAATTCGCCATAAATCGGGGCATGGAAACGGATATTGCCACTGGTCTGTCTATCGAGTCCGCGGCCTACTGGGTTACCATTCCCACGGAGGACCGGTTGGAAGGGCTGCGTGCCTTCAAGGAGAAGAGAAAGCCCCAATACACGGGGCAATAGACCCGGACACTTGCAGGGTTAGCTGTATCAATACACATGGCTGAAAAGGAAAAAAAACGGCAGTCAAGGAGAGTCAAGATGACAGAACAAGATCTGTGGACGATCTTTCCCCGCATGCCCCGTAAAGTCACCATTGGGGACATTACTGTCCGCGACGGGTTCCAGCACGAGGAGAGGTTCATCTCCACGGAGGCCAAGAAGTACTATCTGGAGCAGCTTATCTTCGCCGGGTGTCGCTCTATCGAGGTAACCAACCTGGGCAGCCCCTACATCATCCCCCAGTTCAGCGATGCGGAAGAGGTAATGGCCTACCTGCGCAGCGAGCGCTTTTATAAACGCTGCTCCAAACGGGGTGTGGACCCGGAGCAGGTCTGCCTCACCTGCGTTACCATCCGCGAGCCAGCGGTGGACCGGGCAATCGATCTCAAAGAGCGCGGCATAGGCCCGGATCGGGTGCTCATGATGGTTTCCACCGAGGAGGAGCATCATTTCGCCAACTCTGGCACCACGCTGCCCGAGTACTGGCGGGAGGCGGAGAGATGCATCCGCAAGTGCGATGATGCGGGAATCAAGATGTGCGGCACGGTGAGCACCATATGGGGCAGTCCCATTACCGGGGCAACCGAGCTCAAGGACGCGGTGGAATTCACCAAGCGCTGGCTGGATATCGGAGCCAGCGACGTGGAACACGCGGATCACGACGGCAGCGCCTCCGCTGCCGAGGTCTACCGCTACTTCTCCATGATCCTGGACGAGATACCGGATACAGAGCGCCATATCGCCCATTTCCATGAAACGAGGCGTATGGCACCGGCATCTGTGCTGGCCGCCCTGCAGGCGGGGATAACCAACTACGAGGCCACTCTGGGCGGTATGGGCGGGCAGCCGGCCAACTTCCTGGACGATCGTCCGGTCCCGGGGACAGGGGAATACTACTATGCCGATCCCCGGTTCGTGGGTCTGCTATGTCTGGAGGATCTCCTGGTCCAGGTGGACGAGATGGGCATCGAGCACGGCTACGATGTGGACCGGGTTCTAAAGCTGGGCCAGCTGATGGAGAAGACCGTAGGCCGGAAGCTACGTTCCGAGGCGGTGGTCCACGGCCGCAAGGAGACACAGGGCCATCCCGAGTTCGCCCGGCCCGGATTGAAGGAGAAGAAGGAGAAACAGGGCGAGTCCCCGGGACAGAAGGCCCCGGCTGATTGGAAGGCCCAAGCCGAGGTGCCGGAGCGCGCCAAGGGCTAGCCCGGGTCCGCGCGTCGAGAGGGCGGGACACGCGAGAAGGCAAGGAGTGCTTATGTATGAGGGAAAGAACGCGCCACCCTATGTGAGCGTGGACTATTTCGAGGATCTGACCGGCGACATTGAGTGGACTTCGGAGCAGGAGCTCCAGGAGGTGGGGAGCCGGATGCGGCAGTTGCGCGAGAGCAAAGGGCTCTCTCTGCAGGATCTGAACCGCGTCACCGGGATTGACACGGATACTCTGTCCCGGATCGAGAGCGGGGATCTGCAGCCGCAGCTGGGGACCGTGATCAAGCTGTCCAAGGCCGTGGAAGGGGATCTGGGGTCCCTGATCTCCGGGCACGGGGACAGGCCTTATACGATCACGCGCAAGGCGGAGCGCAAGCAGGTGGCCCGCTCCGCCACCTCGGGGCAGCAGCTCCTGTATGCCTACAAGAGCCTGGCCCCCGAGGTTCGCGGCAAGCACATGGAGCCCCTTATGGTCAGGCTCAGCTCCAATCCGGAGGAGACCTCGGTGCACGAGGGCGAGGAGTTCATTTTTGTCCTGGAAGGGACTGTCCTGCTTAGGCTGGGGGAGGAGAATTACGAGCTGGAGCCAGGGGACAGCGCCTACTACCAATCCACGCAACCCCATCTTGTCGCCGCCGCTCAGGGTTCCGCCACCATACTGGCGGTGATCTACGAAGAGTAAAGGGAGGCCTTACTATGTCCGAGTTGCTTTGGCAGCCGTCCCAGGAGCGGATCAACCGGAGTAATATGACCCGGTTCATGGAGTTCGTGAATGAGCGCATGGGGACCGGGTTCAGCGAATACGCCGAGCTCTACGACTGGTCCGTGCACAACATACCGGATTTTTGGGCCGCGATCTGGGATTTCATGGACGTGATCCACTCCCGCGGCTCTGATCAGGTGGTGGACGATGCATACAAGATGCCCGGCGCGACATGGTTTAGCGGGGCAAAGCTGAACTTTGCGGAGAATCTGCTCCGCTATCGGGACGAGGAGCTAGCCATAATCTTTTGGGGTGAGGCTTCCCAGCCGCGGCATCTCACCTTCTCCCAGCTCTATTCCGAGGTAGCCCGGGTGGCGGCGTCCATGCGGGAGATGGGGATTCAGCCCGGAGACCGGGTGGTGGGGTACATGCCCAATGTCCCGGAAACCGTGATCGCCATGCTGGCGGCCTCCAGCCTGGGTGCGGTATGGTCGTCCTGTTCTCCGGATTTCGGCATCCAGGGCGTATTGGACCGCTTCGGCCAGATCCAGCCCAGGCTTCTTTTCACCATTGACGGATACAGCTTCAAGGGCAAGCATCTGGACGTGCGCAGCCGCCTGGGAAAGATCCTGGAGGAGATTTCCTCTGTGGAACGGGTGGTGATGGTCCCCTTCCTGGAGAGCGATCCGGACATCTCCAGCGTCCCCAAGGCACAGCACTACGAGGACTTCTGCACCGACTACCCCGGGGAGATCGAATTCACGAAGCTGCCCTTCGAGCACCCCCAGTACATCATGTACTCCTCCGGGACCACGGGAAAGCCCAAGTGTATGGTGCACGGCGCGGGCGGAGTCCTTCTCAACCATCTCAAGGAGCTCGCCCTGCACACCGATCTGGGCCGCGGAGACAGACTATTCTACTTCACCACCTGCGGCTGGATGATGTGGAATTGGCTGGTCAGCGCCCTGGCCTGCGGCTCGACCATTGTGCTCTACGACGGCAACCCCTTTTATCCGGATCCGGAAGTGCTGTGGCGCATGGCGGAGCAGGAGAAAGTCACCGCCTTCGGCACCAGCGCCGGATACATCACCGGCCTGCAGAACGCGGGAGTGAAGCCGGGCAGGGATTTCGATCTGAGCCCCTTGAGGACGGTCATGTCCACAGGCTCCCCACTTCCCGCGGAAGGCTTCGAGTACGTCTATTCCGAGATAAAGCGGGACGTCCAGCTGGCCTCCATTGCCGGTGGTACGGACCTGATCGGCTGCTTCTTCCTGGGCAACCCTATAGGGCCCGTATATGCCGGGGAGCTGCAGTGCCGCGGGCTGGGCATGAAAGTGCAGGCCTACGACGACCAGGGCAATCCGGTGATCAATCAGAAGGGGGAACTGGTCTGCACCGCCGCCTTTCCCTCCATGCCCCTGTATTTCTGGGACGATCCGGACGGGGCCAAATACCGCGACGCGTATTTCGATGTGTTCCCTGGTATATGGCGGCACGGTGACTTTATTGAGGTCAACGACCGTGGCGGGGTGGTGATCTACGGACGCTCCGACGCGACCCTTAATCCCGGCGGGGTGCGCATCGGCACCGCGGAGATCTACCGCCAGGTGGATCTTCTGGATGAAGTCGAGGATAGCCTGGTCGTGGGGCAGGACTGGGGCAATGACCAGAGGGTGGTCCTTTTTGTCAAGCCCAATCCCGGGTACCAGGTGGATGATGAGCTAAGACAAAGGATCAAGAAAACCGTACGGGAAAATGCCTCGCCCAGGCATGTTCCGGCCAAGATCATCCAGGTGCCGGACATACCCTATACCCTGAACATGAAGAAGGTGGAGCTGGCGGTCAAGCGGACATTACAGGGCCAGGAGGTGAAGAACAAGGACGCTCTCCGAAATCCGGAGTCGCTGCAATACTTTGAAGATATCCCCGAGCTGCAGCAGGAGTAGGCAGAGGCTTGACTGCCTGTCAGAGATCGTTTCCGGCAGAGGCGGGGAATAAAAACGGTTGCCCTGTTTTGGGGAAGCGATTTCGGCTGGGAAGGATGCTCCCCGCGGACGGACCGGCCCGCGGGGAGCGGATAAACAGCAAGCCTCAGTTGGCTAGGTGGCAGGCCTATAGCTGGTTGAGCAGGTCGTTCTTGATGGTCTGGATGTCCCTGGATCCCTCTAGCTCGATGTAGCGGGTCTTGCCCTGCTGGGCCAGGTCCTTGAAGAAGTAGGCCGCGGCCAGGGTGCCGTTCTCCGTGTCGTAGTATATGTCGTGCCGCTTATCTATAGCCTCCTCGTCCTGATCGTCGGCCCGGGATTGCAGCGCCCCACCGCAGACGCGGCATTTG
>JAIPEP010000147.1 GCA_021737085.1 Desulfohalobiaceae bacterium | reverse complement strand
GATAACGGATAACGAATCACGCATCACGACAATTCCCGCTCCATGTTTCCGCCCAGGATCATGGCCTGTTCCTCCTCGCTCAGCCCGGACGCCTCCAGGAGCTTGTAGTAGCGCCGCGGCGGGAGCAGGGGATAGTCCGTGCCCAGGATGAACTTTTCCGTCCCCGCGGCCCGGCACATGGCAGTCAGTCCCTCCGGCTTGAACAGAAAGGGCAGGGCCGCGATGTCGAAGAGGCAGCTCTCCAGCACGTCCTCCACCTCCTTCCTCATCAGGGCGTAGAAGGGGAGCCCCCCTCCGGCGTGGGCCAGGATCCACCGGGTGCGGGGCCGCTCCTTGAGCAATGCGTAGAGCTGGCCCAGATGCATGGGGCTCTTGCCCGGATAATTGTGCCCCACGGGCTCGTTGGTGTGCAGCAGGAG
This sequence comes from Desulfohalobiaceae bacterium, assembly GCA_021737085.1. GTDB lineage: Bacteria > Desulfobacterota > Desulfovibrionia > Desulfovibrionales > Desulfothermaceae > JAIPDU01. Next base: position 5,604 of record JAIPEP010000147.1, on the reverse strand, counting down.
AAAGCGACCCGCCTCCTCGCAGACCGCGGCGGCACGGCCCACCTCGTCGCGGGCGGTCTGGTCCAGGCCGCGGCTGTAGAAGGCGAGCTCCCCGACACCCCGCGCACCACGGTCGAAGCAGCGGCGGATCTCGGCCTCCGCGTTCTTGTGGCCGGGATGGAGACAGCAGAAGGGGACCAGCCGCTCCGGATAGCGGTCCGCTGCCTGGAGGACGTAGTCGTTGTTCAGCCGGAAGTTGGCCTGCTTGCGCCAGGGAAAGCCGAAGACCACCGCCCGGTCCACGCCCTGCTGGTCCATGGTCGCCACGAGATCGCCCGCGCCGACGAGCTCGGCCCGGGGGTCGGAGTAGATCCCGGAGAACTCGGGCTCGCCCTCCAGAAAGGGTTGCCGGTCCAGTCGCACCTGCGGGGGGCAGATGTGCACGTGGGCGTCGATGATCATACGGACTTGACCCTCCCGGGAATATACTTTATCCATCGAATTTCTCCTGGGAATCTACCCCGAAACAATAAGCAATACAAGTCCGCCTAGCTCCATAGGGGTCATTGCAGGAAAGGGTGTCTCTGTGCCGGAACTTCCGGAAGTGGAAATCATCTCCCGTTGCCTTGATCGGGCCCTGGCCGGGGCCAGGCTGCAGGATGTCAGGGTGCGGCATTCCGGTTGCCTGCGTTGCTCGGACTATGAGCTGCGCGCTGCGGTGCAGGGCAAACGGGTAGACCGCGTACGGCGCCGGGCCAAGCTCGTTTTGCTGGAGCTGGAGGACGGAGCGCTTATCGCCTTCCATCTGAAGATGACCGGGCGCCTCCTCGTGACACGGCAGGAGGACAGCGAGCTTGACAAACACACACACCTTGTTTTTAGCCTACTCGACCATCAGGCACTCCTGTTCCGGGATGTGCGGAAATTCGGCTATTGCCGCGTCTTCGCCAGCGAAGCGGAGCTAAGGGCCTGGCCTTTCTACGCCGGACTGGGACCGGAGCCGCTGGAGCTGGACGCCGCTGAGTTCGTCGGTCTTTTTCAGGGGCGTCGGGGCCGGATCAAGCCCCTTCTGCTGGATCAGACCGTGCTCGCCGGAATCGGCAACATCTATGCGGACGAGTCCCTCCATTTGTCGGGCATCCATCCGGAAACCCCAGCTGATGCGATCGGATACGAGGGATACGTCAGGCTGTACACCGGGCTGATCCGGGTGCTGCAGCAAGCCATAAAGGCCGGGGGCAGCACCTTCAGCGACTTCGTGGACGCCAACGGCACCGCCGGCAGCTTTCAAAACGATTTTCTGGTCTATCAGCGGGCGGGGCAGCCGTGCACGAGCTGCGGCAGCGCTCTGGAGCGCATAGTGGTAACCGGCAGGAGCTCCGTGTACTGCCCGGTGTGCCAGCAAAATCCCCGCGCGGGATAGGAGTGGGAAAGACTCAAGAATAGGAGAGAAGTGGATTATGGGCGGTCAGGTCGAACTCAGCAAGGGGTATGAATCCAGGCAGGTCGAGGAGCGCTGGCGCGATTTCTGGGATCGGGAGGGCACCTTCACCGCGGATCCGGAGAGCGAGGCCCCGGCCTTCTCCATGGTCATCCCGCCGCCCAACGTCACGGGCAGTCTGCACATGGGCCACGCCCTGAACATCACCCTTCAGGATGTCCTCTGCCGCTACAAGCGGCAAAATGGATACAACGTCCTCTGGGTGCCGGGCACGGACCACGCCGGCATCGCCACCCAGAACGTGGTGGAGCGGGCCCTGGCCCAGGAGGGGATCTCCCGCGAGGAGCTGGGCCGGGAGGAGTTCGTGCGCCGGGTCTGGCAGTGGCGCGAGGAGTACGGGGACAAGATCCTGAATCAGGTCAAGCGGATGGGCGCCTCAGTGGACTGGAGCAGGCAGCGCTTCACCATGGACGAGGGCCTGTCCCTGGCGGTGCGGGAGGTCTTCGTCCGGCTATTTGAAGAAGGCCTGATCTATCGCGGGGACTACATCATCAACTGGTGCCCCCGCTGTCAGACCGCCCTGGCGGATCTGGAAGTGGAATACGAGGAGCAGGAGGGGGGCATCTACCACATCGCCTATCCCCTGGCCGGAGGCGGCGAGGTTGTGGTGGCCACCACCCGGCCGGAAACCATGCTCGGGGACACCGCCGTGGCGGTTCATCCCGAGGACGAGCGTTTTCGGCACCTCGTGGGCGGCACCGTGCGTTTGCCCCTTGTGGACCGGGACATTCCCGTTGTTGCGGACACCCATGTGGACACCTCCTTCGGCACCGGCTGCCTCAAGGTCACTCCGGCCCACGATCCCAATGACTTCGATCTGGGCGAGCGCCACGGTCTGGCGAGTGTCCGGGTCATCAACGACACGGGGCACATGACGGAAGATGCCGGCCTGGCCTATCAGGGGCTGGACCGGCACACCGCCCGTGAGCGCGTGGTCGCCGATTTGCGGGAACAGGGCGTCCTGAGGCAGGTGGAGAAGTACACCCACAACGTGGGCCGCTGCTATCGCTGCTCCACGGATATCGAGCCCCTTATCTCCAAGCAGTGGTTCGTGGCCACAGGGGCTCTGGCCCGAGCCGCAACAGACGCGGTGCGGGACGGCTCAACCCGGTTCTTTCCGGAGCACTGGCTTACCCACTACTACGACTGGATGGATAATATCCGGGACTGGTGCATTTCCCGCCAGATCTGGTGGGGGCATCGTATCCCGGCCTGGACCTGCGGGGACTGCGGCGAGCTCATCGTCTCCAGGGAGGATCCGCAGGCCTGCCCCTCCTGCGGAAGCCAGAATCTGGCCCAGGACGAAGACGTGCTGGACACCTGGTTCTCCTCCGCTCTGTGGCCTTTCTCCACCCTGGGCTGGCCCGGGGATACAAAAGACCTGCGTACCTTCTATCCCACCTCCGTCCTGGTCACCGGTTTCGACATCATCTTCTTCTGGGTGGCGCGGATGATGATGATGGGCATCCACTTCCGGGAGCAAGTGCCCTTCGAGCATGTGTACATCCACGCCCTGGTCCGGGACGAAGAGGGCCAGAAGATGAGCAAGTCCAAGGGCAACGTCATCGATCCCGTGGAGGTGATCGAGGAGTACGGGGCGGACGCGCTGCGTTTTACCCTGGCCATCCTCGCCGCCATGGGCCGGGACGTGAAGCTGAGCAAGCCCCGCATCGAGGGCTACCGCCACTTCATCAACAAGATCTGGAACGCGGCGCGGTTCGCCCTGATGAACCTCCAGGACCCCGTGCCCGAGGTGGATTTCACCTCGGTGAAGTCCTTCAGCCACCGCTATATCCTGCAGGAGATGGAGCGGATCAAGCAGGAGGTGGCCCAGGCCGTGGAAGGGTACCGCTTCAACGACGCGGCCCACGATCTGTATCAGTTCCTGTGGCATACCTACTGCGACTGGTACCTGGAGATGATCAAGCCGGAGCTCTTTTCCGATGACGAAGAGCTGCGCCTGGAGGCCCAGGCCTGCCTGCACAAGAGCTTCACCGAGCTCCTGGTGCTGCTGCATCCCTTCGTCCCCTTTGTCACTCAGGAGCTGTGGGACCATTTTCCGGGAATCGAAGAGAAGAATCTGGCCCGGGTGCCCTATCCGGAAATGCGCCCGGAGTGCCGCAACGAGGAGCTCCCCGCCTGGATGGACTTTCTGCAGCAGGTGGTGGTCAGCGTGCGCAACGTGCGAAGCGAATTGGAGCTGAATCCCGGACGCAGGCTGACCCTGCTGGCCCGCATGGACGGGGAACGCGCCGCCTTTCTGGAGCGAAACAGGCGGGTCGTCTCCGAATTGGCCAGATTGGAAGAGCTCCGCATCGATGCGGAGCTCACCCCTCCCGGGGCCGCGGCAAGCAACGTGGTGGACGGATGCGAGCTCTTTGTGCCCCTGGAGGGCGTGGTGGACTTCCGGGCCGAGGTGGAGCGTCTGGACAAGCAATTGGGCAAGGTGGACAAGGATCTGTCCGGCTCGGAGAGGAAGCTGGCCAACGAGGATTTCGTGAACAAGGCCCCGGCCGATGTTGTGGACAAGGAGCGGCAGCGCCGGGACGAGCTGCGGCAAAAGCGGGACAAGCTGAGCTCTCTGCGGGAGAAGCTGGCCCAGTATCAACAGGATGAGGCATGAACGAGGGAAAGGTCTATCTGCTCGGCGCGGGTCCGGGAGATCCGGGTCTCTTGACCGTTCGCGCCCGCGAGGTCCTCGAGGCTGCTGACGTGGTGGTCTACGACTATCTGGCCAACGAGGGATTCCTGGACTATTGCCCCGAAGGGGCTGAGCTTGTCTACGCCGGTAAGCGCGGCGGGGAGCACACCCTGTCCCAGGAGGAGATCAACCGGGTCCTGGTGGATCGTGCCGGGCGCGGACTGACCGTGGCCAGGCTCAAGGGGGGCGACCCTTATGTCTTCGGCCGCGGCGCGGAAGAAGCGGAGCAGGTGGTTGAGGCCGGCGCCGCCTTCGAGGTGGTCCCGGGTATCACCTCCGCGGTGGCCGCGCCCGCGTACGCCGGCATCCCCCTGACCCACCGCGGCTTTTCCTCCTCGGTGAGCTTCGTTACCGGGCACGAGAGCGCGGACAAGGGGGAGAGCGCCCTGGACTGGCAGGCCCTGGCCCGCAGCGCGAGCACCCTGGTCTTCTTCATGGGGGTCAAGAATCTGGCCTCCATCACGGCCAACCTCTTGCGGGCCGGTCTGGACGGGGGCACTCCCGCCGCGCTCGTCCGCTGGGGCACCACCTGCCGACAGACTACTTTGGTGGAGAGTCTGGAGCGCATCGCCGAGGAGGCGCAAAAAGCGGGATACACCGCCCCGGCCCTGCTCATCGTGGGCGGAGTGGTCAGTCTCAAGGAGCGGCTGGACTGGTTCGAGAAACGTCCGCTGCTGGGCAGGGGCGTGGTCGTGACCCGGGCTAGGGAGCAGGCCAGCGGCCTGGTGCGCACCCTCGAGGACATGGGGGCCTGTTGCCTGCAGTTTCCCACCATCCGGATCAGCCCCCTGAAGGATTACGAGGCCGTGGACCGGGCCGTCCGGGAGCTGTCGAGGTACGACAGCCTGGTCTTTACCTCGGTCAACGGGGTAAAACACTTCTTCGACCGCCTCCGGCGGCAGGGGCTGGACAGCCGCGCCTTCGGCGGAAGACGCCTGGCCGCGATCGGTCCGGCAACCGCGGACGAGCTGCGCGGGCGCGGCCTGGAGCCTGATTTCGTGCCCAGGCGCTATGTGGCCGAGGAGGTGGTGCAGGGGATCATTCATCATGGGGGATTCGGGGAGCGCATCCTCATCCCCCGCGCGGAGACCGCCCGCGAGGTGCTTCCCCGGGAGCTGGAGCGGGCGGGGTTCGAGGTGAACGTGCTGCCGGTGTACCGCACCGAGCTGGCCCACAACGACTCGGAGGCACTCCTGGAGGCCATGGGCCGGGGGGAGGTCCACTACGTGAGCTTCACCAGCTCCTCCACGGTGCACAATTTCTTCAAGCTGGTCGGGCCGGAGCGGCTCCGCCCCTACACGGAACAGGGCCTGCGCCTGGCCTGCATCGGGCCGGTCACCGAGGAGACGCTTTCCGAATACGGCTTCGCCTGCCAGGTGTGGCCCGAGCGCTATACCGTGCCCGAGCTTGCCCAGGCCATCGC
>JAIPEP010000146.1 GCA_021737085.1 Desulfohalobiaceae bacterium | reverse complement strand
CGGTATTCCTCCAGCCCCAGCTCCCCGCCGCCGGGATTCCGCCAGCGCTGACACATGAGGCAGCGGCTATTGCAGCGGTAGGTGATGTCGAATTCGGCCATGTAGGGGCCGAAGGGCAGGGGGCGGTTTTGCTCGTAGGAGCGGACGTTGTGTCCGGCGGCCCTGACCGCCGAGGCAAAGCCTCGGGAAAAGAGGATCCTGCGATAGGTCCAGAGTCGATTCAGGCGCATGAGCTGCTCTCGTAGGCATCCGTGAAGTTGGGGACGTGAAGCAATAGGACTGTGTTGGGCTGCTACTCCGCGGCCTCGCTGCTGACCTTGCCCCGGAAGGTCCGGTAGACAAAAGCGGTGTAGGTCAAAATGATGGGCAGCAGCACGGCCATGGCCACCAGCATGAAGGCGAGGGTGCCCGAGGAGGCTGCGGCTTCGCTCACACTGATGGATTCCGGGGAGAGGTTGGGAATCATGTTCGGATAGAAGGATAGGGACAGGGCGGAAAAGGAGAAGACAATCACCGCGATGTTGAACAAAAAGGGGGTCAGCTCTTTGCGCCGCACCAGGCTGCGGAAATAAAAGACAAAGCCGAAGAACGCGGCTGCCAGAAGCAGGGCCAGGGCTGTGGAATAGCCGGGCAGGGCCCATTTTTCCAGGGTGAAGGGATATTTGAAGGTAACCCAGGTGTGGGCTGCGGCCGCGAGGACCAGGGTGATCCCCGCCGCGGCCCCGGAAAAGCGGTAGGCCCGATCCTGGAGATCGCCCTCGGTCTTCATGATCAGGTAGTTCGCTCCGAGCATGGTGTAGCCCACGATGACCCCGACGGCGACCAATACGGAGAAGGGGGTGAGCCAGGCCCAGATTTCCCCGGAGAAAACTCCGTTGCGGATAGGAAGCCCTCCGAGAAGGCCGCCTAGGGCCAGGCCTTGGGAGCCGGCGGTGATGAGGCTGCCGATGCCGAAGGCCCGGCTCCAGATGCCCTTGGACTCAGCCCGGGCCCGGAACTCGAAGGATACCCCCCGCAAGGCGAGTCCTATAAGCATGCAGATCATGGGGATGTAGAGCGAGGACAGAAGCACCGCGTAGAAAACTGGGAAGGCGCCGAAGAGCATGCCTCCCAAGAGGACCAGCCAGGTCTGGTGCCCGTGCCAGACGCTGCCGATGCTCTCCATCATGACTCCGCGCTCGGCTTCCCTTTCGGAAAACAGGGAGATGATGCCGATGCCCAGATCCGATCCGTCGGTCACCACGTAATAGAGCAGGAAAAAGGCGATGAGTGCCAGCCAGATCTGGGGAAGATACAGGGATTCCATCAGAGGGCTTCCTCCTGGTCTTTTGCCAAGTGTGAATCACCGCTTTTCGTTTTTCTCTTCACATCGCGCCTCCGCGCGGAATATTCTTCTTTCTTACGCCGCGCCGCCGCGTCGCTGCGGGAAATAATCTTCATTGCCCTAGTCTGTCTCCGGGCCGGCTCGAAGGATCCTGCGGGCCAGCCAGAAAAACACCGCGAGCAGTGCGAGATAGAGCAGAGCGATGGAAATCAGGGACCAGCAGATCGGCCCCGCGGAGAGGGGCGAGGCCCCCTCCCCGGTGCGAAGCACCCCGTAGATGACCCAGGGTTGCCGGCCCACCTCGCGCGTGATCCAGCCCGCCTCCATGGCGATGTAGCTCAAGGGGATAGCCGCCATCCAGGCCCGCATGAGCCAGCGTTGTCCGGGAGCAGTATCCCGCTGCAGCCCGCCCCGTCGCCAGACCCAGACGGTCCAGAGCATGAGCAGGAAGAGCGCGCCTCCGATAGCGAACATGATGCGGAAGGAATAGAAAGTGGGCCAGACCGGAGGCCGGTTCTGCGGGGCGAATTCCTTGAGCCCCTGAACCTGTCCCGTGAGGGAGTGGGTCATAATCAGGCTCAGGCCGTAGGGGACCTCAATAGCGAAGCTGTTCCTCTCCTCGGTCGGGTTCGGCCAGGCCAGGATTTTCCAGTCCGCGGCCTCCCCGGGAGGATTGGTCTCCCAGTGGGCCTCGATTGCCGCGAGCTTGGCGGGCTGCTGCTCCCCCACCACCTGTCCGGAGCCGTCCCCCAGATAGATCTGTGCCGGGGTGACGATTATCGCCGCGAGCGCGGCGATCTTGAAGGAACGCAGGAAGAAGTTTGTGTTTCTGTTTTTCAAGATGTACCAGGCGCTTATCCCGCCGATGACGAAGAGGCTGATCTGCAGGCAGGCGAACCACATGTGGGAGAAGGACCAGAAGATGTCCGGGTTGAAGACGGCCTTGAGGGTGTCGGTCATGATGAAGCGCCCGTCCACGAACTCTCCGCCGCGCGGAACCTGCATCCAGGAATTGGCCACCATGATCCAGAAGGCGGAGAGGGTGGCGCCAAAAGCGACCACAGCGGTGGAGAAGAGATGCATCCCTGGAGTCACCCTGTTCCAGCCGTAGGCCATTATGCCGATGAACGTGGCCTCCAGCATGAAGGCCATGGCGGCCTCGAATCCGAGCATGTGGCCGAAGATGTCCCCTCCTACGCGAGAAAAAATGCTCCAGTTGGTCCCGAACTGGAACTCCAGGGGGATGCCGGAGATCACTCCCATGGCCAGGGCGAGGAAGAAGAGCTTCTGCCAGAAGCGCGCCTGATGGTAGTAGGCCCGGTTTCCGGTACGGAACCACACCGCCTCCACCGCAACGAGATAGATCCCTATCCCGATGATGAGCACGGGCCACAGGATGTGGAACATGGTGGTGAAGGCGAACTGGATGCGGCTGAGAAGCACGGGGGTAAGATCCATGCGGCGCCTCTTGGGAGCGGGTTTGCAAAATTCCTTGGAAGCGAGCGGAATTTCCGGTTGACATACTCCAAGCCTATTACAGATAATAATACAATAGACCTGCATGTTTCAACAGGTCTTTTCTGGCGAATCCTTGTTCCGAGGAGTTGGCGAGCATGCGGCGCTTTGCGGATTCCCTTGTTCACAGGGCCTGGAGGAGGGCCTCGAAAGCTCGGGGCGATGATAAGGCCCAGAACGCGACCCGACAGGATCCCACCGAGGTCCTGCGGGGCCATCTGCGCTCGGGAGCGTTTTCCGGGTCCGACGGGCTCGACGACTACGACGCCGACTTCAGCGCCCACGACGATCGAGGGGCGAATGAGGCGGAGCCGCTCAGCAGACCCTCGGCAGAACTGAGCAAGGCTCTGTATGAGGAGGAGGCCGAAGACACCGCAGAAGAGCAAGCCCCGGAAGAGGCGGATGCCTTTTCCTCCCAGCAACGGGAAAAAGAGCGGGCCATCCCCTGCGAGATGATTCTGTCCCGAGGAAGAACCCTGATCGTGGGCGAGGATGAAATGGCCCTGCGGGAGCACGCCGATAGCCTGAACGGGGAGCTGGACTGTCTTCTGTTGCTTCCCGGGACCGGGGAAGAGAGCCCTCGCCTGGGTTGGTCCGGGGGCCACGCCTGCCTCTTTTGTCCGGAGGTGAGGATCTCCGGGTCTTTTGGCGCCTTTTGGGCCGGGATCCCCCAATCAGGGGGTATGCTGGACGCGGCGGAGATCGCCTATGGAGAGCCAAGGCCCTTCGATCTGGCCCTGGATCTGACCCAGGATGGCGTCTTCGCTTCTGCTCGTCCTCCACTGGGATATTATTGGCCGCAAAAGGCCGAGGCCCTGGAAGGGGCCTTGAATGAGCTGCCCGTCATGAAGGGCCGTTTCCAGAAGCAGCATTTCATCCGTCTTGCGCCTGAATCTTGCGCGCACAGCCACGCCGGTGTGCGCGGCTGCTCCCGCTGCATCGAGGCCTGTCCTTACGGGGTCCTCGGGGGTGGGGAAGAGACCCCTGTCGTGGATCATCTCCTGTGCCAGGGTTGCCTCTCCTGCGTGAGCGCGTGTCCCATCGGGGCATTGGAGCCCCTTCTGCTGCGACGCGAGGAGTTACTATCCCGGCTAGAGGAGGCGATTGCCCGTGGTGGGAGCAGCGGGACTGCGCCTGCTCTCCTTGTGCACCATGAAAAGAGCGATCCGGAACCCGCGCTGGAGCTTGTCCGTAGCTGGGTGTCAGCGGTTTCCGTGCCTGTGGAGGCTTCGGGACTACTGGGTACGGAGTGCCTCCTGGCCGCCCTGGCCATGGGGGCGGCAGGGGTCGTTCTCCTGGAAGAGGGCCCTGAGGCGGAGGTTCTGGACAGCCAGGTCCGATGGGCACGAACCATCCTCAGGGCCCTGGGACGTTCTCCGGAGCGAGTGCAGATCGCGGCTCGGGACTCGAGCCCGGAGTTTCCTCCGGTTTCCCCGGCTGCGGATGCTTCGCCTGCCAGGGCCTTTACCGCCCGGGAGAAGCGAGAGGTGCTCTCCCGGGCGGTGCAACGGCTCGCGCGGGGCGATACCCTTGATCAAGAGGCCCGGGAATTGCCTTCGGATGCCTGTTTCGGGGCTGTCACCGTCATGGGTGAAGCGTGTACTTTGTGCATGGCCTGCGCCGGGGCCTGTCCAAGCGGCGCGCTCATCCCGGGTGGCGAAGAAGAGCCCGGCCTGTGCTTCAAGGAATCGCGCTGCGTGCAGTGCGGTCTCTGCGCGCGCGTATGCCCGGAACAGGCCCTGTCCTTGCAGCCCCGCTTGTCCCCGGAGCGCCTGGGGGCGGATACTCCGGTTTGGCTGCATCGGGAGGAGCCGGAAAAGTGCCGCATCTGCGGCAAACCATTCGCCTCTGCGGGGATGCTGCAGAGGATCCGATCCACTCTGTGGGAGCAATGCGGGGAGGAAGATCCGGAGTGGCTTACCATGTGCGGAGATTGCCGCGTGGTAACCCTTTTCCAGGAACCGGAGGACAGCGCATGAGCACGGATTTTGAGCAGCCTGAGCATGAGGAGACCCTGGAGCGGGCTCGCATCGAGGCCTACTCCCTGCTCGGAGCGCTTTTGCGCCAGCCCCCCACGGAAGAGCTTCTGGCCAGGCTGGCGGAGCTGCAGTGGGAGAGGGATCTGCCCCGGCCGCTTGCGGCCGGTTTGGAGGAGGTGCGCGACAGTAGCCGGACCTATTCCGCCGAGGCGGCGGCCGAGGAATTCCGGCTCCTTTTTGTGGGGCTGGGACGGGGAGAGATCGTCCCCTACGCCTCCTGGTATAGGGAGGGGATGCTCAAGGCCGGGCCTTTGGCCAGATTGCGCTCGGACCTGGATGGGCTCGGGATAGCACCCGCCCCGGAGACCTCCGAGCCCGAGGACCACGCGGCCCTGCTGTGCGAGACCATGGCCCTGCTGGCCCGGGAGACGGGAGCGGAATTCGGGGCGTACGCAGAATTTTTCCGGGAGCACCTGGCCCCCTGGATGGTCGACTTCTTCGAGGATCTGCGAGGGGCCCGGAACGCTGGATTCTACAGCGCGGTGGCGTCCCTCGGCCTCGGGGTGCTCGAGGTGGATCGGAGCTTGGCAGGAGCTTCCTGAAGAACCAAAAACAAGGAGTTGTCCTATGGCGAAACAGCCGCATTCCACAGGCAGACGCTCTTTCTTCAAGAAGGTGGCCGTCTGCGCGGGGGCCCTGTTCCTGGCACAGGGTGCGGGCAGGGCCGCCGCCGAGCCAGGGCCGGACAAGGAACGGGCGAGGCAAACGGACACACGGTATAGGCACACCGAGCACATACGCAAGTACTATGAGACCGCCATGCGGTGATCAAAGACAATTCCGGGAGGCATTGGGCGATGAATACGCTTGCCAAAAAGGGACTCAAACGCGTGGACGCGGGCGAGCAGAAAGGCCGTACGGGAATGGACCGGCGTTCCTTCCTGCGTGGATCGGGGCTGGTACTGGGCGGCGGGGCCCTGATGAGCGTCCTGCCCGCTCCGGTCATGCTGCGGGCCGAGGCATCCGAGGTGCGGAACATCCCCCAGGAGGGGGTGGAGACAAAGCACCGCCGCACTATATGTACCCACTGCTCCGTGGGCTGCGGGGTGATCGCCGAGGTGCAGAACGGGGTCTGGACTGGCCAGGAGCCGGACTTCGACTCCCCCATCAACCTGGGCTCGCACTGCACCAAGGGAGCCTCGCTGCGGCACAAGGGCA
>JAIPEP010000145.1 GCA_021737085.1 Desulfohalobiaceae bacterium | reverse complement strand
GGATCGCATCTGGAGAGGGAGAGGCCACTCTTATAGACCATCTTCTTCAGGGAGAAGCTCATTCTGGACTGCCGCAGTGTGCGCAACAGGAGCTCGTCAGCATCCCTCCAGGTGGTCTGGATGATCCTCCGAAGCTGTTTATTGGAGTAGTCCACCTGCCGATCGGCTCGCAATTCCACGGAAACGTGGCCCACTCTGCCCCGCCTCCTGTTCAGCTGGAGCATATTGGGCACATAGTAGTTGTGGGCCACCACATCCGAGGCCAGATGGCCCAGATAGCCCAGGGCGTAAGCCCTCAGATCCGGGGCCTCCACCTTTTGCAGGAGACGCAGGCCGGCATCCCAGCTGTGGCAGTGGTTCGGGGTGAGCTCCCTCCCCTTGCCCACGAGCATATCCGCGCTCAGGGACCCGTAAAGGAAGGCGAACCCGTTCTCCTGGAGCAGTTGCGCGGTTGAGGCGCTGAAAAGATGCAGATGGGCCAGGAAGTAGTTCCCCAGGTACAGATGCACTCCCGGCCCCCAGGCCAGGGCCTGATCCGGGAGCGCGAGTCCGCCCAGGAGGGCGGCGAGAAAGAAAAGGAGCTTAGTCTTGGACATGACACTCCCCGCAGGCGAGCGGTCCTTTCCCCGTGTCGCCGTGGCATCCCATGCACTGCGTGTGGTAGGCCTCTCTCAAGGGCACGGCGTTGTCCTCGCTTTCTTCCAGCCCGTGGCAATCGGAGCACTCCTGGCCCACGGACATGAGGCCTTCCACCCTTTCCCCGTCCTCGTACACATGGTGACACACGCTGCAGTCGTAGACCCCGGCCCGGACGTTGTGGCCGTCGTGCTCGAAAACAACTGCCGGCCGCTGCCGGGTCGGGAAGGCCTCATCCTGGACGACGGTCATGTTCGCGCGGGGCAGGGCAGGCGCGGCTGTCAGAACCACAGCCAGCACGCAGAGGATGAGCACCGGAGCCGATTTGGGGAAAGACATAGACAGCCCCCGCAATTTTCCTTGGTTGATTCTATGGGTCAATGCTATCAGTCCTTGGCCTATTACCAGAATCAGGCCCGTAAGACAAGGTGGAGAATGACTCGCGTCTCCTGCTCCGCCATCCAGGGACGGATTATTGGGATACTCCCCGCCCGCCCCTGCCGGAAGCCGCTGGAGACGCCCGCCTCGGCCGCATCCCTCTCCCATTCGGAAACACCCATCTCGGCGCCGGAACTCAGGAGCAGACCTGGAGCATCCGGTTCACCGCCTCCCTGGCCCAGCTTGCCTCCCGGGAAGCCACCTCCACCCGTGGGGCGCCTCCGCCGCTGATGGCCTCCAGCAGGCCTGCGAGGCGCTCTTCCGTGACCTGGGCCATGAAGGGGCAGTCACAGGACTTGAGGGGCAGGACCGACTTCTCCTCGGCGAAGCGCCGCTTGAGCCGCTGCACCAGATTGCTCTCCGTGCCCACGTAGATCCTGCTGCCCGGGGGGCTCGCTTCGACATAGGCGATGATCTGGGAGGTGGAGCCGCTGGCGTCCGCAGCCCGAACAACTTCCGGAGCGCACTCGGGATGGACGATAACCCGGGCCTTGGAATCGCTCTCGCGGATTTCCCGTATTGCCTCCGTGCGGAAGGCGGTGTGCACGTCGCAGATACCGGGCCAGATGTAGACCACACCCGTTTGTTCCCCTCCGGGATGGAGCAGAAAGTCGCGCCGGTTTTCCGGGATCCCTATCCGGTCGGCGATATTCAGGGCCAGATTCTTGTCCGGGAGAAAGAGGACCCCGTCGCCCTGTTCCAGGGCCCAACGGAGCATGGTTTCCGCGTTTGCGGAGGTGCAGACCGATCCGCCGTAGCGGCCGCATATCGCCTTTACCGCGGAGGAGGTGTTCACGTAGGCCAGGGGAACGATCCGTCCGCCATCCCGGTTCAGCTCTTGCAGGGTGGTTTCCACAATCCGGGCCGGAGCCAGATCCGCCAGGGTGCAGCCGGCCTCCCGGGCCGGGAGGTACACGCCCTGCCCCTGCCTGGCGAGCACGGAGGCGGTCTCGGCCATGAAAAACACCCCGCACATGACGATGTGCTCCGCCTCGAGGGAGGGGATCCTGCGGGCGAGCTCCAGGGAATCGCCCACCGAATCCGCGTGCCGGACCACCTGGTCGCTCTGGTAGTGATGGGCCAGGATGTGCAGCCTCTGGCCCATCCGCTCCTTGATGGCTTGAATGCGCTCCGGATAATCGGCCATATCGACTTCAGTGCCTCCTCTTGGGGATCAAAGCGGGGTTTGCTAAAGACATAATAATGAAGTAAATATTTTGCAAGTTCTGTTTCCGCACTTTCAAGATGCACATAACCGTCATTCCCGGCCCGACCCGGGCACAACCAGGAATACAATGCTGCGAACCCTGCACTCATTCGACGAATGTGCAGGGCAGACCTCGCCGTATCCCCGTTCAATTCAAAGTGTTAAACACAATCTTATACAACCTTCATTCCCGGGCGGATCCGGGCACAACCAAGCATGAAAAGGTGCAGAGCGAAGGCAGGCGGGGCGCTTGAGCGCCGGTTTCATCCCGGGTTTCACATGACGGGTCCAGCAGCACCTGCCCGAATACCAGGACAACCAAGCCTGTTCGAGGCAGGATTCTCGTTTGAGCTTGGGGTGGCTCATTACACCACAATGCTTGCTTATTGCGGTAGGAACAAAGTGATGGTGCTATATGAAACCCAGCTCAAGCGGCCCCGCCTGCCTTCGCTTTTTTGTTGTATTTCAAAAAGTTAGGCCCATTTGCATCTAAAAAAAGACCGAAGGAGACCCATTATGCCCTGGAGGCCGGACACCCTGGCCCTGCACGGCGGACAGATCCCCGATCCCGCCACCCGGAGCCGGACTGTCCCCATTTATCAGACCAGCAGCTACGTCTTTCAGAGCGCGGAGGACGCGGCGCAGCTCTTCGAGCTCAAGCCCGAGGTCTGGGCCCCCAGGCTCAATCTGGACCGGGAGGGTCTGCGCCCCGAGGACTTCGCCCCCCAGGACACGGGCAACATCTACACCCGCATCACCAATCCCACCACGGACGTGCTGGAGAAGCGCCTGGCCCTCATGGAGGGCGGAGTCGGCGCCCTGGCCACCAGCTCCGGGACCTCGGCCATCTATTATGCCGTGCTCAACATCTGCCGCAGCGGGGACCACTTCGTCTCCTCCAAGAGCCTCTACGGCGGCACAGCCAATCTTTTCCGGCACATCCTGCCCCAGTACGGCATCGAGGCCAGCTTCGTGGACCCCGGGGAACCGGAAGCCTTCGCCCAAGCCATCGGACAGAACACCAAGTGCCTCTTCCTGGAAACCGTGGGCAATCCCAGGCTGGACGTCCCGGATCTGGAGCGGATCGCCGCGATCGCCCACGAGGCCGGAATCCCCCTTATCGTGGACAACACCGTGCCCTCTCCCTTTCTCTGCCGCCCCTTCGAGCACGGGGCGGACATCGTGGTCCACTCCCTGACCAAGTACTGCGGCGGGCACGGCACCAGCATGGGGGGCGCCATCGTGGACCGGGGCGCCTTCGACTGGAGCGCCTCGAACGCCTTCCCCATGTTCACCCGACCGGACCCCTCCTACCACGATCTGGTCTGGACCGAGGCCGTGGGCCGGGCCGCGTACATCGTCCGGGCCCGGACCGTGCTCCTGCGGGACACAGGGGCCTGCATCTCCCCTTTCAACAGCTTCCTCCTGCTGCAGGGAATGGAGACGCTTCCCCTGCGCATGCAGCGGCACAGCGAAAACGCCCTGGCAGTGGCCCGTCATCTGGAGAGCCATCCCGGAGTGAGCTGGGTCCTGTATCCAGGCCTGGAGAGCCACCCCACCTTTGACCGGGCCCGGAAATATCTGCCCCGCGGCGCGAGCGGCCTGGTGGGCTTCGGGATCCGGGGCGGCGAGGATGCGGGAAGGCGCTTCATCGAGAATCTGCGCCTCTTCAGCCACCTGGCCAACATCGGCGACGCCAAGAGCCTGGCCATCCATCCCGCCTCCACGACCCATGCCCAGCTTAGTCCGCAAGACCGGGAGCAGTCCGGGGTCACGAGCGACTTCATCCGCCTCTCCATCGGCATCGAGGACATCGAGGACATCACCCAGGACATCGACCAAGCCCTGCAAGCGGCGAGCTGAATCCATGGCGCAGGACACAGTGGGTATCGTGGACAAGAAATACTTCCATTTCGCCCATCCCCCGGATGAAATGGAGTTCGAGTGCGGGCAGCGGCTCGGTCCCCTCACCCTGGCCTACGAGACCTACGGGGAGCTGAACCGGAACCGGGACAACGCCGTGCTGATACTGCACGCCCTGACAGGGGACTCCCATGCCGCGGGGTACTACTCCGGAGAGGACAAGCCCGGCTGGTGGGAGAACATGATCGGCCCGGGCAAGGGGATCGACACAAACAAATACTTCGTCATCTGCAGCAACGTGATCGGCGGCTGCATGGGCTCAACCGGGCCCAGCTCCACGGATCCCCGCACCGGCAAGCCCTATGCCCTGAGCTTTCCCCTGATCACCATCGGGGACATGGTCCAGGCCCAGAAGCACCTCATCGACTCCCTGGGTATCGAGCGGCTGCTCACGGTGATCGGCGGCTCCATGGGCGGGATGCAGGCCCTGGAATGGTCCGTCCGCTTTCCGGAGATGATCCACTCCGCGATCCCCGTCGCCACGGCCACGAAGCACTCCGCCATGGCCATCGCCTTCAACGAGGTCTCCAGGCAGGCC
The DNA here is from genome assembly GCA_021737085.1 of Desulfohalobiaceae bacterium. Lineage (GTDB taxonomy): Bacteria > Desulfobacterota > Desulfovibrionia > Desulfovibrionales > Desulfothermaceae > JAIPDU01. Next base: position 1,296 of record JAIPEP010000145.1, on the reverse strand, counting down.
ATCATGAACGACCCCAACTGGAACAACGGGGACTATTACCACCGTTCCCAGCCCCAGCACGGCCAGGCCGTGGCCCGGATGATCGGGCACGTGACCTATCTCTCGGACATCGCCCTGCACAAGAAGTTCGACGGGCCAAACAACGGGGCCACCGGCAGGGAAGGCGGCTTTTTCACGGAGTTTCCGGTCAGCAACTACCTGCGCTACCAGGGCCAGAAGTTCGTCCATCGCTTCGACGCCAACTCCCTGCTCTATCTCACCAGGGCCACGGATTCCTTCAACCTGGCCCAGCGCTACGGAGACGGATCCCTGGTGCAGGCCTTCTCCCGGGCCAGCTGCAAATACCTGGTGCTCTCCTTCTCCTCGGACTGGCTCTACCCCACCTCCCAATCCCGGGCCATGGTCAAGGCCATGAAGAAGAACAACATCATGGTCACCTTCTGCGAGATCGACATCGACTACGGCCACGACTCCTTTCTGGTGCACAACCCCAAACAGGCCGCTCTGGTCTCCGGATTCCTGGACCAGGTCCACAGGGAGGACGGCTGAAGCGAAGACCCACGCGGCAGGGAAGGACAGGACAGCAAGACTCCCCTCCCGCTTCCGGCCCTTGTTTTCCGCAACCGCAAACTCCCATGCGAACAAGCCCCATGAACACGGAAAAACAAACAGCCGCATCGATACGTTACGACCTGAGAACCATCGCCTCCTGGATCAAGCCGGGCAGCCGGGTCCTGGATCTGGGCTGCGGCTCGGGGGAGCTCCTCTGCCACCTGCAGCAGCACAAAGGCATTCGGGCCACCGGGATCGAGATCGACGAGGAAAAGGCCTCCCAGGCCATCCTCAACGGGGTGAACGTGATCCACGGGGACATCCACGAAGAAATACAGGACTTCCCTACAGCCAGTTTCGACTACGTTATCCTGAGCCAGACCCTGCAGCAGGTCATCCGGCCCGCCTTTCTCCTCCACGAAATGCTCCGCGTGGGCAACAAGGGAGTCGTCAGCTTCCCCAACTTCAGCTACATCGCCAACAGGCTCTTCTTCTTCTTCAAGGGGCGCGCCCCCATTTCCCGCGATCTCCCCTATGAGTGGTTCGACACGCCCAACATCCGGGTCATCCCACTGAAGGATTTCCATCGCTTCTGCCACATCTTCGGCTTCTCCATCCTCAAGTACACCGCGATCATCTCCCGCGGGGAGGAGAAGGGCATCCGCATCCGCTTCATGGCCAACCTCTTCGCCACGTACGGGATCTATCTCCTGGGCAGGAAAACGTGACCCGGGTTTCCCGTTC
>JAIPEP010000144.1 GCA_021737085.1 Desulfohalobiaceae bacterium | reverse complement strand
CCGGAGATAAATGACAAGTCCGCACTGCGGACATACTTTTGCCTGCTCATCGGCTTTGTCCTCGATCCGGCCGCCGCAGGCGCCGCAGTAATTATGCGTCTGCTCCCAGTGAATAAGCTGGTTGGCCCGGCCCGCGGCGGCGCTGCCCTGGACCACCGTCTCCGGGATGTCCTTGGGTCCCTGGGAGGTGCCCAGGACATAGACCCCTTCCCGGGAGGTCCGGATCGGGTCGAAGGGGGAGGTCGCGGTGAAGCCGTGTTCATCCGTTTCGATGCCCACCGCCGCGGCCAGCTCCTTCGCATCCGCGTGGGGCTGGAGGCCGATGGACAAGACCACCAGGCCGAAGGCCTCGTCTCGGAGCACGCCGTCCTCGTCCGCGTAGCGCAGAACAGGGTCTCCGGTTGCCGGGTCCTCGCGCACCGCGGAGATCATGGCCCGCTGGAAACGCACTCCGTATTCGTCCCTGGCCTTGCTCACATACTTGTCGAAGTCCTTGCCGAAGGCCCGCATATCCAGGAAAAAGATGGTCGTCTCCAGCTCCGGGTCGTGCTCCTTGGCCACAACGGACTGCTTGGTGGCGTACATGCAGCAGACCGAGGAGCACCAGGGATTGGCGTTGTGCGGGTCGCGGGAGCCCACGCACTGGATCCAGGCGATCCTGGCAGGGTGCCTGCCGTCTGCCGGGCGTTCCACTTCCCCCCGTGTTGGACCGGATGCGGAGAGCATCCTTTCCATCTGCAGGGAGGTAACCACGTTGCCCCACCGGTTGTACCCCAGCTCCTGGCGCTTGGCGGGGTCGTACGGGGCCAGGCCGGGGGAGAGGAGGACTGCTCCCACCCGGAGCTCGTACTGCTTCTCAGTGTCCTCGAAATTGATGGCCTCGGCGGGGCAGAACTTTTCGCAGGCCCGGCACTTGCCGCGCTGGAAGTAGAGACAGCTGCCCCGGTCGATGACCCGGGTGCTGGGCACGGACTGGGCCAGGATGGAGTAGATCGCCTTGCGCCTGCCCATCTGTTGGTCGAACTCGCTGGTCACATAGCGGGGGCATCTCTGCTCGCATATGCCGCAGCCGGTGCACTTGTCCGGATCGACATAGCGGGGCTGCTGCCGCACCACCGCGGTAAAGTCCCCTGCGGATCCGCTGATCTGTTCCACCCGGGCCAGGGTGTGCAGTCGGATGTTCTCCTGTCTGGCTACCTCCACCATGCGCGGGGAGATCATGCACATGGCGCAATCTCCGGTGGGGAAGGTCTTGTCCAGCATGGCCATGGTCCCGCCAATGGCGGATTCCTTCTGCAGGAAGTGGACCAGGTAGCCCGCTTCCGCCAGGTCCAGGGCGGCCTGCATGCCGCCAACTCCGCCGCCGATGACCAGGACCGAGCCTCGCATGCTTGTCTCTGTTTTCGGCATCCCGCTCATGAAGCGGCCTCCGTTTCCTGTTGCCTCTCCATCTCACGCAAAAGCGGCGCGGGATCCACGAAGTGCCTATCCAGGTAGAGCTCCTTGTATCCCAGCCCCAGGGCGAGTCCCACGAGCTCGGTGATGAACAGAACGGGCAGCCTCCTGCTCCTGCCCAGCCTGGAGCAGTAGGCCTCCTGGTAGGCGTCCATGTTCATCTGGCACACCGGGCACAGGGTGACCAGGCAGTTGGCCCCCCGGGCCAGGGCATCGGAGAAGATGCGGCCCATGAGATCCAGCGCCGTCTCCCGGTCGTACACCGTCGCGGATGCCCCGCAGCAGAAGGTCTTCTCCTGCCAGTCCAGGCTCGTCCCGCCGGCCGCCTCCAGCACGGCCTCCATGAATCCGGGGTTCTCCGCGTCGTCCCGCAGGTCCACGTCCAGCGGAAAGCGGGTCAGCATGCAGCCGTAGTAGCAGGCGGCAACCACCCCGGAGAGCTGCCTGGAAACCCGCTGCCCCAGCTCCCTGGATCGGGCCGCGTCGAACAGGGGCTCCAGGATGGAGGAGACCCGGATTTCTCCCCGCACCTGATGGGCGAGCTCGGAGTTGATCTCCTGCTTCAGTCGCGGGTCCCGGTTCATGCGGGTCTTGGCCACAACGGTCTTGGAGTAGCAGGCGGAGCAGGGGATAAGCATCTCCTCGAATCCGGCGGATTCGGCGATTCCGATGTTCCGGGCTGGCATGGCCACTTCCAGGAAGTCGTCCAGCTTGCTTGCGGAAGTGGCGCCGCAGCAGTTCCAGTCCCGGATCTCGGTCAGGCCGTGGCCCAGGGCCCGGAGCACCTTCCTGCTCTGCCGGTCCAAGGGAAAAGCGGACTGCTTGAGGGTGCATCCCGGATAATAGGCGTATTCCATAAATCTCCTCTCTCAGCGGCTATGGCGTCCGGATTTAGCCGCCAGGCGCCCGAGCTCCCTGCGTCCGCGGGACACGGTCCAGCCGGGATGGAGCCGTCCCAGCCGGAACAGGGACAGGCCGAACCGCGTCTGGCTGGAGATCTCGCTTCGCATCTCCCTGAAATCCCGTCTCTTGAGGCAGCTCCACAGGACCCTGGCCTGATAGGCGGCCATGAGGCCCACCTCGTTCATCCTGCCCCAGAAGAGGCTGGTTTTGACAAAGGAGCGATGGAAGGAGTCGGTCTTGGGATGGAGGGGCTCCAGCCGCTCCTCGCGGGCCATCTGTTTCAGGGTCTCGGTGACCCGGGAGGTGTGGATCCCGTTGGGGCAGCGGGTGCCGCAGGTGTAGCAGGAGAGGCAGCGCCAGACCAGGTCGTTGTTCAGCGCCATCTTCCGGTCCCCCAGAAGAACCATCCGGATGAGCCGGTCCGGGGTGAGGTACCCCGTGGCTTCCCCGACGGGGCATCCCGCGGCGCAGCGCCGGCACTGATAGCAGGAGGCGATGGGTTGCTCCGATCGTCCGGCGATCTCGGCGCTCAGCTCCCGAGCTGCGTCCCCGGACACCTGAAAGGCAGTCTGCTCTTGCATGTCCTCGCTCCGGTGCTAAAACCGAACAAACCGGGTTCATGCAAAATCGGGGTCATATGCCGAAAGTCTCCAACACAACCATGGATCCAAAGTAAAAAATGCCGCGAAGGTTCCCGGTTGTGCGACGCACGGAACCCGGTGCGTATCCAATGCTTTATTTTTTATCATAGCATAAATCATTATCCGGTAAAAACGCTTAGCGTATATCCTTCATTTCCAATTTTTCACAAGGGGTTAGATTCGCGGCTCCAAGAATTTTGGATCGTCGGAGTTATGTTTGGGGCTGGAAGAGGAGTAAGGAGACACCCCTGCCACGTTTTGGCTTACGGATTATCGTTTCCGGTTGCAAGGGAAGTGAGAAGGTTCCTGTGATTAAGGCGGTGGACTATTGGCGATGGAAAAGAGTGGAGGGGCGGAGGACTTCTTCTCCGCGTCTCAGCGCCTCCGCGCGAAGATATCTTTCGAACACTCAGGGGGGTCGGAGCAGAAAACCCGGTTCCTGCCCTGCTGCTTGGCCCGGTAGAGGTTTTGGTCCGCGATGCGGATCAGGCCCTCCGTGGTGGTGTAGGGGCTGGAGATGTTGGGATCGTACGTGGCCACACCGAAGGTGGCGGTTATGGAAAACGATTCCTCCCGGTAGGTTATAGGATGCTCCTCGAGGGCCCTTCTGAGGCGCTCGGCCACGGAACTGGCCACTCGCATGTCGGTTTCCGGCAGAACGAAAAGGAATTCTTCGCCTCCGAATCGGGCCAGCCAGTCCGCCTGATTCCGTATGCAGGAGCGGAACCGTTTCGTTACCTCCTGCAGGACGTAATCCCCGCATTGATGGCCGCGCGAGTCGTTCACCTCCTTAAATCGGTCCAGGTCGCAGAGAATGATGGAAAGAGCGCAAGCGGCGCTCACGGATTGCTGGAGCTCGAGGACAAGGTTCTCGTTGAGGTGCTGCCGGTTGAAGCATCCGGTCAGGGCATCGGTCTTGGAGAGCTTGTCCACCTGGTGCAGCGCGTACCGCAGATCCCTTGTGCGATCCTGGATCATGCTCTCCAGATAGAGCTTGTACTGGTTCAGTTCCCTTTGGTAGGTTTGCAGCCTGGAAATCGCCCTGGAATACTTGAGGTTGGTGTAGGCCAGATCGGAGATATGCTGCGAGGCCCGCCAGAGGAAGTCCACCCTGAGCTGAAAGTCCGTGGGGGACATGGTGCGCATTTCACGGACTCCCTGGAGCATCTCCTGTTCATCCGCGCCGATTTCCCTGGCATACTGAACGATCCGGTCCTCGTCCACGTCGCTGAGATCAGCCTGTCCTACAAGCCAGGTGGCGACGTGTCTGCCCTGGATCATGATGGGGGCGGCGGCGTCCACGAATCCCAGGCTGTAGCAGGGACTGTGCACCGGCCTTTGCAATTTCCGCGCTTTTTCCCCCAGGAGGCGCCCGGATCGCTGGCAGTTGGCCAGCCCTTGGGGTGTGTTCCGGATGGCGCGGCAGACACGGCTGTGGTTGGCCGGAGGGATAAGGGGCTCTCCCCGCACATCGATCACTGTGGAGGCGATCCCGTTGGTGTGGGCGAAGGCCTCGTTGAGCTCCCGCACCCGCTCCAGATCCAGGATGTCCTCGAGCTCGAAGTGCGGAATATCCTGGATGAAATGATCCAGCTCCCCTCTGAGGGGGAAAAGCTCATTGTCTCCGGTCTCGGTCATCTTCTCCTCCCTGGCTCGGGTCCGAAGATCTGGGTCAAGGACTCAACTATGGGGATACTCGCGGAAGCAGGGGGTCTACAGCAAAACATTCAGCAGGAAAGCGAAGGAATTTTATTCTCCTTGAGCGAATCATGCAACCAGGTCTCTCCTGTATCGACTCCGGGGGAGTAGGTCTTGAGTCTACGGATCAAATCCGGATAAGGATCAACCTGAAAACCGTCGCACAGATCCTATCCGGGAGGAAGGCGCGGCGTTATCCTGCGGGGTGAACATGCTCGAAGGCGAACCTTTTGGGAGCGAAGTGAAAAAATGAAGGAAAGGATCGAGGAGCTGCGGGAGAAGATCATGGATTTGCAGCAACGGATCGAGGATCAGGAGCGGCGCATCCCGCCCCATTCGGTGCAGCCGGAGCATCTGCAGGAGCTGGAGCGGCTGGAGGAGGAGCGGGACGCCCTGCAGCGGGAGCTGGATTCCCTGCAGGGATCGGGCTCTTGATCAGCAATACGCTGCAAGGAAGGGGAAGGGGATAACTGTGGAGGGCGCTCAGTCCGCGTCCCGCACAGGGAGGACGTGGAAGAGGCAGGTGCGGTCCGCGGCGAGCACGGCTCCCTGCTCCAGGTCCACGAGCCAGGCCTGGGATGCGGTGCGCAGGTCCGCGCTCCAGAGCCATTTTTTGCCCTCTGTCCGCCATAGATCCGGAGCACAAAAGTCTTCGAGCACTCGCTTGGGCCGGAGCAGGCTCATGAGCTCCTCCGCGGTGGGCAGACGCCAGTTTTCCCCCGCTGGGAGGTGCTCCCCGCTGCGATCCCAATATGCGGGGAAGGCGGAGATGTGTTTGGCCCAGACCAGTCCGCTGGACCGGTCCAGATAGCCGTCATCCACTTCTTAGAAGTCGCCGGAAAAGGCCTTCTCCGGCTGCATGAGCCCGGTCAGCCCGGGGAAGGGCGGGCCGCTTCGGGCGGGCCCCGTCTTTATCGGCCGGGAGCGGGGCTTCGCCGGGGCGGCGGACTCTTCTCCTGGCCCCTGGAGCGCGCCAGCGGGACAGGCCGCATTGCTCCGGTCCTGCCACTGCTCTTGCAGCTCGGATACAGCCTCCAGCATCCGCCAGGCGTCCGGGAAGCGGTCCGCGGGATCCGGCTGCAGGGCGCGTCGGAAGAAGGCGGTCCACTCCGGGCCCAACAAGGGGTGGTCCGAGACCTCCGGATCCTTGTTCGGAAAGGCGCCGGTCACCAGGCGATAGAGCACCACTCCGGCGGAATACAGATCCGCCCGCTCGTCGGCGGCGTCCGGGTCGGCCTCCTGTTCCGGGGAGGCGTAGTACGGGGAGCCGACCATGAGCCCCTTGGGTGGATTCAGGGGCATCCCGGGAAGCTTGGACAGGCCGAAGTCGATGAGCTTGATCTCGTCGCGCCGGGTGAGCAGAAGGTTGGCCGGCTTCAGGTCCA
>JAIPEP010000143.1 GCA_021737085.1 Desulfohalobiaceae bacterium | reverse complement strand
GCACGGAGCACAAGAAGGGGGTGCGGCTCACGGCGCGGCTTCGCTCGGCTCTGCCCGAGCCGGATCGGGTCGAGGGCCTGAATGTGCAGGATGTGGAGACCCTGCGGCACCTGATCGCGGGGCAGAGCTTTCCGGTCCGCAGCGCGGGCCGCTATCTCCCCCTGTACTGGCGCGGCCTGCCCTTGGCGCTTCTGACGGTGAAGAACGGGCGTTGCCTCTTCGCGGAGAAGGTGTAGCAGGCCGCCCCCAAATCTTCCAATTGCTGCGTTGCTTCAAAAAGCTCAAGCTCTCACGTAGGGGGGCTACTGTTCAAGCTTGAGCTTTTTTTGCGCCTTGCACTTGAAATTTTGGGGGCGGCCTGCCAATGATCATCGAATAAGGGTTGACCATCCCCGATTCGTTCATCATCATTCATCGACCACTGACCCACTGACCCACTGACCCACTGACCCACTGACCCACTGACCCACTGACCCACTGACTCACTGACCCACCGACTCACCGATCAACGCGTCCGCCCTATCTCGCCAACCCTCTGGTTGTAGAAGGCGATGACCTCCTTGCGCCGGAGCATGCCCTCCAGTCGCCTGGGGTTGTCCTCCCGGACCACGGGCAGGCTCTCCAGGTTCTTCATGGTGAACTTGCCCATCACCGTGTCCAGGTCCTCGGACAGGGTGGTGCTGATCAGGTCCGAGGTGCCCATGTCCTTGGCCAGTACGAGGTCCTCCACGTCCGGGGAGAAGAGGATGCCCCGGAAGTCGGAGATGGAGAAGATGGAGGTGAGGTCTCCCTTCTCGTCCACCACGGGAAAGTATTCCTGATTGGTCTGGGTGTAGAACGCCTTGAACTCGGCGAAGCTCATGGTCTCCGGCACCGTGGAGACTGGCTGGATCTGGTCCTTGAGATCCCTCACCCGGTAGGCCTGGAGGATATCCACGAAGAAGTCCCCGGCATGGGCCTTGGAGGCCATCTTGTTCCGCTCCTGCTCCTCGTAGATGCTCCACCTTCGGGCGAACTGGTAGCAGAGGAGGCAGACCAGGAGGCTGGGCAGAAGGAGCTGATAGGAGTTGGTCATCTCGCTGACGAAGATGATGGTGGAGATGGGGGCGTTGGAGACCGCGGTGAAGAACCCGGCCATGCCCACCACCGCCATGGCCGCCGGGTCCGCGGCTATAGCCGGAGCGAAGGCCTGGAAGGCCTGACCCACCGCTCCGCCGAGACAGCCCCCGATGACCACCGAGGGGCCGAAGACCCCGCCGCTGCCCCCGGAGCTGATGGTGAAGGAGGTGGTGAGGATCTTGCCGAAGGCGATGAGGATCAGAATGACCATCCCCAGCTCGCTGAACAAGGCCTGCTGCAGGATGCCGTACCCGAAGGCCAGGGTCTGGGGCAGGAAGAATCCCACCATGCCGGTGAGCAGCCCGCCCAGGGCCGGCTTCAGGTGAAGCGGCATGGGGATGGCCCGGAAGAGCTCCCGCACGCCGTAGAAGGAGCCCACGTAGCAGAAGCTGACCCCGGAGAGGATCAGGGCCAGGGTGATGTAGGGCCCAAGCTCCAGGGGATTGTTGAAGGCGAAGTCCGGGGAGTGGAACAGCGCGCCCCAGCCGAAGACCAAGCAGAAGAGGCAGTAGGCCACGACCGAGGAGATGCCCGCCGGAATGAGGACCTCGGCCTCGAACTCCGGGTCCCGGTAGAGCACCTCCGCTGCGAAGAGGGCGCCAGCCATGGGGGCACGGAAGATGCTGCCCACTCCCGCGGCCATGCCCGCGGCGAGCATGATCCGCCGCTCCCTGGCGGAGAAGCCCAGACGCGCGCCCAGGAAGGAACCGAAGCCCGCTCCGATCTGGGCGATGGGCCCCTCCCTGCCCCCGGAGCCCCCGGAGGTCAGGGTGATGGCCGAGGCGATGGTCTTGACCAGGGGCACCATGGGCCGGATCACCCCGCCCTTGTTGTGGTATGCGTCGATCGCGGCGTCCGTTCCGTGCCCTTCGGCCTCAGGGGCGTAGGTGTACACGATCCATCCGCTGACCAGTCCCCCCACTGCGGGTAGGATGAGGAGGACCCAGCGGTTGAACAGGGTTTTCGAGTGGGCGAACATGGGGACTTCCCCTCCCGGAGTGCCCGGCCTGTACCCGGCCAGCTGATCCAGCAGGAAGCGCATGCCCACCTCGCAGAGCACCTGGAACAGGATCGCTCCGGCTCCGGCGATGATGCCGATGAGCACGAAATAGATCAGCCATCTGGCGCTGGGGGCCGGCTGGGAGAGCTGTCGGAAGAAGGAGAAGAAGCCTTTTGTGGCCATTGCGGGCTATCCCGGCTCAGGGTGCCGTTTTTCAGGTGCAGAAGGGCCGCGTGCCAACCGGATGCCCCTGTGTTGGATGATGCCGTCCGGGCTCAGGAAGAGGCCCTGGAGCCCAGCTTTTCCATCTGTTCGTTGTAGAAGGCGATGACTTCCCGCCGCCGGAGCATGCCGATGAGTTTGTCCGGATTCCCGTCCTCGACCACGGGAAGGGCGTCGATATTCCTGATGGTGAACTTGGTCAGGGCGGTGGAGAGATCCTCCTGGGGCGTCGTGGTGATGATGTCCGAGGTGGCGATGTCCTTGACCAGGACCAGATCCTCCACCTCCTGGGAGAAGAGCACGCTGCGGAAGTCGTTGCTGGAGAAGATCCCGGTGAGCCGGCCCTCGTCGTCGACCACGGGGAAGTAGTGCTGCTCCGTGGCGCTGTAGATCTTCTTCAGCTCGGTGAAGGGCGTGTTTTCGCTGAGCACGGAGGGCTGCTTGAGCTGGTCCCGCAGCTCCTCCACCTTGTGGTTCTGCAGGATGTCCGCGAAGAGCTCCCCGGCGTGGGCCGGGGACTCGAACTTGTTCTCCATCTGGTTTTCATACAGGGAGAACTTCTGGGTCAGGAAGATGCACACGGCAGAGGCGAGCATCAGGGGCGCCAGCAGGCCGTAGTCCTGGGTCAGCTCGCAGACCAGGATGAAAGGCCCCACGGGAGCGCTGCCCACGCCGGCGAAAAAGGCGGCCATGCCCACCAGGACGTAGCCCCCGGGCTGGCTCACCATGCCCGGGAAGTAGCTCGCGCAGAGCTTGCCCACGATGCCGCCGCTCATGCCCCCCACGAAGAGGGCCGGGGCGAACATTCCCCCGCTCATCTCCGAGCCAATGGTGATGGAGGTGGCCACGGTCTTGCCGATGAGCAGCAACAGCATGGTCAGGATGGAGAGCTCGCCCAGGATGGCCATTTCCACCCAGCCGTAGCCGCCGCTCAGCAAATGGGGAAAGACCATGCCCAGGCAGCCCATGAGCAGCCCCCCCAGGCCGGTGGTCAGGATGAGCCCCATCTTTTCCTTGATCCGCTGGAAAAAGGAGTACTTGATCAAGCGGAAGGTCGTGACGTAGACCCAGCCGGTCAGGGCGCAGAACAGGGCCAGCAGGATGTAGAACCCGAGCTCCCAGGGATGGAAGGCGAAGTGCGGGATCTCGAACATGGGCTGGTTGCCGTAGATCGCGGTGAACACGGTGTAGGCGATGACCGAGGAGACGATGGCCGGGAGCAGGGCCTCGCTCTCGAAGTCCTCGGTGTAGATGATCTCCACGCTGGTGATGGCCCCGCCCAGGGGAGCGCGGAAGATGGCGCCCAGGCCGCCTCCGGCCCCGGCCAAGAGGAGGATGCGCCGCTCCTTGGAGGAGAGTCCGAAGACCCTGGCCACCCAGGAGCCGAGCCCGGCCCCGACCTGGGTGATGGGTCCCTCGCGGCCGGCGCTGCCGCCGCTGGCGATGGTGAGGATGGCGGTGACCCCCTTGATCAGGGGAACCAGGGGCTTGATGCGGCCGTTTTCCAGATGGAAGGAGCGGGTCATGGCGTCCGTCCCGTCCGTCACCCGGTCCTGCTGGGAGCCGGGGATGAACTTGAGCACCAGCCATCCGGTGAGAAGCCCCACAAGGGTGGTTGCCGCGGGCAGGACCCAGAGACGGAGGGTGCCGCCGTGCGTGGTGAACAGCTCTTCCCCGCTGGGGGCGGGCAGGGACAGGCCGGCCATCCGGGCCAGGATCAGGTGCCGCACGCCCTCCACGCCCACAAAGAAGGCGCTCGCGGCCAGCCCGGCCAGTATCCCCACGACCACGCTCATGAGGAGCAGGCGGAACAGGTTCGTGCCCTGATAGCTCTTCTGGAAGCGGCTCCACAGACTCTGCAGGGGGCGGAAGAGGCCGGTCATGACACCATCCGCGATCTATAGGGGTTGAACCAGGGATGTTTCTGGAAATGCTGGCTCAGCAGGAGCAGATTGTTGGGCAAAGTGCTCTGCAGCTTCTCCATGGTGCTGCCGAAGAAGATCCCCTTGAGGGGTTTATGGCCGTACGTGCCGGCTATGACCAGGGACTCGTGGGGAACGCTGTAGAGATTCTCCTCCAGGGGGCCGCTCTTGAAGAAGTACCATTCCCGGACCTCGTTGTCGGCCTCCTGCAGCATACCTCTCTGCTCCAGGATGTCCCTGTAATCCTCTTGGCTTTTGCCCTCGGCCTGGGTGAACATGTCCAGGGGCAGACCGGTGATGCGGGAGATGTTCAGCCCGAGCTGGAGGCTTTTGATGCCGTTGATGGAGCCGCCGAACATGACGCAGATGCTGTCCCAGGGCTTGAACACCGGGTTGGGTATCAAAACGGGGAAGGTCGCGTTGAACAGGATCTGCCGCACCTTGGACCCGATGTGTCCCAGGCTGATCCTGGTGGAGAGATCGCTGATGTTGCGCGGGCAGGTCATGAACAGGAAGTCGCCGGTGATATCCGGGAGGTTGGAAGCGCTGTAGTCCGCCGGGGTGTAGAGCTGCACCCTGTCGGGATCGTCCCGGATGAGCTCCTGGATGTGTTCTTCCGCGGTGGACGGGCTGCGCAGATAGGCGCTGGTCAGCTCGATCTGCAGGGCGCGGTTTCCCAGGTAGAGGAGAAACTTGCGGCTCCTGGGGATGTAGACCTGCAGCTGCAGGTCCAGCTTGTGGCAGAAGTCCAGGCTCTGCAGGAACGTCTCGCGTCCGAAGGGCGTGTTGCGGAAGACGTGGAACAGGGAGTCATTCAGCGGCATGGGAGCCCCCTCCATTTTGCTCGTCGGGACCGCCCTCCAACAGCAGGCGCTTGCCCTCCTGGATGTCCCGATGGATCTGCTCTTTGAGCTCCTCCACCCCGGAGAAGCGTATCTCGCCCCGCAGGCGGCTGACAAAGGCCACCCGGAGGCGCTCACCGTAGAGGTCGCCGGAGAAGTCGAAGAGGTGCACCTCCACGGACAGGGCCTTCTGGTTGAAGGTGGGGTTGTGGCCCACGTTGGCCACCCCGGCCAGGGAGACGCCCTCGTGCTCCGCCCGGACGGCGTAGACCCCGGGCTTGGGGACCAGCTCATCGGAGACTTCCAGGTTGGCCGTGGGGACGTTCAAGACCGGACCACCGCGGCGGCTGCCCTCGATCACCGTGCCCTCCACCTGAAAATGGCGGCCCAGCAGCGGCTCGGCCTCGTCCACGCGGCCCTGCTGGATCAGCTCCCGGATGCGGGTGGAGCTGACCACTTCCCCGTTGATGGTCAGGGCCTCGATGCGCTCCGTGCTGAAGCCGTGTTTCTCCCCCAGCTCCAGCAGGGTCTCGTAGTTCCCCCTGCCGCCCCGTCCGAAGGTGTAGTCGTGCCCGATGACCAGGTGCCTGCAGGAAAGGGCCCGGACCAGGTAGCGCTCCACGAACTCCTCCGGGGAGAGCTTGGCCATCTCCGGGGTGAATTCCAGGCACAGGACATAGTCCAGGCCCTGGGCCTTCAATAGGGCGAGCTTCTGCTGGATGGGAGTGATGAAGGGCGGGGTGTGTCCCCGGATCACCCGCAGGGGGTGCGGGTCGAAGGTGAGCGCGAGGCTGGTCAGGCCGTACTGGGCGGCCCGGTCCATGACCACGCGGAGGAGGTGATTGTGTCCCTGGTGGACACCGTCGAAGTTGCCGATGGTCAGGCTGGTGCCCCTGACCAGGTCATCCCCGATTTCAGCTGGATCGTTGACTATGGACATAGGGGCCTTAGCCTTGTCCCGGGGCCCGCTCCGGCGCAGGCGAGCTCGATTTCGCAGCTCGCGCCTCTGTCGAGCCCCGTCTTTTTGTCCC
>JAIPEP010000142.1 GCA_021737085.1 Desulfohalobiaceae bacterium | reverse complement strand
AGAGTGAGGACATGGCCCGGGGCTGCGGGGTGATGGTCCACGAGGCCTACACGGTTGAAAACAGGATCCCCGGGCACGCCACTGTTTTCGAGTGCCTGGACTTTGCCCGCCGGACAGGGGCGCGCACCCTGGCCCTGGTGCATCTGCAGCGACAGGAGCGGAAGAGCCGCGGCGAGGAGCTGAGGAAGGACCTGAGCGAAGAGGAGGATATCAGGGTCCTGCTGCCCGAGCCCGGGGATGTCCTTGGTCACCCCTAACGAGTGACGCACAATACCGGACAAAGGAGTGGAATATGACGGATCTCGCACAGCAGATGGCCCATCTGGCCCGCAAAAGCAAGGCAGCCTCCAGGGAGCTTGCCAGTGCCTCCGGAGAGTCCAAAAGCCGGGCCTTGGAGCGTCTGGCAGACTTGCTGCGCCAGGAAAAGGACGCGGTGTTTGAGGCCAACGCAGAGGATCTCCGGGACGCCGAGGCCTCCGGCATGGCCGGGGCCATGCTGGACCGGCTCCGCCTGGGGGACAAGGAGCTAAACTCCATGGCAGACTCCTGCCTGGAGGTGTCCCGCTTGGAGGATCCCGTGGGCAGCATGGAGTCCATGTGGAAGCGGCAGGGCGGGATGCTGGTAGGCCGTATGGTCATCCCTCTGGGTGTGGTGGCCATGATCTACGAGTCCAGGCCCAATGTGACCGTGGAGGCGGGGATCCTCTGCCTCATGGCGGGAAACGCCACCATCCTGCGCGGCGGCTCGGAGGCATATCGCTCCAATCGCGCCCTGGCGGACCTATTTACCAGGGCGCTGCAGGAGAGCGGCCTTCCCGGGGAAGCGGTCCAGCTAGTGCCTACAACCGAGCGGGAGGCGGTCCGGGAGTTGCTGCATCTGGAGGAGTTCATCGACGTGGTCATTCCCCGCGGGGGAGAGGGCCTGATCAATACGGTAATGGAACAGGCTCGCATGCCGGTTCTGAAGCACTACAAGGGGGTGTGCCACATCTACGTGGACCGCTCCGCGGATCTGGAGCAAGCCCTGGACATCGTGCAGAACGCCAAGGTGCAGAAACCCGGTGTCTGCAACGCTGTGGAGTGCCTCCTGGTGCACGAGGACGTGGCCCGGGATTTCCTGCCCGCCCTGGCAGAGAGGCTGGTTCCGCAGGGAGTGACCCTCCGCGCGGAGGAGAAGGCCTTGTCCGTTCTGGGAGACAGAGCGGAAAAAGCCGGGGAGGAGGATTTCGGATACGAGTTCCTGGATCTGGTGCTCGCGGTCAAGGTTGTCTCCGGGGTGGAAGAGGCCAAGGAGCATATAGCCGCCTACGGCTCCAACCACACCGAGGCCATACTGACCCGGGACCACGATCAGGCTATGCGCTTTATTCGGGAGGTGGACGCCTCCCTGGTGCTGGTCAACGCCTCCACACGATTCAACGACGGGGGCCAGCTCGGCCTGGGCGCTGAGATCGGGATCAGCACCTCCAAGCTGCATGCCTACGGGCCCATGGGGGTCAGGGAGCTGACCGGGAGCAAGTTCGTCCTTCTAGGAGAGGGGCAGATAAGGGAATAGGGCGGAACACGGCTTATGGCGCAGAGGAAGATCGGCATCCTGGGAGGCAGCTTCAATCCGGTGCACAATGCCCATCTCCGCCTTGCCGTGGAGGCGGTGGAGCAGGCCGGGCTGGACAGGCTGGATCTAGTGCCTGCTGCGCGGCCGCCGCACAAGGGTGACAGCGACCTGCTGCCCTTTTCCGAGCGCTGCCGTTTTCTGGAGCTGGCCCTTCGCCACCGCCCCCGGCTGGAGCTGAATCCCCTGGAAGGCAAGCGTGAAGGGCCGTCCTATACAGTGGACACCCTGGAGGAGTACTTGCGGAGCCATCCCGGAGAGGCCATCCACTTCGTCCTCGGCGGGGACGAGTTCCTCCATCTGCCCACCTGGCATCGCTGGGAAAGGATTCCCCAACTGGCCCACATCCTTCTGTCCAGTCGCGGGGAAGAGAGCCTCCAGGCCATCCGGGAAGCGGTAAGGGAGCATTTCCCCTCAGCCCGGACTGCGCAAGAAGAGCCCCCGGCTTGGACTTTGCCTGGAGGCGGGAGCCTACAGGTCATCGAGCTGCCCCGGATGGATATCAGCAGCTCCCTGATCCGGGAGAGGCTGCGGCAGGGCCGGAGCCTGGCCTGGCTCGTGCCCGAAGCGGTGGAAAAGGAGTTGTATGGTATGCGTCGTTAGCAGGCTGTTGAAAAAGTCCTTATCAGGCAGGGCGTTCAAAAATTCCAAGTGCAAGGCGCGAAAAAAGTTCAAGGTCGTAGCGTAGTTAGCCTACGTGAGAGTTTGAACTTTTTGAAGCAACGCAGCAATTGGAAGATTTTCAAGGCCCTGTTAGCCGGAATTGGAGCCCTGTACCAAATGGTCCAGAATGAGCCCATAGAACTCCGAGGGCGGCTGTGCGGTATAGTGCCAGCCCATGTGGTTGGCGCAACTGGCGCAGAGAGCAATACTCCAGGCGTAGCCAGGGAACCAGGTGAACTCCAGGGTGGGGACCCCTGTAGTCAGGCATCCGCTGGCCCGGGCGAAACAGCCCACTTCGAAGAGGAGACCGTAAGGGTTGGCGCACATATGGGTGTGCTGGCCGTTGACCACGATTCTTTCTGAGGCGGTGGTGATCTTGCGGCGGCAGAATTTGCAGAGGTAGTCTACTCCCTCCAGATCCTGTTCCAGCTCCTCTTGGGCCTCTATCTCCGGAGTAGCGGTCTCTTCCCCGTCTCCGGCAGCCCAGGCCGTCTGCAGGATTAAGCCCTTCAGACCGGGAAGGGCTGCCCCAAGAGTCATAGGCGTCAAGCCCCTATTTGGTAATAGTTCCATCCTGCCTCAGTTCTCGGAGCGGGAGAAAACGGTGCATTTCCTTTCCCGTCCCTCAAGGCAGCCCTGTTGTGCTGCGAAAAGCTCCGCTCCTTTCCGCGCGCATACCACTGACGTCGCCCTGGAGAGGCCCCACCAGGGACCACTACTGTTTACGCTTTTTCCAGAGCTGGATCTCCTGCATTTTTTTTCTGCGCTGTCTGGACAAGGACTTGGCCACTAGGGTCTGGTTCTTTTTAAAGCCCCACTTTTCTTTGTACTCTTGCGGCGTCAGACCGTGAGTCGCCAAGTGCCGCTTGGAAAGGATCTTGAACGATTTGCCGCATTCCAGACAAATCACGGACTTTTCCCGGATAGCCTTACTGGGATCCACCGCCGGCTGCTGCTGTCCAGATGTTTGTTCCCCTTCGGCATAAGCTTCCACATTCCGAAGTCTGTCCGCCACAGTCTGCACCATGGAAGTAATCTCGTCCTCAGTCATATTCCGCACGCCAGCCTGTGCTTTGACAATATCCAGGGCTTCCTTGACATATTCATCCATACTTACACCTCCTCTTCCCATATGCTGGGGTTTTGCGTATCCCGACCAACATGACTGTACAGTTAAGGCTTGTTACTACCTGTATTACAGTCAGGAGTCGAAAAACGTATTTCAAAGTATAATCCATTATTTTATATTCTGCCAGTTTTGTCAAATATAAAAAATGCAAAAACAAGGAAAAGCTTAGTGAAGAATATGATCTTGTTTTGCTTTTACGTCTACTCTTCTTCATTTCCCCTGTTTTGCAACACCTCGATGCGGGCGGGAGAGGCGCGGCCCTGCTTGTTTTCGCCGAAGTAGACCGTGCTGTGGGGATAGGGGATCTCGATGCCCAGCTCGTCGAAGCGGTTCTTGAGCCTGCGCCGGAAGTCGCGTTCCAGGAACCAGCGGCGGAAGGGAGTGGTCTTGAATCGGGTGCGGACCACCACCGCGGAGTCGCCCAGCTCGATAAGCCCCAGGATTTGGAGGCCACTAAGGATGTCCTTATTGAGGTCCGGATCGCGGCGCATTTCCGCAGCCACCTCCTTGATCACCTCGATGACCTCGTCGATGTCCTCCCTGTAGGCCACTCCCGGCTCCACAACTGCCCACCCGTGGTCCATGGTTTGGTTGACCACGGTTTCCACGCTGCTCCAGGGGATGATGTTCACGTTGCCGTAGATGTCCCGGATACGCACGTTGCGGATGTTCAGGCTCTCTACTTGTCCGTCGTGCCCTCCCAGGATCACCCAGTCACCCACGTTTATGGCGTTCTCCGCAAGCACGAAAAAGCCGTTTATCAGATCCTTGACCAGGGTCTGGGCCCCGAATCCCACCGCCAGACCCATGATTCCGGCCCCCGCGAGAAGGGGGGCGATGTTGATGCCCACCTCGGACATTATGAGGAGCAGGCACACGGCGATTATTAGTACCCGGACAATATTCCGCAGCAGGGGGAGCAGGGTATGCAGCCTTCTGCCGGGGATGGTGCCGGTATCCAGCTTAGCGAACCTCTTGCGGAAATAGGAGTTAAATACTTCCCAGACCCCGGTCCCCAGGGCGACAACTAGCAAAATCGTGGCGATTGAGCCGGATACCCGCATGGCTGTGGGACTTAGCAGGATAGTGGAAATATCCGCTCCCCAGAGGAGGAGAAGGAGAAAGACGGTGAGCAGGAAGATTATTACCCGACTCACCGTGATAGTTATAGGGCTGGAAAACGCAGACGCGGAAAGCCTGCGGCGGAGAAGACGTGAGCCTCCCATGGAGGCAAGCAGCAGGGCCGCGGTGAAGATAAGCCGCAGTAGGAACTTGATTTGGCCTTCCCTGGTGCTCAGACTGCGCTTGAGTGAATCCCACCTGGAAGTGAACCAGGAGGGTATGTCCTTCCAGGCCCAAGCGTCCCCCTCCGAGGCGGTTGATGTTTGGGGGGCTTCCTCCGCGACTGCGGCTAGGGACCGCAGGTCCTTCAGGAGTTCCTTCCTTTTGTCTTCGTCTTCCAGGGTGGCGATCAGGCGGGTCAGCTCTGCGGGGGACAAGGAGGTCTGCTGGGGAGTGCCCTCTTCCTCAGCGGAAGGAGAGGGCACACTCCCCGTCTGGGCTAATGCTGGTCCAGCGGATAAGAGGTGAAGGAAAAGCAAAGCTGCTAGAAAAAAACACGCAAGAAACCGCGAAGGGGTTCGGGAAAAGAGGGTCCCCGGCATGTTCCCTTCCTTTGGCTCGGGTTATTCCACCCTGTTCCGACCCTTTTCCTTGGCCAGGTACATCTGTCTATCCGCGCGGCTGATCAGGCTGTCCGCAGTGTCTTTCTCCTCGTGTTGAGCTAGCCCCAGACTGATGGTCACGGAGCCAACCCTGGGAAAGACGTGTTCGCTCACTGCCTTTCTGAGCCTTTCCGCAACAGCCAGACCTCCCTGCCTGTCCGTATCCGGAGTCAGGACGATGAACTCCTCCCCGCCCCAACGGGTGAGAATATCCACTTCGCGGAGATTTTTGGCGATGGTCTGCACAAGACCCTGCAGCACCTGGTCCCCAATGCTGTGGCCCCAGGTGTCGTTGACTTTCTTGAAGTGGTCGATATCCAGCATCAGCAGGCACAGGGGAGCCCTGCTGCGCTTGCAGCGCTTCAGCTCGTGCTCCAGGCATTCCAGAAACTTGTAGCGGTTGAATGCCCCAGTCAACTGATCGGTGCTGGCCATGTCCTGGAGCTTTTGCTCCATGCGCTTGCGCTCGCTGATATCCGTGTATATAGCCACAACACCGGTTAGCCGACCCTCCCGGATAATAGGCGAGCCGGATATTAGGACCTGAACCGGGACGTTGTCCTTGGTGTAGCGCACAGATTCCGCAGAGTCCACAGGTTCTCCGGACAGGACCCTGCATGTATAGTTCCTCGCTTCCTCGGTTTCCTCCGGGTGGGTAATCATTTCGTCTATATCGCGGCCCTGGGCTTCCTCCTGGCTATAGCCAAATATCCGCTCGGCTGCAGGGTTCCATTCCACCACACGATGGAAAGAGTCCAGGGTCACCACTGCGTCCGGAGCGTTTTTGAGCACAGCCTCCAGATATCCCTGCCGCCTGGCGCTATCCCGCTCCGCAGCGAGCCGCTTCTCCCGCTCGCGCTCCAGCTCCTCCACCCTTTGCCTCAGCTCCTCGTAGCCAGGCATTTTTTCCATACACACCGCTCCTAGTGGGGCTCGGCCGGGAAAGAAAGCTCCCGTGCCGGGCACGTCGAATGGGCTGCTATGGCTAGCTCCTTTTCATTGGGAAACG
>JAIPEP010000141.1 GCA_021737085.1 Desulfohalobiaceae bacterium | reverse complement strand
CCTTTCTGGAATCGGATTTCGAGGAAGTCAACGAAGAGGTTAAGGACGCCCTGTGCGAGCTGGCCAACATGCTGGCCGGCTCCATCAAGACCAGCCTGACCCAGAAGGAATATAACGTACAGATCTCCATTCCCTCGGTCATTCACGGGGACTACAGCATGATCATCTATTCCCAGGCGGAATGGATCATGCTGCCCTTTGAAACGGATACCGGGCGTTTTTTGGTCGAGGTCCAGCTCAAGGGCAACCCGTCTGAGTGAACAAAAGCTTTCACGGAGGCGATTGATCGGGTTCGGGCGCCAATGGCGGCCTCCGCACCCCTGAATCCATTTCAGGCTTTTCTCTTTGATCTAGCCCAATCTTAACCTGAGATCCGCAGCGCCATGGCCCTACACATCGAATCCCTGAAGTCCCATCTGGGCTCCTTCCTCCAACCTGTCGCCTCCGCGGCGAGCTCCCTGTACCAGGAGGAGCTCGTCCTGCGCGAGCCGGACATGGCCGTGACCACGGATCAGGAATTCCTGGCCGCACGGAGCGAGGGGTTCCTGCTTACCCAGATCGGCATCTCCGGGGACGAACAAGGGGACATCGCCCTGGTCCTCAACGTGTCCAACGCGTCCCTGCTGAGCGGGAAACAGGACGCGCCGGAGGAGGAGGCCATCCGGCAGAGCGCCGAGAGCGAAGGCCTCCAGCAGCGGGAGACGGAAAACGTCCAGGCCATGCTGGGGGCCATGACCCAGGCCTTCACCGACCAGCTCACCTCGCTCCACTCCGTGACCCTGTCCTTCCTCATGGAGGACCCCCAGTTGGTGGCCTCTCCCCGTTCGGCCTCCGCCTTCTTCGACTCCTCCCAGGACCGTCTGCTGCAGCTCAGCTTCCCCATGAGCCTGGGAGAACAGGAGCTCGACCCGCTGTATTGCCTCATCCCGGAAACACTTGTCGATCTCTCCGGCCTGGAGCAAGAAGGGGAGACCCAGGAAGGGCAAGGGAAACAAGAGGAGGAGACTCCCGAAGGAGAGAAGGCACCCGGGAATACACCCAGCGCGGACCTCACCCGGGAGGAGCTCCAGGAGATCCTGGACACCTCGCAGCAGGAAGAAGAGGAGGAGGAAGAGGGATCCGGGGCGGACGACGATTCCGCATCCGACGCCGGGGATGAGCCGGAATCCGGATCGGGTGAAGAGGCAGGGAAGGAGGACGAAGAGGAAGAAGACGAGGGGGAGGGAGTCGATCCGGAAGTCCTGCGCAACACCCTGAATCAGTCCGTGCGCTACGGTGAGGAGGAGCTCGGGGACCTTCTGGGCAAGAGCCTGGAGCTCACCGAGGACACCTTCACGGTCAAGAGCAAGTCCGCGATCCTGTCCGAGCACCAGGACAAGCTCGTGGTGACCAAGCTGCTGGTCAAAGGGGAGCGCCACGGCGAGATCCACGCCCTGTTCTCCATGGGGGACGCCATCCTTCTGGGCGGGACCCTGCTCATGATCCCCGAGGAGGAGATCAACAAAAAGGTCAAGCAGACCAACTTCGGGGACGACGAGGCCGACGCCTTCGGGGAGATCATCAACATCTGGACCGGGGCCCTGTCCAAGGTCTTCGAGGAGTACTACCCCAGAAAGCTCAACATCAAGAAGGATCGCATGGAGCCCATGGCTCCGGCCAGGATGGAGACGGAATCCCCGGACCCCTTCCCGGACGGGGAATATCTCCTGGTTTCCTACAAGATGCAGTTCGGCACCCGGGCCCTGGGCAATCTGGAGATGGTCTTCCCCCTGTCCGTGCTGGACATCACCTCCAAGCAGAAGCAGGAGATCGTGGATCAGGCCAAGGGGGTCAACACGCAGGCCCCGCCGGCAGTGGCCATCCTCTCCGAGAACAGGGAGGCGAACAAGGCTATTTCCGCAATTCTCGACGGCATGGGCTTCGAAATCTGCTACATCACCTTCCGGGAGAACATCAAGGACAAGATCCGCCCCTACAATGTGGCGGCTGTTTTGTTGATTCTGGAGGAAGTCACCGAGAAGAACCTGGCCAAATTGATCAAGCTCCAGTCCCTGCTGCGGAGCAAATACCCCGCCATCGCCGCCGCTCCCAATTGGACCCGGCCCCAGGTGATCCAGGCCATCAAGTACGGGGCCCAGGACATCGTCAACACCCCGCCGGACAGCGAGGTGGTCCGGAACAAGTTCCGGGAGTTCGCCCCGGAACAGCACTCCACTGTTGAATAATGGCCGTTCAAGGCTTACACACCCCGGACTGCAGCACGCGGTGGGCCGCGGTAAAGCCCATGAGGCTGAATTCCTGCTTAAGGGTCTTGTCCTCTCTGTCCGTGAGGACAACTGTCAGACCGAGGGTATATCCGGATTTGAAGCCGGGCAGGAGATCCTTTGGCAAAACGATGCAGTTGGACACCTCCCCCCGCTTAAGGGAATGGACCTCGCCTCCTGGACGGAAGCGATAGGTGAGTCTCGCCCTGCCCTCCTCCTCGGGATAGAACGGGCCGCAGACAAGGAGATTACCCTCCCGGACCAGGGAGATCTCCATTTTTCCCGGATCCGGGTAGGACTGCTTCATGTAGCAGGCTGAAGCCCCCGGCGGGTCGATGACCAGCCAATCCTTCTCTCGGGCGACCGCATGGGAGCGCTCCCACAGGGTCCAGACCGGCTCCGCGCCAAGGGCCTGTTCCGCGTTGACCGCGAAGAGGGCCAGGCAAAGCACAATCCCCGCCAGTCCGGCAGACCTTCCCCACCACCGGCCACGGAACAGGGATCGTTTCCCTTTCATGGGCCACCCTCCTCGAGCATCACGCACCTGCGAAAATGGAGCGGATCCTGTCGAACTCCTCGTTCATGTTGAGCATGATCGAGGCCACCTGATCGAAGGAGAGGATAAAGTAGCTCTCGTAGTCCCGGTCCAGATAGTAGTGCAGGGTGTCGATCCCGGTGCCCGATCCCGCGAGCATGGCCAGGATGTCGCCCATGTGCACGATGTAGACCAGGGGCTGGAAAGCCCGGGGCGCCTCCCCGGGGGCGTGGTGATGCCGGATGCTCATTTCCAGCGAGCCGGGCAGGCTCCAGGATTGGGCCACCATATGGCCCACCTGGGCGTGATCCACGCCGAGAAGATCCCGCTCGCCCTCCAGGAAATCCCCTTGAAAATGGCCCTGCACCTTTTGCAGAAGCTCGGGGGAGACGTCGAGGAGATAGTCGGAAATGACCGCCTTGCCGAAATCGTGAAGCAACCCGGCGGTAAAGGCCATGTCCGCGTTGATTTCAAAATCCACGCTCTTGGCCACCTCCCTGGAAGCGACCGCGGTCCGCAGATCGTGGGCCCATAGCTCGCCAGTCTCCGCATTGTATCCCGGAAGATCCCTGTCGAAGAACTGGTAGGCCACTTCGGTCAAGGCGATGGTGGTGACCATCCTCTGCCCCAGATAGAGCACCGCCCTGTCGATGGAGCTGATCTGCTTGATCCCGGACAGGGCAACGGAGTTGGCCACCTTGAGCACCTGGGAGGTGAGTGCTGAGTCGTACTTGACCAGGTCGATCACGTCCTGCATCTCGTAGTCATCCCGGGAGGTGATCTGAAGGAGCTGCGTGGTGTTCGGCGACAGCTCGGGCACGTTCTTGGCCGCCTCGTAGATCTCCTCGCTCATGATCTTTCTGGACATAGGTCTTTCTCTCAGTGCAATGTTCAACTGGAGGAGTTCAACGTTCAACGTTCAATGTGCAAAGTTGAAAATGTAAAACTTCGAACATTGGCCTTTTTCCTTATTTCTTAACTTTGCACTTTGAACTTCGAATTCTATTCACTTTGAACCTTGAACGCCACACAGGCTAGATAGTGCCTGGCCGAAAACCGTGATTGGACGTAAACTTGCCCAGATACGAGGAGCAAAATATTTTGAAACCGCAGTGTATACTAATACATGAGGATTTCAAAATCTTGCAGCGACGAAGTAGATGGGTGAGTTTTCGTCCAAGCACTAAATATACCACTCCGTCTGCCCCGGCGAGGAAAGCATGACCTCCCCGGTCTTGGAGAAAACGGTTACCGTCTTGCTCGAATGCCCCCCCACCTCCTCGGCCATCACCCTGAGCTTTTCCTTGCTCAATATCCGTCTGACTGCCGCGACATTGTGTTCGCCGATGTTGAAGACATCGTTGGTGTTCATGATCTCGGCGCCGCCCATGATCTTGACCTCGGTCTCCTGCTCGGTGAGCTTGCAGCCGCGACCCTTGATCTCGGCGATCAGGGCCGGTATTCCGGTGTCCGCGAAATAGCCCGGCTTCTCCCCCGCCTTCCCGGGATTGATCCTGGACTCGGGGAGGGCGATCTGTACCAGACCCGCGGCCTTCATGCCGGGACACCACACGCTGACCGCCACACACGAGCCCAGCCCCTGGGTCCGAATGGGCCTTCCGTCGGTGGAAACCCCGATATCACCTAGTCCCAACAGGATCTCGTCCATAAACTTTTCTCCCTACCCCTTGCCTCAGCCTCGCATAGTGCGTTTTGTAGTGGGAAAGTATCTTTTCCGCCAAGCGGAAGGAAATGCCCTTTGCTCCCTGTGCCGGGTTGGGCATCCTTTGTGCGCTGCGATGGTTGTATCCCGAGGAAAGCGCTGTGTAAAGCGCAAAACGGCAGGGGGAGAGGATGGATCGAGACTCCCGCGCAAAAGCTATAATCAAAATATGTTGAACCCTGGCAAACAAGCTCCGCGCTTGATCATCCGCGCTGATATCGCTCGTTCACGCGGTAGACGAAAGCCAGGATCTCGGCCACTGCCTGATACAGCTCCGGTGGGATCTCCTCGCCCTGGGGGATCTGGGACAGAACCTCCAGCAGATCCGGATCCTGCCGGATAGGAATGTCGTGCTTCTCCGCTTCCGCCAGGATCCGCTGTGCCGTATCGCCCCTGCCGGTGGCCGCCACTTTGGGGGCGTCGTCCCGGTCCCGGTCGTACTGCAGGGCCACTGCGCCCTTTTTATTGCCCTTGTTCTCGGTCATATCCACTCAGTTCAGTGTGTCAGTGGGTCAGTGGGTCAGTGGGTCAGTTGTTTTGAATTTCTTCCTTATCTTCTCTTCAACGTTGAACGTCGAACTTTGAACGTTGAACTTCTTCCCTTTCTTCAACATTGAACCTTGAACGTTGAACGTTGAACGTCTTCAGACCGTCCGCTCCACAAAATGCTCGCTCTCGGGCAGGACCTTCTCCATGAGGATCTTGTCCGGGTCCCGCCCTCCGGTGGTCACAGTCAGATTCTGCACCGGCAGGGCCTGCACCGCCTCCTTGAACTCCTCCTTGAGCCCGGCAAAAAAATCCGCCGCACCCTGTTCCTTGCACAGGATCCGGACCAGAAGCTGGGACTCCTCGTAGAGCATGCGGACCTCCAGGGCGCCCAGATTGTGCAGCTGCAGGCAAAGGGAGATGCTGTACCCCTCCGGCTCCTGCTCCTCGCCTTGGGAGCTCGAGCCACCCCGACGCTCCATCAGGGCGAAACCCCGCTCCAGGAAGGGAAAGGGCAGGGGCAGAAAGAATACCCCGTCCTGCTGCAGCCTCGCCTGGCAGAGCTGCAGAAGCTCGGTATGCTGCAGGAGGTTGTTCCTGCTGCCTTCCTGCTGCTGGGAAACATTCTCCTGCTGCCCCACTAGGTGCAACAGGAGCGTCTTGAGATTGGCCACGCGGCTGTTTTGCTCCTGCGAGGCGAGCAGGGCCTCGGTGTCCAGGCCGAGCAGGCCGCTCAGGGCGGCGAGGAAACTCCCGTCCGGTCGCTGGACGAACTGGCTCAGGCCCTGCAGCAGGGAATCCGAGGTATTATAGGAGGCCCTGCCCTGGCCGGCACTGAAAAGGGACGCCTCCGCGAGGATCTGCTGCAGCCTGGAGGCGAGATCGAGCTTTTCCCCGAAAAAATGCAGGCGCTGGAACAGGTTTTCCAGGAGGGCCTGATTGAGGATCTTCAGCTCCACATGGGGCGAGGTGTCCTGGACCTGCATCTGCAGCCGCTGCCCCGTCCGAAGGGGGATCCGGGTATGGGCCATGAACCGATAGCGGTTCAGCTCCAGCTCCACAGTGTCCATGCCCCCCTCGACAACGGTGGCCTGCACGATCTCGTGGGGCCGCAGGTTGAGGCTCTGCCCCTCGTGCGTCCCGTGCTGGGTTGCCACCGCCTGCGGGGCGAAGC
>JAIPEP010000140.1 GCA_021737085.1 Desulfohalobiaceae bacterium | reverse complement strand
GCGCGTGACCTACAGGACGGTGGGGGACGAGGCCGCGTATCGCGCCTTCAAGCGGCTGGCCGGCAAGGAGGGGATCATTCCCGCCCTGGAGAGCTCCCACGCCCTGGCCGGGGCCCTGGAGTGGGAGGGTGAGCTCAGCCCACAGAGCCGCGTGCTGGTCAATCTCTCCGGCAGGGGGGACAAGGATCTGGAGATCGTTTTTGCCTACGAGGACGAGCAAAGCGACAAGGAGGCGAGCCATGGCTGAGGGAGGCGATCGACTGCGCCAGCGGATCGAGCGGGCGGCCGCCCAGGGGCGCCGGGCCCTGATCCCCTTTCTCCCGGCGGGATTTCCCCACACGGAGACCTTCTGGGACCATGTCCGCGAGCTGGACTGCAGCGGGGCGGACATCATCGAGATCGGAGTGCCCTTTTCCGATCCGGTCGCGGACGGTCGGGCCGTGGAGGAGGCCTCGCAGCAGAGCCTGGCCCAGGGCGTGGACCTGGACTGGATCTTTTCCGGGCTTGCCGGGATCCGCGAGGAGATCGGGGCGGAGCTGGTGCTCATGGGCTACGTGAACCCCTTTCTGCAGTACGGCTGGGACAATCTGGCCCGCAAGATGGCTGAGTGCCGCGTGAGCGGCCTGATAGCCCCCGACCTCCCCCTGGAGGAGAGCACGGGGCCGGAGCGAGCGCTCAGGGCGAGCGGCGCCTCCCTAATCCGGCTGGTGGGGGTGAATACCTCCCCGGAGCGGATGCGTCTCTATGCGGAGCACGCGGAGGGGTTCGTCTACTTCGTCTCCGTGCTGGGCACCACCGGAGGTGATGGCGGTCTCTCCCCAGAGCTCGCCCAGGGGCTGCGGCAGGCAGGGGAGATCTTCGACGCCCCCCTGGCCCTGGGCTTCGGCCTGAGCCGGCCACAGCAGCTGGAGGGGATCCCGGAGCGGGTGGATGCGGTTGTCTTCGGCAGCGCCCTGATCCGGCACATCCGGGACGGGGGGAGCCCCGCCGAGTTCATGACCCGTTGGCGGGGCTAGCAGGACCCTGTCTGATAAGGAGTTGTTTAACCGGCTGCTTATCGTTGTTGACACGGATCGCCGCCCTCGTGTCCAATAAGGGCGCAACCTGAATACAGCGAGGGAGGCGGCCATGGCCGACAGTTACGACAACGGGGAATATCCCGTCATCCCTCTCGAAAGGGACGACGACCTGCAGGGCATGGAGGAGGCGGACAGGGCGGGTTTGATCCTGTTCATGGCCGGGAACCAGTTCATGGCCCTGCCGGACCTGGTGCGGGCCTTTCTGCGCGAAAACCCGGGAGCGGAGCCCGTGGCCTGGGAGACCCTGCCCCCGGGCCTGGAGCTAGCTCAGATCCTGGCTGGGGGCGCCCGGTTCGGGCAGCGCCTGCTGCCGGGTCTGCCGGATGTGTACACCGCGGTTTCCGAGGAGGCGATGCAGACCCTGGTCCGGCGCGGGCTGGTCCGGGAGGGAGACCCCTTCGTCTATCTGCGCAACCGCTTGGGGATCATGGTGGCCGCAGACAATCCCAAGGCCGTCCGCGGGGTCCGGGACCTGGGCCGGGAGGATGTCCGGGTCTCGCAGCCGGACCCTGCGGGGGAGCACATCGCCCTGTATATCGAAGAGATGTATCGCCGAGCCGGGGGCGAGGAGCTCCTCAGCACCGTGTTGCGGGACAAGGCGGACGCGGGAACCACGCTCTGGACCAGCGTGCACCACAGGCAGACCCCGCAGCGGCTCCTGGAGGGACAGGCTGACGCGGGCCCTGTATGGTGGACCGAGATCCAACGGGCCCAGAGCCTGGGTCTGGCCCTGGAGGGCATCGACCCCGGTCCGGGGCTGGACCGGAGGGAGGCGATCAGATACTACGCCACTGGGCTCAAGGACGGCCCCAATCCGGAGAATGCCTCCCGTTTCCTGGAGTTCCTGCGTTCCGGTGCGGCCCGAGACGTCTTTTCGCGACACGGCTTTCTGCCGCCGGAAGAGGACCGCTAGCCCCCGCCTCATGAGCAGAGCAATGGATTCGCATCGTATCGACATCATCCCCCGGGTCGCGCGCAGCCGGGTGAATCCCGCAGTCAGCCGGGACAGGGTGGAGGAGTGGTCCCTGGTGTTATTGGCCAAGGGCATTCCCCATGCCGTGAGTCGGGAGAACTGGGTGTGGCGTATCGAGGTCGACCCGGAGCAGGCGGAGGAAGCGGTCCAGGAGATCGAGGCCTTTGAGAGGGAAAACCAGGAGCCCAAGGTCGAGGAGTCCACGCGGGCCGCCAGCGGGGGTGTGGAGGCCACCTTCTGGGTCATGCTGGGCCTGATGATCTTCTACAAGCTGACCACCATGGATCTGGCTGGTTTCGGGTACCAGTCCATTCCCTGGAAGGAGTTGGGAAGCGTGGACGTCTGGCAGGTGCATCAGGGCCAGTGGTGGCGTCTGGTCACCGGCCTGACCCTGCACGGGGATCCCACTCACCTATTGAGCAACGTCGCCGCGGGCAGCGTCTTTCTCGTTATCCTCATCCGGGAGCTGGGCCCCGGTACGGCCTGGACCGTCGTTCTTGTGGCCGGGATGCTGGGCAACGGGGTCAACTGTCTGGTGCAGGACTACGGCCATGTCGCACTGGGTTTTTCCACCTCTGTCTTCGGGGCAGTAGGGATACTGGCCGGCATTCGGGCACTGGAAGGCTCGGACCGCCGCGAGCCCCTGGACCGTCTGGTCCCTGTCGGCGCGGGTCTGGGCCTTTTGGCCATGCTGGGAACCGGCGGAGGCAACATCGATGTGGCCAGCCACGTTTTCGGCTTCGCCTGCGGCACCGTTCTCGGGGTGATTCTGGAGGGCGTAGCTGGAGACAGCCTTCCTCCGCAACACGGCACGGACGCTTTTGCGGGTGTAACGGGCCTGGCCCTGGTTGCCGGGTCCTGGTACTTGGCCCTGTCCTTTTCCACTATCTCCTGATGCCGGGGCGCGACAGCTTTTGTCGGATTTCTCGAACATCCACGCGCACTATTTGGCGTAGATCTTGATTTGATTGGTGTACGTCTCCCTCTGACCCGGAGTGGGCTGCCCTGAGGTAAGGACGATGCGGTCTCCGGGAGCGAAGAGGTCGCTATCCTGGACAAAGCGCTCCACCCGTTCCAGGTGATTGGGGATGGAGGCATCGCTCTGCACGGGGACTACCCCCCAGTAGAAATTGAGGCTGCGCATGACCTCCACGTGAGGGGTTAGGGCATAAACAGGCCTGGACGGCCTCCGGCTGGAGAGGAGCTCCGCGGTGCGGCCGGAGGTGGAGTGGCAGGCCACGCCCTTGCCCTCGGCGTGGTCCGCCATGAGACAGGCGGAGTAGGCCAGGTACTTGGCGGTGTCCTTTTCGTTCTCCGGTCGGTAGGGACCCTGCATCTGCTGCAGGAGATAGCTCTCCGCGTGATCCGCTATGTCCCGGATCATCTCCGTTGCCCCTGTGGGATAGCTGCCCACCGCTGTCTCCTCCGAGAGCATGACGCAATCCGTTCCGTCCATGATGGCGTTGGCCACGTCCGTGGCTTCCGCCCGAGTGGGCAGGGGATTGTTTACCATGGACAAAAGCATCTGGGTGGCCACTATTGCCGGCTTCTGATGCCGCCGGCAGGCACGGATGATTTTCTTCTGGATCACCGGCAGGGCGGGCAGGGAACACTCCAAGCCCAGATCCCCCCGGGCCACCATCATCCCGTCCGCCAGGGAAAGGATGGACTCCAGGTTATCCAGGCTGCTGGCCCGCTCCAGCTTGGCGATAAGCGGGATATACTTGTTGTAGGGTGTGAGTTCGGAGCGCAGGGTCTCCAAGTCCTGGCGCGATTGCACGAAGGATTGGGCGAAGGCGTCCACTCCCACCTCGATTCCCGCATGGAGATCGTGCTTGTCCTTGGCGGTGAAGGCAGGAAGGGTGTGGGGCTTGCCCGGGAAGGTGATGCCCTTGCTGGAGGCGATGATCCCGTAGTCCAGGGCCTGGAGGAGAAAAACCCGGTCCGGCTCCAAGACCTGGCTCACGGTGAAGCGGGGCACGCCGTCGCTGATGGTTACAGGTGCCCCGCTCTCCAGGCCCTCGAGGACCTCGGGCATGTCCAGGGGGAGATAGGACAGGTCCTGGTAGCGGTCCCTGTATTCCGAGAGCCCGAGGTAGACCTTGTCTCCCTGGGACACCTGCAGCGGGGAGCTCTCCACCTTACCGATGCGGATCTTGGGTCCGCTCAGGTCCCCCAGCACGGTCAGGGTAGTGCCCAACTCCTGCTCCAGCTCGCGGATCAGCCCGATGATGGGGGCGAATTCTTCCGCGGGAGCGTGGGAGAAGTTGAGTCGGAATATGCGCACCCCGTGCTCGATCATGGGCGCAAGGATCTCGCGCTCTGAGGAGCTGGGGCCTATGGTGGCAATAGTTGTTGTTCGCATAACGGGTCCCGTCCTTTGAGTTGCATATCCCCCGGAGACCGGCCTGACGGTCAGCAGGGAAACCTGTGTCCTGGGTTCCGGGAACAAAACGATGTAATAAATGTCCTCACCCTGTGACTTTGAATCATGCGGGGCTTCTTGGCAAGGGGCAATATCCTTTCTGTTTACGGCGCTATATGCAGCCGGATGTCTTGACTCTTGAGCGCTCTCGGGGCAACATACTTGCGTTTATCCCAAAAGGGGGTCGCATGGGGGACAATCTCACCCGCAAGATTGTATCTGATCATTTGCTCCAGGGCCAAATGGAGCCTGGAGAACAAATCGGTCTGCGCGTGGACCAGACCCTGACCCAGGACGCTACCGGCACCATGGCCTATCTGCAGTTCGAGGCCATGGGCAGGGAACGGGTGGCCACAGACCTCTCCGTGAGCTACGTGGACCACAACACCCTGCAAATGGGCTTTCGCAATCCGGACGACCATCGTTACCTGCAGACCGTGGCCGCTCGCTACGGCCTGGTCTTCTCCCCGCCGGGCAACGGGATCTGCCATCAGCTGCACCTGGAGAATTTCGCCAGTCCGGGAGTCACCCTCCTGGGATCGGACAGCCATACCCCGACAGCCGGGGGAATGGGAGCCCTGGCCATGGGCGCAGGCGGCCTCGCGGTGGCCCTGGGCATGGCAGGCGAGCCCTATACACTGCCCATGCCTCGAGTGGTGCGAGTCCATCTCACTGGTGAGCTCCGCGGTTGGGCCAGCGCCAAGGACGTAATCCTGGCCCTGTTGGCCCGCCTCACGGTCAAGGGTGGAGTGGGAGCGGTGATGGAGTACACCGGCCCGGGCGCGGAGACCCTGAGCGTGCCCGAGCGGGCCACCATCACCAATATGGGCGCCGAGCTGGGGGCTACCACATCGATCTTCCCCAGCGACGAGCAGACGCGCCGTTTCCTGCGGGCCATGGGCAGGGAGGAGGACTTCTCCCCATTGGGCCCGGATCCGGATGCCACGTATGACGAGGAGGTGCGGCTCGATCTGGACACTGTGGAGCCCATGGCCGCCGCGCCCCATATGCCGGATCGCGGGGTTCCGGTTCGAGAGCTGGAGGGTCTGGAAGTGGATCAGGTGATCATCGGATCCTGCACCAACTCTTCCTATATCGATTTGGCGCGGGCCGCCGGCATTCTGCGGGAAGGCCGCGTGCATACCGGAACGGACGCCCTCCTTTCCCCGGGCTCCAGGCAGGTGCTCCGCCTGCTGGAAGAGGACGGTATGCTTGGGGACTTTTTGGACAGCGGGGTGCGGCTGCTGGAGTGCGTCTGCGGCCCTTGCCTGGGCATGGGCGGATCCCCTGTGAGCGGCGGGGTCAGCCTGCGCACCTTCAACCGGAACTTCCGAGGCAGAAGCGGTACGGCGGACGCACAGGTCTACCTGGTTAGCCCGGAGACCGCGGCCCAGGCCGCTCTGGCCGGGAGTTTCACCGATCCGGCCCGCTGGGGGGAGGCGCCGGAGAGGCCGGAGATTCCCGACTACTCCAGGGCCGGGCCGAGCCACTTCCAGTATCCTCCCAAGGACGGCTCAGGCGTGGAGGTGCGGCGGGGCCCCAATATCGAGCCCCTGCCCCATTTCGATCCCTTGTCCGAAGGCATGACCCTGCCCGTCCTGCTCAAGGCGGAGGACGACATTACCACGGACCATATCCTTCCCGGCGGCCCGGAGGTGACTGCACTGCGCTCCAATGTGCCGGCAATCAGCGAATACCTTTTTCAGCGGGTGGA
>JAIPEP010000139.1 GCA_021737085.1 Desulfohalobiaceae bacterium | reverse complement strand
TGCCTGGCCAGTCTCAGCCATAGCTCATCCTGGAAAAGCGTCTCCATCTGGACCGCCAGGAAGCGCATCTTGCTGGCCAGCTGTGTCCCCTGCTTGCGGATGTAGTAAAACTCCGCTGCCAGCTCCGGCCGAAAGAACAGGACGGCTTCCGCACCCAAAAGCCCTAGCTTGGTTCCACCCAGGCTGAGTACATCCAGCCCGGCATCGCGGGTCATTTCCCCGGGGCTCACTCCGAGGGCGGCACAGGCGGTATAGAGCCTCGCACCGTCCATGTGCACGTACAGGCCGTTTTCGTGGGCGAACTCGCAGATCCGCCGGATCTCTTCCACTGTGTAGCACAGGCCGAAGTCCGTGGCCTGGGTCAGGGACACGACCCTGGGCTGGACGTGGTGCTGATCACCCTTGTGGCCCAGCAGGGCCTCAATGTCCTCCACCGTGATCTTGCCGGTCCGGGTGGGGACTGTGAGCAGCTTCACCCCGGCGAATTTCTCCGTGGCGCCGCACTCCGCCCCGTTCAAGTGGGCGTTCTCGGCGCAGATCACCGCGTGGTAGGAGCGGGTGAGTGCGGCTATGCTTAGCACGTTCGAGCCGGTGCCGGTGTAAAGGAAAAAAGGCTCGCAGGAGGCCCCGAAGACCTGCCGCAGCTTTTCCACGGCCCTCTCGGTGAAGTAGTCGTCCCCGTAGGCCAGGGCGTGGCCCTGGTTGGCGGAAAGGACGGCGTCCATGATCTCCGGATGGGCCGGGGAGTTGTTGTCGCTGGCGAAGTGGTGCCTGGGCACGCCGTCGTGCACGATATTTTCCATCTTCATGGGCTTTTCTCCGGTCGCCCGGCTTGATTCCGCCGGGTAAAGCCGGGCCTTCCCGCAGTTCGCATACGGGAGTGGGGACGATTGTCTCAGGATGGATGGGAGTTCGATCAAGGCTTGTCCGGCTCGAGCACCCGGGGGTGCATGTCAGCGCGAACCAGTTCCGCCGAAGTCCTACTACCTTATGCCGGACATGGATTTGTGGTTGCTGCCTATTGCTTGCAGTAGCGGGAGCGGTCGTTTTGCTCGCAGGAATACTGCTCTGGTAACTCCTTAACCACATCAGGGCCGCATTCCAGGCCTCTGTCCCATCCCACGGCCTTATAGTACTGCGTGAAGTACACGCTCACCGGTTTGCAATCACTGTTCTTCCAGAGCAGCTCAAAGGCTGCCTTCTGATCGTCCGGAGTATCCGGCGGCTGGTTCAAGGCATATTTTCCAGAGTCGCTTTTCAGAATGGCCCAGTCGGGCTCTCCGAGAATGCTTATCACTGTCTCCAGCTGCATCCCTTTCTGCAGGCGCTCGGCCGCCTTAGACAGACCGGTTTGGTCCGCAGACCAGGCAACAGTGCTCAAGAGCAAGAGCAGCAACCCGGCAGTGACAGAGAGAGCAAAGGCACGCATAACAAACCTCCTCCTTCGATTGAAGCGGTGCTACGTGGTGCTTCCCGCAGCCGCGGAATAATGGTATGGTGCTAGCTAGATTCCGTACGGAAACTATCTAACGTTTTTTGGTAAAAAGAAACAAAAAATTGGTTGTATAATACTTTGATTTTCTTGCTTATTTTTTTGAGAAAAGAAAAAGGGGAATTAGTGCCCGTCCGGAAAGAGGACTTCCCGGAGGGGTACTAGCTAAACGCATTCGGATTGAGAGCCCAGTGTTGGCTCCATGTGCGGAAAAAGGAGTCTGTAGCCTTGCGGTCCGCTATACAAGCATCCGCAAGCCGAAGAAAATGTTTTTTCAACGTAGCAAAGCATCCAGGACTTGCCAAGTCCGAAGAAAAGCATCCCAGCTTTAACGAGGGTCTATCGCGGAGCGGCTCAGCCTTTCCGCCTGTTCCGGCATCTTGGGGCATTCAAGAGACGAACTGCGGCAAAAGATCGTCTCCTCACCACAGGGAGAGGGAGCATGGACCGGGAGTTCCACTACTTCGCCACCGGGCTCGTGGCCAAGCGGGCCGGATTCCGGGAGCGGGACGCGGAGATCGTCGCGCGCTCCAGCCGGTTCGTGGACGAGAATAACGTCAGCCTGAGGGTGCGGGACCCGGACCGTCCCGAGAGGGTCTACGAGAACGCTATCAGCCAGACAGTGGATATCCTGAGGCCCCAAAGCGAGCTCATGCGCATCTATCCCCTGTTCCACTTCCTGCCCGGGGATCCGGAAGCGGAGTCCGCCAGGCGCTGTGACGGCAAGATGCACATCCTGAACACCACCCCGGACAGCGACGCGGCCAACGAGCTCCTGGATCTGGCCTGCAAGGCCCCGCCGGACATTCGCTTCTATCGGATCGGCATAGCCTCGCACGTTTTCACGGACACCTGGGCGCACCAGAATTTCGTGGGCTGGCACGACTCCTTCAATAGCATGAAATTCGATCTGCTGCGGCCGCAGATCGGCCACGCCGAGGCCGGGCACCATCCGGACTGGATGGCCCACACCTGGCGGGATCACCGCCTCCTGGAGCCGGAGGTGGACAATACGGAGCGCTTTATCCACGCGGCACGCGCGCTGTTTTTCAAATATTGCTCCCACCGCCGCAGGCTGGGCAGGAAGGATAACTCCCACCTCTGGAGCCGGCTGGAGCGGGAGCTGCGTCACATTTTAGGGGAAAAGTACGGCGGGGACGAGCTGCAATTTAGAGAAGAACGCCTGGAGCGCTTTCGCCAGAAGCTGGATCTGGGCACCTTCACCGAGCGGGACTGGTTGGAGGACGCAGTGGACATCGACGTCCGGGGGCTCAGGGACTCCCACCAGGGCTTTAGGGCTAAGTTGACCCTGTTCGAGGACCGGTATTACTGGAAGAAAAATGTCCCAAAGGAGGACACGCACTGGTACCGCTTCCAGGAGGCGGTCAAGGAGCACCAGGAGGCGGGGATCAGGCTGTTGAGGCCTCTTTTCGAGCAGATAGGAGTGGATATCAATTCAGCCTGAACTGGGCACCGTGTTTGAATCAAGAAGTAGGTAATATGGAGACATATCCGGGAATAGCCATCAGAATCTTTTCAACGCAGGTATTGTTCTATGACCAACCTGAATCACCAGATCGTTATGCTGACTCTTTTGAAGCGCATTTCGGATGGCGAGGAGAAGTAAGTGGTAATACAGGTTGTTATTTATATATATTTTAAATAATCTAGAAGATTGGTGCAGCTTATGAATATAAAAGATTTTGTTTCTGGAGAATGGGTACAGCGTTATCAATATAAAAGTTTCTCTCCATCTCCAGTAAATCATGAATGGTCCTGGGAGGATCCACAGCTTAATTATTTGCTGGAAAAAGCAACACAAGCTATTGGAGAACTTAACGCCTATTCTTTGATTGTTCCTGATGTGGATTTATTCATTCAAATGCATGTGATGAAAGAGGCTAGCAATTCAAGCCGTATAGAAGGGACTCGCACTGGAATAGATGAAGCTCTATCTCCTAAAGAACTGATTTCGCCAGAATTAAGAGATGATTGGCAGGAAGTACAG
Source organism: Desulfohalobiaceae bacterium (assembly GCA_021737085.1). GTDB lineage: Bacteria > Desulfobacterota > Desulfovibrionia > Desulfovibrionales > Desulfothermaceae > JAIPDU01. The sequence goes on along the minus strand of JAIPEP010000139.1, from coordinate 2,708 downwards.
AACTATGTAAAGGCTATGAACAGTGCAATAGACGATCTAGATAATATTCCTCTTTCTAATAGGCTACTCAAGAAGACGCACAAAATATTGCTCCAAGATGTTCGTGGTTCAGAAAAGCAATTAGGTGAATTTCGAAATAGCCAGAATTGGATTGAAGGAAGCGGGCCTTCAAATGCTGTATTTGTTCCTCCACACTTCTCAGAAGTTGATGATCTAATGAGTGATCTAGAAAAATTTTGGCATAATAATGATTTGTTAGTTCCACGTTTAGTTAAAATAGCTATTTCCCATTACCAGTTTGAAACAATACATCCGTTTTTGGATGGTAATGGAAGAATAGGAAGGCTATTAATTACATTATATTTTGTTAGCAAGAGCTTGTTAAATAAGCCTACATTGTATGTATCGTCGTATTTAGAAAAGAACAGGAATGATTACTACGATGCATTGATGCGAGTACGTGAAAAAAATGATTTAGGCCATTGGATTCGATTTTTTTTGACAGCAGTTCTAGAGACTGCTCAAGAAGGCAAAGAGACTTTCCAATCTATTCAACAACTCCGAAATGAGGTTGAAAAAAGCACGCTTTCATTAGGCAGACGCGCTGAAAAAGCGCGGAGCCTTCTAAATTATCTTTATAAAAATCCATTGGTGACTGCCCCGGAGGTTAGCTCTCTTCTCAATGTTACCCATCAGACGGCAAGTGCCCTTATCCGGGATTTTGAGGAGTTAGGCATCTTACAAAAATGGAAAAAGAGAGGGCGAAGTCAACTCTATGTGTTTGCTCGCTACCTACGCCTCTTCATGGATTAGCTCATGTAAGGTCAATTCCCACAATTTACATCTCATAAAAGTAATGTAAAATAAGCACCGCTAAATTTACATAACTTGAGTGAGAAGGGTTTGCCTGCTCTATAATATGAAGGAAGCATCTGAAGCGTTGCCCTAACCTGGCCCGGGACATCTTTACCGAACGCAACTGGCTCGAGGAGACAATAGACATCGACGTCCGGGGTCTCAAGGACGCCCACCAGGGATACAGGGCCAAATTGAGTGCGCCAGGCAAAGTCTGGAAGGAGGGGAAGTGTAGCACACCGAAACTCCTTATTGGGACCCAGCGGGTGAAAGTCCCGACCGGCCAAGCGTGCTGGCAGCCGGAACCGAGTGTTGCGCGGCAAGGGGCAACCCGAGTCGTGAAGCGTACACAGGGAGTCTGTAGGCCGTGTGATAGAGCCCCGAAATAGTCAAGTTTGCGGAGCCGACACTGTTCAATTAGTGGAAGGCACTATCGCAGTCCTTCAAACAGCACAACGAGGATTGCGGTCCGCCGGGGTCGAAGAGCAGGGCATGCAGGCACGGGTCCTCCAGGAACCTGGGAGGCCCTGTCGCCTCCGTCGACGGAAGCCGGAACGGGGGAACCGGTGATTTCCTCCAGGAGAACCCTCACGGAAAGCATCTGCTCCGGTGAGGGAGCGAACAAGCAGGTGCTGGACGGTATCCGAGGGCGAAGGAAACGAAGCCCGAGGAGACGGGCGGCAGGGAGTCGGAGCGACCCATAGTACCGAGGAAGCGGGGGAACTCGCCCCAGGGAACCCTGTCAGGGAAGGGGTCGCCGTGTTGTAGAACCTCTAGGAGGGAAAGATGGCAGGGACCTCGAATCCGGAAACCATCTCCACACGACTCCGGAGGGTAGCGGAGTTGTCCAGGAAGTCACCAGACATGGTCTGGACGACATTGGCCCACCACATCGACCTTGATTTCCTCAAGGAGGCCTACAGGCTTGTGCGCAAGGACGGGGCCGTCGGAGTGGATGAGCAGACGGCCGAAGAATATGCCGTTAACCTGGAAGAAAACCTGAAGAGCCTGGAGAACCGTTTCAAGTCGGGCTCCTACAAGGCACCGCCTGTCCGGCGGGCGTCCATACCCAAGGGAGACGGCAAGGATACCCGGACGATCGGCATTCCGACGTTCGAGGATAAGATCCTGCAGCGAGCTGTGACCATGGTTCTCGAGGCAATCTACGAGCAGGACTTTCTGGACTGCTCCTACGGGTTTCGACCGGGCCGTTCGGCACACAAAGCCCTGGACTCCTTTTGGCGCAAGGCCATGTGGATTGACGGAGGCCATGTCCTGAAGCTGGATATCGAAAAGTACTTCGATATGGTGGACCATGCTCAGTTGCGGAACTTCTTAGACAGACGGGTGCGTGACGGGGTAATCAGAAGGACTATCAACAAGTGGCTCAAGGCGGGAGTGTTACAAGAGCAAAAGGACAATGTCGGTACGCCGCAAGGTGGAGTGATATCGCCTCTTCTAGCGAATATCTACCTCCACGAGGTCCTGGACACCTGGTTTGAGAGAGCGGTCCGTCCCAACTTGGAGGAAGACGCATTCCTGATCCGGTATGCGGACGACGCCACGCTGGTCTTCTCCCTGAAGGAGGATGCGGACAAAGTGCTCAAGGCGCTTCCCAAACGGCTTCAAGCCTTCGGGCTGAGGATGCACCCGGATAAGACGCGGTTGATCCGGTTTACCAGACCGGGGCCGAAAAGCGGGAAGAACGATCCTCATCATCCCGGGACATTCGATCTACTTGGCTTCACCCACTACTGGGGCAAGTCCCGCAAGAAGCAGTGGGTGATCAAGCGCAGGACAGCCAGGGATCGATTCAGCCGTTCTCTGAAGAACGTGGCCAATTGGTGCCGTAC
>JAIPEP010000138.1 GCA_021737085.1 Desulfohalobiaceae bacterium | reverse complement strand
CTGCGGGCTTCCTCCTCGCTGATGGATCCTGCGTTCAGATCCGCGTCAATGGCCATCTGCTTCCCGGGCATGGCGTCCAGGGTGAAGCGGGCGGACACCTCGGCCACCCTGCTGGCGCCCTTGGTGATGACGATGAAGTTGATGGCCACCAGGATAACGAAGATCACGATGCCCACCACGTAATCCCCGCCCACCACGAACTGCCCGAAGGAGTAGATCACCTTTCCCGCGGCCATGGGGCCGGTATCCCCGTTCAGCAGGATGAGCCTGGTGGAGGCCACATTCAGGGACAGGCGGAACAGGGTCGTGGCCAGAAGCACGGTGGGGAAGATGGCGAACTCCAGGGAATGGGAGGTATAGAGGCTGATGATCAGGATGAGCAGGGCGGTGGTGATGTTCAGGGACAGGAAGATGTCCAGCAGGAAGGGCGGCAGGGGGATGATCATCAGCAAGAGGATAATGACCATTCCCAGAGAGGCGGCAATGTCGCCGCGGAGCAGGATATGGGACCAATTCTTCCAAGCCGGGGCGAAATTCATAAGCGTTGTCCCTTCAGGCTGTATACGTAGGCCAGGATCTCGGCCACGGCCTTGTACATCTCCTCCGGAATAGACTCTCCCAGATCCACCCTATTCAAGGCCTGTGCCAAGGGCGGATTCTGGACCACGGGCACGTCGTTCTCTTCAGCCAGGGAACGGATCCTCTGCGCCAAATGGTCGCTCCCCTTGGCCATCACCTGGGGAGCGTCCATCTCCCCGCGGCGATAGGCCAGGGCCACCGCGATATGGGTGGGGTTGGTGATGACCACGTCCGACTCCGGCACCTCGGCCATCATCCGCTTGTTGGCCATCTCCTTCTGCACCGACTTCATCTTCTGCTTGAGCTGGGGATCGCCCTCGGTCTCCTTGTTCTCGTCCTGGAGCTCCTTCTTGGTCATCTTCATCTCCTCCTCCATCTCGTGGCGCTGGTAGAGATAGTCCAGAACCGCAACAAAAAGCAGCGCCAGACAGCACTTGAGAAGGATCACCCCGGCCAGGTGCACAAAGAATCCCAGGGACGCCCCCAGGCTTGCCTGGCTCAGGCCGAGGAGCCTGTCCATGTTGCCCATGATGGTGGTGGCCACGATGATTCCCACCACGGCGATCTTCATCAGGGACTTGACCACCTCGAAGAGGGCCTTTTTGGAGACCAGTCTCGCCACGCCCTTGATGGGGTTCATCTTGGACGCCTTGGGCTGGAGGGGCTTGAGAGTGAAGAGCCAGCCGATCTGCACCGCGGTGGCCGCGATTCCGATGATCAGGGCCGTCAGCATGAACGGCCACAAGAGCACGGCAAAGCGCTTGAGGCTGAGCAGCAGGAGGTGGACCACGGAGTCCGAGGTGATGGCCAAGCTCCCAGCCTCGCGCCAGAAATAAGACAGGAAGGCCTGCAGCCTCTCCCAGAACTCGGGGATGTAGAAGTACCACAGGAGCAGCACAGCGGAGAAAAGAAGAGCGGTATTGACCTCCTGGCTCTGGGCCACCTTCCCTTCTTCCCGGAATTCCCGCCGCCTCTTTTCGGTGGGTTCCTCGGTGCGTTCCTCTTGTTGTTCGTCATTCGCCATTTCGGGCTCACAGCGTCTGGAAAAGGTGGAGAAAGCGTTGGGTCAGGTCCTGGAACTCTTGGCCCAGGATAGCGACAATCACATTCATTCCCACGCCGATGAGAAAAATGCCCAGCCCGATCTTGAGGGGAAAGGAGAGCATGAGCACGTTGAGCTGGGGCATGAGCCGGGACATGATCCCCAGGGCGAACATGGTCAGGACCAGGACCACCATAACCGGTGCCACAAGCTTCAGTCCCAGAACGAACATGTCCCCTGTCAACTCCATGACATAGGGCATGGTCCGGCCGGAAAAATCCAGCCCTCCCGGAGGGAGCACCTCATAGGACCGGACAAGGGCCTGCAGAAAGATGTGGTGCCCGTCCACGGCCAAGAAGACCAGAATGGCCACCACGTTGAGAAACTGGCCCATGAGGGGCACCTGTTGCTGACTCTGGGGGTCCAGGATGTTGGCTTGCGCGAATCCCATTTGATAACCGATAACGGTTCCCCCGAACTGGATGGCGATGAGGATGAGCCTGGCGATGAAGCCGAGGAGCACCCCGAACAGGGTCTCCTGAACCATGAGCAGCATCAATCCGATGGGCTCCAGGGTGCCCTGCGGGACATGAGTCCTGACCACCGGAAAGATGAGCACCGCCAGCATGAAAGCCAGGCCGGCCCGGACCTTGACGGGAGATTGACTCCCGCTGAAGACCGGCATACTCCCGATCAGAGCGACGACCCGGATAAAGCAGAGCAGAAAGCTCTGCCAGGAGTCCCAGGGAATGATGGGCAGATCCACGGATTCCTTCCCCCTCGATGGTGCTGTTCCAAGCCCGGGGTGCAAAGCTCATTGCATAAAAATGGAGAGTTCCTCACCCGAGCCAAGGGACCTCTCCCGGTATCTCGGGCCCCGTGGCCGCAAAGCGGGAATGCCTTGAAAATTCCGTTTTGCTGCTGTGCCCCGTGACTGCTCTCAGAGCAGGGAGTCACCACAAATGCAAAATGCGGTCCAAATGAGGCTGGAAAGGAGAAGATCCCGGCAAGGAAGGCGGGACCGCTGCGGAGTGACTCCTGATTGCCGGAAGACGTGCCGGACGGGAGAGGTCAAAAGGATGCGATGGATTGGTACAGATTCTCCGTATAGCTCACAACGAGGTTAATAATCCACGGCGCGGCCAGGATGAGCGCCACCATGACCGCCACGATCTTGGGGGCGAAGGTCATGGTCTGCTCGTTGATCTGGGTGGCGGCCTGGAAAATGCCGATGATCAGACCCACCACCAGCCCTGCCAGCATCATGGGGGCCGAAACCATGAGGATCGTCTGTACCGCGTCACGGGATATATCCACCACCATTTCCGGAGTCATGGGCGCTCTCCGTGTTCTTGGTTCAAGGTTCAGACATAATGGTTGAACGTTGAACGTTCATCCGCGTCAGTGGAAACTCTGCACCAGGGACCCGACAATCAGGTGCCATCCGTCCACAAGAACGAAGAGGAGCACCTTGAAGGGGAGGGAGATGATCACCGGAGGCAGCATGAGCATGCCCATGGTCATGAGCACCGAGGCGGTGACCATGTCGATGATCAGAAAGGGCACGAAGATCATGAACCCGATCTGGAAGGCCATCTTCAGCTCGGAGATCATAAAGGCCGGGATCAGGGTCATGGTGGACACGTCCTGGAGATTGTCCGGCCGTTCCTGGTCCGCGATATTGACCAGGAGCCTGAGATCCTTCTCCCGGACATGGGAGAACATGAACTCCCGCACTGGCTCGACTGCCTGGGTAAGGGCCTTTTCCTCCCCGATCTCCTCCTGGAGATAGGGCTGCAGGGCCTGACTGTTCACGGTCTGCATCACCGGAGACATGATGAAGATGGTCAGAAACAGGGCCAGTCCCACGATCACCTGGTTGGGGGGCATGTTGCGCACTCCCATGGCCTGGCGCACGAAGGAGAGGACAATGACCACCCTGACGAAGGAGGTGGTCATGAGCAGGATTGTGGGGGCGACAGTGAGGATGGTCAGGGCGAACAGGATCTTCAGGGCCAGGGAGACCTGCTCCGGGTCGCCGCTCTCCCCCATGTTGAAGGTCACGGAGGGCTCCCCCTGGGCCTGAGCCACCAGGGGAGCCCCCAGGCAAAACAACAGAAAAAGGATGAAAACGAGCTTTCCACGAGACATGGCTATTTTTCCCTTTCCCGGGAGAGCTCATCCTCGAAACCGCTGCTTGTCCCGTCCCCCGGCACATGGGAAAGCATCTCGATCCGATCCTGACCCAGTCCGAGGAGCATATCCCTTCCCCGGACACTGACCAGGCAAATGGCCTTCTTGCCTCCCAGTTGCCGGATCTCCCGGATCTGGATTTCGCCCCTTTTCCCGGAGCCGAAGAAGCGGCCCTTCCGGCTCAGCGCATACAGGACGAGCAGGATACCCAGCACAAGGGCCAGCCCAGCCACCATTTTCAGCAGGGCCGGAAAGAGACCCGGAGCCTCGTACGGGGCGGCCATGGCGGCGGTGGGGATCAAGGCGAAGAACAGGGAAAGACGGATCTTCATTTCAGTTTCTCCAGCCGCTCCGAGGGGCTGACCACATCGGTCAAGCGGAGCCCTATCTTGTCATCCACCACAACCGCCTCGCCGCGGGCGATCAAGTGGGAATTGACGTACACCTCCAGGGGCTCGCCCGCCAGCTTGTCCAGCTCGACAACCGAGCCTTCCCGCATCTGCAACAGATCCTTGATCAGAACCCTGCTGCGGCCCAGCTCCACGGACACCTGCAGGGGGACATCCAGCAGGAAGCCCAGCTCCCTGAGCTCCCTGTTTTCCGTTCCGCCTTCGTTTCCCTGGGGCTCCTGCTCTTCACTGCTGCTATCCTTCGATGCCATATTCCCCTCCCAAGACATTTTTGACCCCTGTTATCCGGATCGCCTTTTTTCCTTTCTTGCTTCCCGCCACTCCCTGGAATTTGGCTTTGTCGCCCACAAGGACCTCCACGGGATCGTCCATGTCCCGATCCAGGCTCAGGATGTCCTCCTCCTGGAGATTCAGGATCTGGCGCAGCGACATGGAAAGCTCCGCGAACTGGGCGGTTATTTGCGTTCTCACCTGCACCAGCTCGCTTTTCAGCTCGCTGGCCCAGGTTCGGCTTCCCACCAGGGAAGCGATATTGAGCATGCGATTCTTGAGCTGCTCCTTGTACGGCTCCAGGGCGAAGTAGGGCATGACCATGCTCATCTGGCCGAACAGATTGCCCGCGTTCACGGAAAAACGGGAGATGAGGACCTCGGTGTCCGGGGTCACGATATTGACCATCCGCGGATTGGTCTCCACCTGGACCAGGGAGCACTGCATCTCCTCCAGGGGCTCGAAGGCCTTTTCCCAGTCCGCGCATATATCGTTGATCACGTCCTTGAGGATATTCATCTCGATGATGCTCATCTCCCGGTCCGGGATATGGAGATTGTCCTCCGTGGTCGCTCCCAGCATGATCTCGATCAGCCCGAAGGCGAGCGTGGAGTCCAGGATCAGCAGCCCGCCGCTTTCCAGGGGCTCGAAGCGCAGTATGGCGATCACGCCGTGCTCCTGCAGATTCCGGACAAAGTTCTCGAAGACTTCCGTCTCAATTGCCACCCGCTTCACGGACACGGTCTGCTTGAGTCGATTGGCCTGGGAAATGCCGCAATGCCTGGCAAAGGCATCCAGAATGATGTCGAAGTTGGCGATACGGCCGCGACCGGCCCCCTGCCCCCGGAACAGATCCAGCTTCTCCACTCCCCGGTCCGAGGCGGCATCACCCGCGCCCTCGGAATCCAGGTCGATCTCCCCGCTGCGAATGGCGTCCAGGAGATCGTTGATCTCCTCCTGAGTCAGATATTTTTCCACAGCCAACCCTCTCTATTGGACCACGAACTCGGTAAAAAAGATCCGTTTGACCTTGCCCTTTTGCAGGATGGAATTGATCTTGTGCTGGAGATCCGCCTGCAGCTGTTTCTTCCCCTGCAGATCCCGGAGCTCCCGGAAGTTCTTGTTGCTGCTCAAGAAGAGGATGGCATCGCGGATCTGGGGTTTTCGCTGCTCGATCTCCTTTTTGGTCTTCTTATCCATGGCCTCCAGGGTAATGCCCGTCTTCAGGTAGCGGGTCCTTTCTCCGTCGGTGATGTTGACCACGAAATTATCCAGCTCGATCGTGGGACCAAGGCCTGAGTTTTCAGAAGCTTTCCGGCTCGCATTCCCTTCCTTTCCCCCCTGCTCGCTGCCGGTCAGTCCGGCCCAGGCCCCCTGATAGAGCAGGAAATAGGTGGTCAATCCCACTGCGAGAAGGAATAAAATCAGAATGGGCAGGAGCAGGAACTTGCCTTTCTTGCCGCTCAAGAATCCCTTCCGCTCCATGTCACTGCTTGCCGCCATGGCCTTTCTCCCTGCGATTAAAAGGGCAATTGATACCTGGTATCGATGAGATGGGGAAGCTCTTCCTCATAGCCACCGACGCTTTCCAGCACAAAATCCACCCGCCTGTTCATGGCCCGGTGCTCAGGGGTGTCGTTGGGCACGACCGGGTGCTCGGCCCCGTACCCCACCGCGGAGAGACGATCCAGGGGAAGCAGCTCTCTCTCCGCCATGAACCGGAGCACGGACAGGGCGCGTTGGGCGGA
>JAIPEP010000137.1 GCA_021737085.1 Desulfohalobiaceae bacterium | reverse complement strand
TTCTGGATCCGGGCAACAGCCTGGCTCCGGGCGCTGAGAAAGGGGAGCATGGCTTCCATTCTTTCCTGGTCCCATAAAAGAGGCTCCCCCAGCAGATGTTTTCGGATCTGGGCCATATTCAAAAAATCCACGTAGCGCCGCAATGGGGAGGTGATCTGGGCGTATCCGGAGACCCCCAGGCTCGCGTGCGGCTTGGGCCGGGTCTCCAGTCTGGAGCTGGCCATCTCCCGGATTATATGGTGCATGTCCAACGGGTCGCTCCACTCTCCGGCATAGCCGGGAGGCAGGCTTATGTCCTGGGACCGGTGGAAGAGGGGCACGCCTTCCGCGGCGGCCCAATCGGACAGCACTGAGTTGGCCAGGATCATGATCTCGCTGACTATAAGCTGGGCCCGGGGATATTCCGGCGCGGCCTCCAGCTCCACCAATGTTCCGCTGTCCTCCTCCCGGAGCGTTATAAGGGGTTCCTTCTGATCGAAAATGACCGCTCCCCGGCGGATCCGGTTGCGGCGTAGCTTGAGGGCAAGATCGTGCGCCGTGGCGAGCTGACCGGGATTGTGGCCGTTCAGCTCCTCTTCCGTGCGGGGATAGGTGCTGTTTTCCTCCACTTCCGCCCAGGTCAGACGAGGCGCGGTGTGGAGCACCCCGCCCTCGTCGTCCAGGAGTATGTCCACCCAGAGCACAGGCCGGCTTTGTCCCGCCTGTAGGCTGTAAAGGTCTAGGCCCAGCCTCTCGGGGAGCATGTGCGAGGTCCCTTCCGGGAGATAAAGGCTGCTGCTGCGGTGGGCCACCGCCTGATCCAGAGGAGAGGAGAACTTCCAGGTTATAATAGGACAGGACAGGGCCAGCTTGAGCCGGTAGCGATTCTCCTGGTCTCGATCCATGCTGAAGGCGTCATCAATGTCTCGAGTAGTGGACGAATCGATGCTTATCAGGGAGCCGCGCTCGGGTTCGGCTTGCATCCGAAAGAATTGTTCCTCCTGGGCCCGGATCTCTTCCAGGTGGTTCTCGCTCCATTGGTCGCCCCAGGCGTAGCCGGCCTGGTCCAGGAGGTAGTTGTAGTGCCTAGGGATGAGGCCCCACTGCGTGGCCAGTGTAAGGGCCAGGTCCTCCTGTTGGGGAAGGCTGTGGGTCAGGCTTTTCCAGAGATCTGTATCCTCCTCGGAAGTCGTAGCGGCTATACGATGGAAAAGGACGTCCTTGATCTCCTCGGCGATCTCTGCATCCGGTTCGGGCCGGGAATCCGGGTTTGCTCCGGAGCCCTCTTTCCACAGGGCCCGGAACAGGGACTGTCCCTGCTGGATCAACTGGTTGCGCCAGCGCTCCTTCTCCTGCTGGTGCAGCTTCATTTCCACTGTTTCCCGGGAGAGGATCTGAAAGACCGGGGGGGTGAACTTGAAGTAGGTCTTGTGCTGCAGCAGCAGGCGTCCCAGGGCGGCAACGCGGTCCGGGTCGGGCTCGGTCCAGATCAGGCCGGCGAGCCATTCCGGGTCTTCCTTCTCCACCTCGTCCTGGAGGAGCTCCCAGATCTCCACAGGATCCAAGCGGTCCTGGATCCGCTGGCGCAAAGTATTGCTGCGCTCCAATTCGCGCAGTATTTCTTCTCGGGCACTTTCCGGGTTGATCCAGGGGCCTGTCCAGGGCAGGGTCCTGGAGCGCGAAAGCTTAATCTGTCGCTTGGTTGCGGTGAGGATTTTGAGCCGTCCGGACTCTTCGGAGAGCACAATTCCTATGCAGGGCAGGTTGTCCTGCAGGTATTCCACAATGTGGCCGGCTCGAAGGCTTGGACATAGTTCCGTCATAGGGGATCAGTGCCTGAAGGAGCGCTGGCCGGTGAAGACCATCGCCACCTGGGGATCGGCCTGATTCACTGCCTGGATGACCTCGTGGTCCTTCATGGAGCCTCCCGGTTGGGCCACTGCGGTAATTCCCTGCTCTATGGCCAGATCCACGCCGTCACGGAAGGGGAAGAAACCGTCGGAAACCAGGACAGATCCGCGGAGCCCGCCTTTGGCCTCCTCGGTCTCCTGATTGATCTGCTGCAGGGTCTCCTGCCAGGAGGTTTCCTGTTTGGCCTTTTGCCGGAGCTCGTAGATGGAGAGTCCCGTCCTCTCGAAGGCGAGGTTGTCCGCGTACTTGATATGGGCCTTGTGGATGGTGATGTCCACGCAACCCACGCGATCCTGCTCTCCGGTGCCGATGGCCACGGTTGCCCCGTCCTTGGCAAACAGGACCGAGTTGGAGGTGACCCCCGTCTCTACGGCCCAGGCGAAAAGCAGGTCCTCGTTCTCCGCGGCGGTGGGCTGCCTGGCCACGACCTCGGTATCGCCCGACTGCGCCTCTGCTGGAATCCAGTCCCCGGAGGAGCGTATCTCGTTGAGGTAGGAGTACTGGGCGATAAGCCCGCCGTCCACCAGGCTCTTGAACTCCAAAAAGGGGGAGTCCATCATTTCTTCCAGGCGGCCCAGACCCGGAATCTTGAGGATACGCAGGTTCTTTCTCCTGGACAGGATGTCCACGCTCCCGGATTCGAATTCCGGGGCGGCCACCACCTCGAAATAGCGCTCGTTGATATAGGAGGCAAGCTCCTGCGTCACTGGGGAGTTGACCACCACGGCCCCGCCGAAGGCGGCGATCCTGTCGCAGGCGTAGGCCTTGCTCAAGGCCTTGGTTACGCCGCTGTCAGACCAGCCCGCACCGCTGGGATTGTTGTGCTTGAGAATGACAGCTGCGGGCTTGGCTGTGAGGTGCTGCAAAATGTTTATCCCGTTGTCCACGTCTGTAAGATTGATTTTGCTCGGATGCTTGCCGGACTGGACGATGTGCTCCTCTTTCAGCGAGGAGAGTAGCCCTTTGTTGGGTGTGACAAAGCGGAGGCCGTTCAGCTCCAGGTTCCCCTGATGCAGCTCGTACATCGCCGCCGGCTGGTTGGGGTTTTCTCCGTAGCGGAGCCCCTTTTCCTCGCCCTGGATGGTCCAGCCCCGTTTCTTGTAGATGAGCTCCTGGTCCCCCACAGTCAAGTGGAGCTCTCCGGGAAAGGGATCGGACTGCTGGGAGCGATACATCTTTTTTAGATCCTTCATGGCAAGGCTCCTATGTGATTGGCTTTTTTCACTCGTCCTTAGTGGTTAAGAGGGCAGGGACGGCCCAGACCCCGGACGCTATGCCGCAGCTCTCGGCTTGTCGGGGATTGTTCTTCGCTGCAATTTTGTTTATCACAACACTTGAAGAGAGGCAATTTTACATAGTAGGCTCGCTTTGCTTTTCAAGGCCTGAGGGAGCACAAAAAGTTGGGAAGGAGTTCGGCTTTGGAGAAGATGCTACAGCGAATGGCCGAGCAATTGGCGGCCTACGACGAGGCCTCCCTGCTCACCCTTTGGGACAAGTATACTCAGGAAGTGGAAAGGTTCCAGCCCACCAAGCGGTGGGAGGAATCGGTGATTATTCTGTGCCTGCTCCAAGCGGTGCGCTGGAAGAATCAGTTGTTTAACTATAAGTGGATGGAGCAGAGAAGCACGGACATAGATTCCGGTTTGCAAGAGGGCCAGGGCGGTGCGGACGGCAGTGGGCAGAACCTGTCGGAACCCCGGGAAGAGGAGCGGGTAAAGACCAGAGGCAGGGTAGTTTCCTTTCCTTCCAGGGAAAAAGGCTAGGCCGCTATACGCGTCACCGCCGGGAACCTCCCCTGAGTGGTCGCATCTGGCGCGATCGGTGTGGACCGATGGCGCGTTTTTTTCCGTACGGAGCAGGATAAGTCGGTCAGGAAAACGAGCCTGAACCTAAGGAGCCAAGCAATGAGCCAGAACCAGGTTGTTGTCGGCGCCCAATGGGGCGATGAAGGAAAAGGAAAGGTGGTGGACCTGCTTACGGAGCAAGCGGATGTAATCGTACGCTTCCAGGGGGGGAACAACGCAGGCCATACCATAGTCGTCGGGGACAAGGAAACGATCCTGCACCTCATTCCCTCCGGCATTCTTCATCCGGACAAGACCTGTCTCATTGGCAACGGCGTAGTACTGGATCCGGAGGTCTTCTGCCGGGAGCTGGACAACCTGCAGGGGAACGGTGTGTCCGTGGGCCCGGAGCGTCTCAAGATAAGCCACAGGACGCATCTGATCCTGCCCTACCATAAGCGGCTGGACAACCTGCGGGAGAAAATCCGCTCCGGCGGAGATCGTATCGGCACCACCGGCCGGGGCATAGGCCCGGCTTACGAGGACAAGGTTTCCCGCGTGGGCATCCGGGCGGTTGATGTCCTGGACGAGGACCTTCTGCGAAGCAAGATCGCCAAGGCCCTAGCAGAGAAGAACGTGCTCTGTGAGCACTATTTCGGCGAGTCTCCGGATACAGTGGAGGAAGTGCTGCAGGAGGTGCTTCCTTGGACCCGACGCCTTAAGCAGCATTTGGCGGATGTGTCCGGTGAGATCCTGTGGGCCCGGAATCAGGGGTATAATATCCTTTTCGAGGGGGCCCAGGGAACGCTTCTTGACGTGGATCACGGGACTTTTCCCTATGTGACCTCCTCCAATACTGTGGCGAGCAACGCGGCGGCTGGTAGCGGCTGCGGCATGCATGCCATCGACGAAGTGGTTGCGGTGGTCAAGGCCTATACCACCCGGGTGGGTGGAGGCCCTCATCCCACGGAGATCGAGGATGGGGCCGGGGCGCATATGCAGGAAAAAGGCGCGGAATACGGCGCCACAACGGGCAGGAAGAGGCGCTGCGGCTGGCTCGATCTCGTTTGCCTTCGGGATGCCGTGCGTCTCAACACCCCTTCCCGGCTGGCCATTACCAAGCTCGATGTTTTGGGCGGGCTCAGCGACATTTGGGTCTGTACGGAATATGAGCACGAGGGCATCCGCCTGACTCATCCGCCGCAGAAGGAGGGGGGCCTTCAGGAGGTGAATCCTGTGTATACCCGTTTGGACGGGTGGCAGGAGGATATTTCCGGGGTCCGTTCCTGGGTGGACCTGCCCCGGGCAGCCAGGGAATATATTCAGTTCATAGAGGACAGTCTGGGGGTGAAAGCAGGATACGTTTCCGTAGGACCTGCCAGGGAGCAGACTCTGATACGCTAGCAAGGAGGCCATAAAAGCGGACAGTGATAGAGTAGATTCCCGTCCGGTGTATGTTTCTGGCCCACGGTGCAACTATGCAGGAAGAGATCAACCTTCCCTCAGCCCAGCAGCGGATCGTTTCCTATCTAAGGAGACTGGTAAACGTGCCGCCCAATGTCCTGCTGCTGGAAGGGGGGACCCGACAGGAGCGGGAGAGGCTCGGTCTGCTCTGGGCTGCCCTGCTTAACTGCCGAAGCGGGGATCCCTGCGGGAGCTGCCCTACCTGCCGCCAGATCGGCAACGAATCCTACCGGGACCTCTACATCCTCCGAGGAGGGGAGGAGTCGATCAAGATCGACGATGTGCGCCCCTATAGATGGATCCTGGCGGACAAGCCCTTTGAATCCTACCGGGTGGTCCTTTTCAGCGAGGCCCAGGAGCTTACCACTCCCGCGGCGAATGCCCTGTTGAAATCCCTGGAGGAGCCGCTTCCGGGAAACGTCTTCGTTCTGCTCACGCCCCAGCGCCACCTTTTGTTGTCCACTCTCCTTTCCAGAAGCTATCCCTTTACTTTGAGCCATGGCACAGGGGACAGGGGCCGAGAAGAGGAGCGGGAAGTGGGGTCCTGGTTGGACTCCTTGCTTTGCTTCTGGCAAAGCGGCACCGGGCTCTTCGAGCACACAGGCAAGAAGAAGGCCGTGGACAGGATTCTGCTGGGGGATATCCTGCTCGCTCTACAAAGGGAGCTTTATCGCGTCTACCTCGGAGAGGAGACAAGAGGCACTGCGGCCTTTCTGCGCCGCAATCTGAGTTCCGAGTACTGGTCCCGTCTGGATCTAGCCCTGAAAAAGGCCGAGGAGATCCTTGGGCATCAGGTCAATCCGCCCCTAATCCTGGAATGGCTGGCCCTGACCGTTTGGAATTGGCTGCGGGAGGAGTCCGGGTCCAGTTCCAAGCTCTCTTGACCCTTCGGACCATCCTGCCCAAAGCCTCTGCCCACCGGTAGCCTCTGGAGCGGATTTGTCCCCATGGGTTGAAGGGCAGCTAGCGAGGACATCCACTTGACTTTTCACAGGCGACATTTTAGGCCCCAATGCGTTGCGTAAACAATGCGGGGCCTTTACTGCATGGGGGGCTGCAAAGAGCCGTATTAGGAATAAGGGGCTGCATTGTCGGATAATATCGGCTGTGGCGTTTTGAGGAAACAATCCCAATGGCAGTGGGAGAGGAGATGTACGGATTCGTTAG
>JAIPEP010000136.1 GCA_021737085.1 Desulfohalobiaceae bacterium | reverse complement strand
GTGGGCAAGACCGCCATCGCCGAGGGCCTGGCCCAGCGTATCGTCAAGCAGGACGTGCCCGAGGGCCTCAAGGACAAGACCATCTTCGCCCTGGACATGGGTGCCCTCATCGCCGGGGCCAAGTACAGGGGCGAGTTCGAGGAGCGGCTCAAGGCGGTGCTCAAGGAGATCCAGGAGTCCGAGGGCCGGGTGCTCATGTTCATCGACGAGATGCACACCATCGTCGGCGCGGGCAAGACCGAGGGCTCCATGGACGCGGGCAACCTCTTAAAGCCCATGCTCGCCCGCGGCGAGCTCCATTGCATCGGGGCCACCACCCTGGACGAATACCGCAAGAACATCGAAAAGGACCCGGCACTGGAGCGCCGCTTCCAGCCGGTCATGCTGGACGAGCCGAGTCTGGAGGACACCATCTCCATTCTGCGCGGCCTGCGGGAGCGCTTCGAGGTGCACCACGGCGTGCGCATCACGGACAGCGCCCTGGTCACCGCTGCCAAGCTCTCGCAGCGCTATATCACGGACCGTTATCTCCCGGACAAGGCCATTGACCTCATCGACGAGGCAGGGGCCATGATCCGGAGCGAAATCGACTCCCTGCCCACTGAGCTGGACGAGATCAACCGGCGCATCATGCAGCTGGAGATCGAGCGGGAGGCCCTCAAGCGGGAGAGCGACTCCGCCTCCAAGGAGCGGCTGGAGAGCCTGGAGAAGGAGCTCGCCAACGCCAAGGAGGAGCAGTCCCGGCTCATGGCCCAGTGGGAGAAGGAGAAGAGCGCCATCAAGGACGTGCAGCAGCTCAAGGAGGAGATGGAGAAGACCAAGCACCAGATCGAGGAGGCGGAGCGCAACTACGACCTGAACAAGGCCGCGGAGCTCAAGTACGGCAAGCTCCGCGAGCTGCAGCAGCAACTGGAGGAAAAGGAGAAGGCCCAGGAGGAGCAGCAAGAGAGCCAGGAACCCCAGCTCCTGAAGGAGGAAGTGGGCGCGGACGACGTGGCGGAGATCATCTCCCGCTGGACCGGCATCCCGCTGTCCCGCCTGCTGGAGGGCGAGAAGCAGAAGCTGCTCAAAATGCCGGAGATCCTGCATAGGCGGGTCGTGGGCCAGGACGAGGCGGTGGAGGCCGTGTCCGACGCGGTGCTCCGCGCCCGCGCGGGCATGAAGGATCCGCAGCGGCCCATCGGCTCCTTCCTCTTCCTCGGTCCCACAGGCGTGGGCAAGACCGAGCTGTGCAAGACCCTGGCCGAGGCCCTATTCGACACCGAGGAGAACATGCTCCGTCTGGACATGTCCGAGTACATGGAGAAGCACACCGTCTCCCGCCTCATCGGCGCGCCTCCTGGATATGTGGGGTACGAGGAGGCTGGCCAGCTGACCGAGGCGGTGCGGCGCAAGCCCTACAGCGTGATCCTCTTCGACGAGATCGAGAAGGCGCACCACGACGTATTCAACATCCTGCTGCAGATCATGGACGACGGCCGTCTCACGGACAGCCACGGCCGGAACGTGGACTTCAAGAACACCATCATCATCATGACCTCGAATCTGGGCTCGGACTACCTTATCAATGGCATAACCGAGGACGGCCGGCTTCTGGAAGACGTGCGCAACACGGTCATGAATACGCTTCGCAGCAACTTCCGGCCGGAGTTCCTCAACCGCATAGATGAGGTGGTCATGTTCAAACCGCTGCTGCAGGAGGAGATCAAGGGAGTGATCGACCTGCTCCTGGAGCGCATCCGGGGTCGGCTGCAGGATCAGAAGATCGACATCGAGCTCACCGAGCAGGCCAGGGACTTCATCGCCCGCGAGGCCTACGACCCGGTCTACGGAGCCAGACCGTTGCGGCGCTACCTGCAGACCCACATCGAGAGCAATCTGGCCAAGAAGCTGGTCGCAGGCGAGCTGGGAGAGGGCGATACCGTAGTGGTCGACCTGGAGCAGGATGGCCTGGTGCTTCGAAAGCAAAGCGAGACACAGGCGGCCTAGGCCGCAACCACTCCCCTTAGGAGCAAAAAAGGCGGGAAGGCTTGTTGAGCCTTTCCGCCTTTTTTGCTTCCGTCCCTGGAGGACCGGTCTGCGGTGCAAAGCAGTTAGCTCTGTCCTGGATCTTCAGTTTGAAACACCCGCGAGAAATGTGTAAGATATGTAGAAATTTACCACTTCCCACATGTATTTTGGTTAGCAGCGATTAGACTTTGTGTCCTGCTAGGGAGGCTCCATGCTAGCGCCTGTTATTCTCTGCGGCGGATCCGGCACCAGGCTTTGGCCTATGTCCCGGGATCTCTACCCCAAGCAGCTGTTGCCCCTGGCGGGGGAGAACAGCATGCTCCAGGACACGCTCAGGCGTTTGGAGGGGCTGGAGGACGCTTTAGAGCCGATTTTGATCTGCAACGAGGAGCACCGTTTCCTTGTTGCGGAGCAGATAAGACAAATGGGCTGGAATGCGGGCGCCATTGTTCTGGAGCCCGAAGGGCGCAACACTGCCCCTGCAGCTGCCATCGCCTCCCTGCTGGCAAAGGAGCGGTACGGGGCAGAGGTGGAGCTCCTTTTGCTGCCGGCGGATCACGTCATCCTGGACCCTGCGGCTTTCCGGGAGGCGGTTTCCCGGGGCAGGGAAGCCGCACGGGCCGGGCGGCTACTTACCTTCGGCATCCAACCCACGCGACCGGAAACAGGGTATGGCTATATCAGGACAGGGGATAAGTTTCCGGGAGCTGATTCCAGTGTCCGGGAAGTGGCCCGTTTCGTGGAGAAGCCGGATCCGGAGACCGCCAGAGAGTATCTCACCTCCGGGGAATATCTCTGGAACAGCGGGATGTTCCTTTTTACCGCGGAGCGGTTCCTTGAGGATCTTGGGGAGCTGGCCCCGCAAATCCTGGATGCCTGCCGCGAGGCTTTGGGGGGCAGCGAAATCGATTTCGGCTTCCTTCGCCTGCAGTCCGGATCCTTTCTGAGCTGTCCCTCCGACTCAGTGGATTGCGCGGTAATGGAGCGGACAGCCCATGCCGCTGTGGTTCCCATGCAGGCGGAGTGGAGCGATGTGGGCTCCTGGGATGCCCTCTGGGAGGTGGGCGAAAGCGATGATGCGGGTAATGTATCCCAGGGGGACGTGCTTCTAAGCGAGTCCAGCGGGTCTTATGTCCGTGCCGGCCATCGCCTCGTCGCCGGAATCGGGATCCGGGATCTGGTGGTGGTGGAAACCTCGGACGCGGTCCTGGTAGCGGACCGAGGGAAAAGCCAGCAGGTCAAAAGCTTGGTCTCTTCCCTGCGACAGGCGGGTCGCTCTGAGAGCCGGGTCCATCCCACGGTGCACAGGCCCTGGGGGTCCTATGAGACCATCGCTAGAGGGAACCGTTTCCAGGTCAAAAGGCTCACGGTCAAGCCCGGCGCTGTCCTTTCCAGGCAGTTGCACCACCACAGGGCGGAGCACTGGGTTATCGTGCGCGGTACCGCACGTATCAGCAACGGGGACAAGGAGGTGCTGCTAAGCGAGGACCAGTCCAGCTACATCCCGCTGGGCACGGAACATCGCCTGGAGAATCCGGGCAAGATTCCCCTAGAGCTCATTGAGGTGCAGACCGGCAGCTACCTGGGCGAGGACGACATCGTCCGCTTAGAGGACAGTTACGGCAGATAGGTCCTTGGACGCCGGGATGAAACACAGGCATCAGCGCATCCCTTGACTCGCCCTGTTGAATGCAGCGTAGCTGCCCTGCCGAAGGCAGGATTCAACAGGGCGAGCCTCGCGACATTTTCCTGCTTGGTTGTGCCCGGTTGTTTCCGGAAATGGAGGTGGTAAACAAACGAGCCGCCATAGGGCGGAGAAAAAGCAAGGCAGGCTAAGTGGCCTGCACTGGAGATAAGGACACATGAATCTTCTCTGTCTGGATATCGGCAGCGGCACTCAGGACGTCCTGTTCAGCCTGGATGGCGAGAGCCTAGAGAACTGGCCCAAACTCGTGCTCCCCTCTCCTGCCCGCAGGGTGGAGAGGAGGATACGCGGGTTGGCCGCGAAGGGCAGCCCTATCTATCTCTACGGCGGCAATATGGGCGGCGGGTTCAAGGGGGCCCTTAAGGATTACATACAGGACGGCGGACGCGTAGCTGCCCACCCGGATGCCGCAGCTGCCCTGGCAGACTCCGAGGACAAGGTCCGAAAAATGGGGGTGGCTATCCAGGATAGCCGTCCTCAAGGCCACGCCCCGGTCAAGCTGGCAGACTTCGAGCCCGGATTTTGGGACGGGTTGCTGTCCATGCTCGATCTTCCGGCCCCGGACCTGGTCCTGGCCGCGGTCCAGGACCACGGCTATCATCCCCAGGGGAGCAACCGTCTGGGGCGTTTCGAGGCCTGGCAACGCCTGCTACGGGATAGCCAAGGACAGCCGGAGGCCTTCCTCTTCCGCGATCCCCCGCAGGAGCTCACCCGATTGCGGAGTCTGCAGGAAACCATCGGTCAGGGCCTGGTCGCGGACACCGGAATCGCCGCCGCTCTGGGCGCTCTTTCCGTCCCGGAGGTGGAAAGTGCCTCCCGGGAAGGCGGGGCCTGCGTGGTCAACGTGGGTAACAGCCACATAATCGCCTTTCTCATCCACCACAGATCGATTCAGGGGATCTACGAGCAGCACACCGGACTCATGACCCCCGAGGATTTGTGGCGGGATCTGGGTCTCTTCCGACAAAAAGGCCTCACTAACGAGGAGGTTTTTCAGGCGCGGGGCCACGGATGCTGTTACCTGGAGGAGCGGGAGACACCGGATTACGACTCAGTGTATGTCCTTGGACCCAATCGGGATATGCTTTCCGGGTATCCCGTGGTCTTCCCCGCGCCGGGAGGGGACATGATGCTTGCCGGTTGCTTCGGCCTGTTGCACGGATTGCACCGTCAGCGGGGAGAGGAGGGATCTTTCCCCTGCTGAGCAGAAAGGTTGATTCTGAGTCATTTCCCTGTTGTTACAGCCTGGCCTGAAGAAGCCAATCCCGGGCAGGCCCAAAGGAGGAGGTGGCCTCCATGCCCACGAACCTCGATGCTTGGCGGACTCTCACCCGGCACGCGGAAGAGTTGCGGGAAGTGGACGTGCGCGATCTTTTCGCCGAAGACCCCGACCGCTTTACCGACTTCTCCCTGTCCATGGGACCGGTTTTCCTGGACTACTCCAAGCATCCGGTCACCCGGGGAACAATGGGGCACTTGTTTCAGCTGGCCCGGGAAGCGGGCGTTGTAGAGCGGATCGGAGCCATGTTCTTCGGAGAAAGGATCAACGTTACGGAGGGCCGCAGTGTCCTCCACGTGGCCCTGCGCGACTTTTCCGGACGCTCCGTTTATGTGGACGGAGAGGACGTCATGCCCGATGTCCGGGCGGTGTACGAGAGGATGCGCGATTTCTGCCACCGGGTGCGCAGCGGTGAATGGACTGGCCATACAGGGCAGCGGGTTAGGGACGTGGTCAACATAGGGATCGGGGGCTCCGATCTGGGTCCCAGGATGGTAAGCAGGGCTTTGGAGCACCTGGATCCGGAGGGACCGCGAGCGCACTTCGTGGCCAACGTGGACCCCCTGGACCTGGAGCGCACCCTGCGCCAGCTGGATCCGGAGAGGACTCTTTTCATCGTCTCCTCCAAGTCCTTCACCACCCAGGAGACCATGACCAATGCCCGCGCTGCCAGGCAGTGGCTGGTGGGGCATATGGGGGAGGATTCCGCAGTGGCCAGGCACTTTGTCGCAGTATCCACTAACACGGAGCGAGTGCGGGATTTCGGCATAGATCCGGAAAACATGTTTCGCTTCTGGGATTGGGTCGGGGGCCGCTTCTCCCTCTGGTCCGCCATAGGGTTGTCCATTGCCCTGGCCGTGGGCCCGGATCGCTTCGAGGAGTTGCTGCGCGGGGCACATCTCATGGACGAGCACTTCCGCACAGCGCCACTGGAGAAGAACCTGCCCGTCATTATGGGGCTTCTGGGGATCTGGCAATTGAACTTCCGCGGCGCGGAGACCCAAGCCATACTTCCCTACAGCCAGTCCCTGGAGTGGCTGCCCGCCTATCTGCAGCAGGCCGAGATGGAGAGCAACGGCAAGGGCGTAACCCTGGAGGGGGAGGTGGCGGGATGCCACACCGGCCCGGTGGTCTGGGGCGCTGCCGGGACCAACGGTCAACACGCCTTCTTCCAGCTCCTGCACCAGGGGACGCGTCAGGTCCCTTGCGATTTTATCGGATTCGCCCGTTCCAGCGGCATCGGACCGGAGCAGCATACCATGCTCCTGGCCAACTTTTTTGCCCAGACCGAGGCCCTGTTGCAGGGCCGTTCCCGGGAGGAGGCCAAGCGGGA
>JAIPEP010000135.1 GCA_021737085.1 Desulfohalobiaceae bacterium | reverse complement strand
CGAAGCGCGTAGGGGTGCCGAAAATGAGGGCCTCGGCCTGGGCAAGCTGCTCCGGCTCGGCCTGGGGAATGTGGGAGAAGGCCTTCCTGGCCTCCCAGGCTCCGCTCGCCTCGAGCTTATCCTCGGGAACCAGCTCCTGAACCTGATACAGGGCCACCTCAGCATCCGGCACTTGCCGCGCTCCTTCGGCCACTGCCTCGGCCAGGCGATACACGTGGCCGAACATACTGTAAAAGATGATCTGCACTCGGGGCATAAAAGACCTCCGTGGATGGGATCTCGGGATTCATGTTGCCTTAATCCCGGGAGTTTCCGGGTTTCCTGACGCGTTACTGCCCAGCGATTTTCTTGCTTCTTCTTGTGCCCAAGGAAGAAGTGGAAGGAGCAATTGTCCAATGTAGATGAACGCTCTTATTCTAGCAAGAGCGCTGCACCGCCTCCTGTGGCGGAAAGGTCCTGCAGCCGGAATGCTACCCACCATCCCCTCCGGATTTCGCTTGATCCCGCAGGGACGGGTGCGGTAAAAGGAATCCGGCTTATGAGCAAATTATTACTTCAATCCGTTTCCAGGACCATCGGAAACAGGACACTTTTCCGCGACCTTTCCCTGCATCTGGAACCCGGGGACAAGCTTGCCCTGGCGGGGCGAAACGGCAGCGGCAAGAGCACCCTGCTCAGGATCATCAGCGGGGAGGACAGCCCGGACTCCGGCAAAGTGGAGATCGACCCCCCCGGCCTGGGGGTGGCCCATTGCGTGCAGGACATCTCCGCAAGGGACCTGGAGATGTCCTTGTTGAACTGGGTTCTGGAGGCGTTACCTTCCTGGAGCGATTTGTGGTCCCGCTGGCAGCGGGCCCAGCAAAACGATGACCGGGAGACCCTCACCCGCCTGGCGGAGGAACAGGCCGCGCTGGAGTCCTCCTACGGATACCATCCGGAGAGCAGAGCCCGTTCCATCCTGCAGGGCCTGGGATTCGAGGAGACCGCCCAGGAGGCTCCTCTGCGGCTTCAAAGCGGCGGCTGGCGGGAGCGGGCCAAGCTGGCCCAGGCCCTGGTCCGGGGCTCGGACGTGTTGCTCCTGGACGAGCCGACCAATCACCTGGATCTGGAGGCCCTGGACTGGCTGGAACGCTATGTCGCCGCATTTTCCGGGATCGTGGTTTTCGTGGCCCACGAGCGCTACTTTCTGGATCGCATCGCAAATCGTCTGTTGTATATCGGCGAGAATTCCCGTCCCCTCCTTTACCGGGGCAACTACAGCAGCTTTCTGCAGTGGCGGGAGGAGACGGCCAAGACCAACCAGCGCCGCAGGGAGAAGCTAGAGCAGCAGATCCGGCACAAGCAGCAGTTCGTAGACCGCTTCCGGGCCAAGGCCTCCAAGGCCTCCCTGGCCCAGAGCCGCCTCAAGCAGATAGGGGCCCTGGAGGAGGAAAAGGCCAAGCTGCAGGAGCCCCCGGACCCCGAGAGCCTGAGCTTCTCCTGGAAGGCCCCCAAGCGCAGCGGGGATATCGTCCTTAGCGCAACTGGGCTGCAATTCGGCTTCGATCCAAAGAACCCCTTGTGGCCGGCTCTCTCCTTTACCCTGCACAGGGGCCAGAAGGTGGGGCTCCTGGGCAGGAATGGCTGCGGCAAGAGCACCCTGCTCAAGCTGATCCGGGGCGAGCTCTCCCCCACCCGCGGAGAGACGCACCTGGGCAGCGGGGTCAAGCCTGCCTATTTCGCCCAGCACATGACCGATCTGCTGCGCGAGGAGGGCACGGTTCTCGGCGAAATGCGGCGCATGTGCGAGGACCGGCGTACAGAGGAGGAGATGCGCTTCGCCCTGGGCATGTTCCTGCTCGGGGAGGATTTCTGGGATAGCCGCATTGCCTCCCTAAGCGGTGGGGAACGGACCCGGCTCCTTCTGGCCTGGGTCTTCATCTCCGGGGGCAATTTCCTCATCCTGGACGAGCCCACGAACAACCTGGATCTGGAGAGCAGACAATCCCTGGTCCAGGCCATCCGGGACTTTCCGGGAACCGTGCTTACCGTAGCCCACGATCGCTATCTGCTGCAGGAAGGAGTGAGCGAGCTGTGGATGCTCCGCTCCGACGGGCTGCACTCCGTGTCCGGGGATGTGGCCGCCCTGTCCCTGCGCGAGAAGGAGGGCGGGGAACAACAGAAGCAAAGCGCGGATACCGGAAAAAAGGATCGGGACAGGGAGCGCAAGCGCAGGGAGGCGGATCACCGCAACGCCGTGCACCGGGAGCTTCAGCCGCGCAGACAGCGCTACGCCGAACTGGAGAAGGAGCTGGAACAGTTGCTGCAAGAGCTGGCGGAAACAGAGTCCAGACTCTCCGATCCACAGACGTACACCCATTCGAGCCAGGACGTAAACCGGCTCAACCGGGCCTACAGCCGCCTGCAGGAGCAAAGCGAGGCCCTAATGAACGAGATGCAGGAGCTGGAGGACGCCATCTCCCGCCTGCAGAACGGTGAGCTGGTGACTGGTGGCTCGTGAACCGTGATCGGTGACTGGTGACTGGTGACTGGTAAGAGTGGTTCATGAACCGTTATCCGACATCCGATGTCCGGCGTCTGGCCCATCGCCCATTCACCTCATCCTCCCATCAGAAAAATCCCGAACCGAACCCTGAACGCGGAACGGCGAACGCCTCAGGGCAGACGTCCCACTGGCAGCAGCAGGAGCGGTGTTACCTTGTCCTGAACCCCCAGTATGCTGGCCACTCGATTGTCCCGGAAGGCGCCCACCACAGTGGTGCCCAGCCCCAGATCCGCCGCCTGCAGGCTCACGCTCTGGGCGGCGCAGCCGGCCTCCACGTGAACATAGCGCCTGCCCCGTTCGCCGTATTTCGAGGTTGTCCTTTCCAATACGGCGCACACCACGAATACTGCCTGGGCCTCTTTGATCCACATCTGGCCCACAGCCGCACGGGCGATCTCCTTTCGTCCGTCCCCGTTGCGGACCAGTTCCAGCTCGTGCTTTTCCGGGCGGTAGTGATATACTCCCGGCTCAAGACCCTTTACATCGCCGCTGGCCACATAGATCTCCAAGGGGTAGAGCGCCCCAGCTGAGGGGACAGTACGGAAGCGCCCCTGCCGGGTTATCCCCTGCGCGGCGAAGAGGAGCCTAGCCACCTCCTCCAGGCTCAGCTCACCTCCGCCGAATCTGCGCACGGAACGCCGCTTGTACAACAAATCCGAAAGGGATCCCTCCTCCCCGGCCTCGATCTCCGGGAGCGCGACGCTCTTACTGGCAACTGCCGGGCTAGGGGCGTAGCTAAACACCCCTGCCAGGGCTAGGACTATGGCGATACCCCAGACCGTCGCCAAAGACGTGCTGCCGTGCATGCTTCATCTCCTGCAATCGGGGTTTCGAAATTCACTCTCCCTGTGTCCTTTTTAAGTGATACCAAGTTTAACTATCTGAACATGCTAGAAAAACACAAAGTAACCCTAAATGAAAAGAAGGGGAACTCAGCCAGGGCCGGTAGCATATTGTTCTTGACGCCCTATCTCCATTAGCGCCAAGCGCTCGGTAAAAGCCTTGGTTACGGTGCAGGGACTAGGGAGGCAGAGCCTTTTCAGGATCATGTGTCACTCGAAGGATAGCGTCCGAAGACCGCAGGAGCGGCACGCTTGAGGCGGGTGCATGAGGCCGCTTTCGGAACGATCGGCCCGGAACTCAGAGAGGATGCCCTGTAAGTGCAGCCCGGTAACACACAAGGGGCAAGTCCAGAGTAGAAATAGAAACCGGGGCCTCCCGGATCACCGGAAAACCCCGCCACTGGCGAGCGCGCCAGGGAGGACTTGAACCTCCGGCCTACGGCTTAGAAGGCCGTTGCTCTATCCTACTGAGCTACTGGCGCGGAACTACGTTATCCTAAGATGGCACCGCCACGGGGTCAAGATCCTTCTAGCGCGACTTCACTAAGGAAGGAAAGGCCGTCGAATTGGGCCGGGGGTGTTCCGTAAGCCCATTCCGGGAGAGGCTAACCGGAGGGTCCACAGCCCACACAAGAGAAAGGAGAAGGATGACGAATAAGAAACCGAGAAGCTCCTGGATCACTATCTGAAAGGAGTCTACTCTAAAAAGAAGATAACTGGGGAGGACAACAGAACCCTCGCCTAGCTTCCCTCAGGATCCCCTGTCTGGCAATCATCCCCGCAGCAGGTGGTCAGCTCGCTCAGGGCGTAGAGCAGCCTCCCCTCCACTATGCGCCGCTTATCATTGAGCTCGTATCCAGAGACCTGTCCGGCGAGATCGTGGAGGCGGTCCCAGTCCGGCAGGGCCTGGTAGTCTCTGTGCTCCAAGTGGCGCTTGTCCCCAACGCTGACCAGGACCGCGGACTTGGTGTCCGTGACCACCGCCAGCGGAGGCGCCCCCTCCTCCATAAGCCTGGCCGCGGCAACCGCCTCCCGGACGTAGGTCTCCACCTCTCCGGCGCAGAAAAGGATAAGCACCAGGGGTCGGCCCTCGGCGTCGTAGGCCACTAGATCCACAGTGCGGGTGTAAGTGCCCTCGCCCACGGGAAAGGTCACCTGAACCTTGGAGCGCAGACGATGCAAAGGATAGCCCTTGCGCTCCACCAGCATCCTGGCGATGGCCTGGCGCAGGTCCTCGTAGGTGGTGGCCTCCACGGACCCGCCGCTCAGGTAGTCGGCAATGGTATAGCCAAGGCTCACTTCGTGCATGCCTCTTTTACTCCTCCAGGCTCCGATACAGATTGTCGTATTCCCGAGCGGACTGCCTCCAGGAGAAATCCTGCAGCATGGCCCTCTGCCGCACCGCCTCCCAACCCTTTGGATCGGCCCAAAGATCCACCGCCGCGCGCACAGTCTCGGCAAAGTCCTCGGGCTCGAAACGCCGGAACTTGAATCCGGTGCACCCGGGCTCCGGCCAGGGAGTTACAGTATCGCGGAGTCCACCCACATCGGAGGTCACAGGGAGGGTCCCGTAGCGAAGGCCATAGAGCTGGGTCAAGCCGCAGGGCTCGTAGCGGGAGGGCATGAGGAAAATGTCCGAGCCGGCCATGATCTGATGGGACAGCTCCTCGGTGTATCCGATTTCCACGGCGAGCTGACCAGGATACTGCTCCGACAGGTTGGTCAGGCTGGTCTCCGTCTCCAGGTCTCCTTCGCCCAGAAAGACCAGGCCCAGATCCATCTCCAGCAGCTCCGGCAGGATATCCAGCACCAGATCCACGCCCTTCTGCCAACGCATCCTGCCGATGAATCCCAGGACCGGTCTGGAGAGGAAACGGGAGTGCAGTCCCATTGTCTCCAGCAGATCCTTCTTGCACAGCCGCTTCCCGCTCAGGTCGTAGGGGCTGTAGTGCGCCTTGAGGAAGGGATCCGCCCGGGGATCCCAGATGCTGTAGTCCACCCCGTTGAGAATGCCCTGCACATCCCGGGCGCGCTTGGCCAGCATCCCCTCCATGCCGTAGCCGAACTCCGAGGTCATGATCTCCCGGGCGTAGGAGGGGCTTACCGTAGTCACCTTGTCCGCGTAAGCGATTCCGGTCTTTAGCATATTGAAGGAACCGTAGTATTCCGCCCCGTCCATGCTCCAGGCCGAGAGCGAAAGTCCGGACTCCCAAAAAAGGCGGGCGGAATACTGGCCCTGGAAGGCCAGGTTGTGGATGGTCAGCACCGAGCCCACATCGCCCCAGAAGGGATCGCTCTGTCTGGCTTCGAAGAGGTAGGCCGGGATCAGGGAGGTGTGCCAGTCGTTGCAGTGCAGGATGGTGGGTTTGTGGTCCAGCCAGCGAGCCCAGGCGAGCACTGCGCGAGAGAAGAAGATGAACCTCTCGCAGTTGTCGAAGTACTCCCCGTGATAGGTGCAGTAGTACTCTCCTCGATCGAAATATTCCGGTCTGTCCACGAAATAGACAGGAACACCCTGGTAGTCCGCGACATAGATGTCCGCAGTGACCTCCGGCCAGGGATAGCCCACAGGGCAGTTCTCCATGAGCAGCCTGAGGGGATACGTAGTGGAATAGATCCGGCCGTACAGGGGCGTGATCACCGCCACTTCCCGGCCCAGCTCCCTGAGGGCCAGGGGCAGGATCCCGGCCACGTCGCCCAGGCCGCCGGATTTGGAAAAAGGATATATCTCCGATGTCGTGAAGAGGATCATTGTCTGCTCCGAAACTTTGCTTGCCGAAACGTAACTACTCACCACTTCTCTGGCCTCAGCGTAATCTTCAAGGGGGCCTTTTTGAATCAATTCTCCGGAGACTCTGTTCGATTTTCTTCGCTCGCCACGTGGGGGAAACCCGACCGTGAACAGGCTTCATATGGCCAAAAACTCATTGCTGAAGATACCCTCCCGAGCTTTGGAACAACAGCAACAACCGAGAGTCGGGTGGGGGCAGGGATGCCCCCGCGTGGCGAGCGTTAGAAAAT
>JAIPEP010000134.1 GCA_021737085.1 Desulfohalobiaceae bacterium | reverse complement strand
AAGGCTTGCAGGAGCCCTGCTTCATCCATTGCCCACGATCTCGGCAAGCTCACACTCTAAAGGCTGCACTCAAAGCACCGATCCGACATCAGAACGGGACGTCTTGCATGAAAGCAGCGCGCATCCCTGCAGTCAGATCTTGGCGTGGGCGTAGCCGTCAAGCACTTGGGCCAGGATGCATTCAGAGCTCTGACACAGCCGCTCCGCTTTCGGTATGTCGTCCCTTTGCGCCGCATCACAGACGCCGCGGTGGGGACACCATTGACAAAGCTTGATAACACCGCCTTCCACGACGCCACCATAGATTGTCCCACAACTTGGGCACTCCCACACGATGCGGCACGTTCCAGTAAACATACTCACGCCTTTCCATATTTTTAGAGGTTAAACAGTCATCGAGTCATTCTGTTACTTAAATAACTTTCGTCAGCTAAATACAACATCATTTCAAGAATCCCATTTTAAGCATTTTTGTTTTTATGTTTTCCCTCTAGTCCAGTCTTTCAGGCTTAAATAACGAAAAAAAGCAATATTACATCTATTGTTTCATATAATGTTGTAAATTGAATCTCGTCAAATCATTATGTTTACCATGCTGTTTTAGCAAAAAACGCGAAGGCTGTATGAGATATCAGAGATTTAATCGTTATAGCATATTTGAGAAACTATCATTTTTATCTCAACAAAGTCCCTTTAAGCTCGACCAAAGAAAACATTAACATAATGAGTCACCAAACTTGATCTACTATAAAAATGTTTGAGCTCAATCCCATACGACCTACTTCACGCATCCTGATTAATTAAGTTAAAGTATAAGCAAAATTCTCTACTGATAAGGACTTAAGCACCCGCTATTTGTCAAAAGAATAATAAACTTTTGGATGTTGTCAACCCATCACAAAAAAATTAAATAAAAAAATTAATCCTGAACAACGAAATCCATACTAGACGTGTTGCCTTTTCTCAGTCCATTGCCGCCAAAAAAATCATCCAAGTCAAAGATCTCCCGTACAATATATATCGGAAACATCTCATTATAGTTTAATGAATTGTTAACAACGCAATATGACAATCAATAAGACAAGCACTAGATTATACTAATTATGCTTGAAAACAGTTTAAGAGTGCTCTTCAATATGTATACAACGTATACTCCACACCATTTAAATCAATCTATGCGTTATTATAAGACAATATAAGCAAGATATATTTTTTTGAGCCTCTCATGTTTTTCAACGCCTCCATAAAATGATGTATTTACATGGCATAAACTATCTTTAATAAATAAACGATACCTTAAAGTATCACCTATCCTCCCAAAACCTTGGCCCACAACTGTCTAAGCTTAACTTTTTCAAAAAAAACCTTGTTTCGACATGGTTACAAAGGACGTAAAGCCATGCTGATAAACTTTACTAGTTAATAAAAAATATTATATTTGATTCTGGTTCGATTGTTTGGCAATATACTTCAAAGAGTTGGATTTACTTTGTGCATTGACCTTAAAGCACTCCCAACCGCTCCCTTGCCCGCTTTTCCCTCTGTTCCGCAAGCCTCTGCTCGAAGCCTCGAGATGGGATCAAGCATCAATTGCCGTTAGCCTTCACGGGTGTCGTTCTACGCTTCCGCGGCAGGAAGAGTAGCCCACCGCCGAGGCACGGAGAACGCGGAGGAGAGGACGCGGAGGAAAAAGCCTTATCCTTTGCCCTGAGACGGGGCAAAGGATAACAGGGCTCCGCTTGGCAAGAGTCCCGATTAGCTTTCACACCGGGACTGAGCCCTTTTGCTTTGCGGTACCTCAGGGCCTTCTACGGTGAGAAAAAATGCTCTCTGAGGCTTTGCAATCCGCCTGTCCTGCCCGATTTTCCTGGCTCCTTCCAAAAAAGAGCGCCTCGTTTCCCTTGGGGAACGAGGCGCTACAAGAAAGTCCAGGGGCGAAAACCCCTTGCGGGCAGAAGCCTGTGAATGCTTTTACCGCTCAATCATCCAAAAGGTAACTTTAGAAATCCTATGCCTGGTGTAACTATTCACCAACACCCTGATCGGGATAAGCCTACCCCGGGTATTCCCCCCCGGAGCTGCTCCAACAGACAAATATCGTCCATCTCTCCGATCTCCTCCCGCTTCCGCCGCTAATCGAAACAGGTCTCCACGAATTCTCCAGGTCCCAAGAGCTGGCCACGTACGAGGCCACCACCTACGGGGACACCATTTTTCTCCTGGAAAACTACCAGTCGGAAGTCCTCTACTTCCACGGGCTCGTTCACGTTATCCAATGGGAGAGGTTGGGCAAGGAGCAATTCCTGCTTGCCTACATATCCGGCCTGCTCGAATTCGGCTATCTCCACTAACCCCATGGAGGAGATGACCTTTTCCCTGCAGGAAAAATTCCGCCAAGGAAACCTGCCAGCGGATGTAACCGAACAAATTCACAAACTCACCGACACGATCCGGCAAAACACCGCACAGAACCACTCCGTTGCCTGAGCCCGGAAACTCGCCGCACACATCCCCGCCGGGGCAAAGGCACACACCCGCTCCTGCCGCATTGACAGGGGCCTGAAAATAGCCTTTCTCCACATTATCAGCGGATCATCCTCCGACACCCGATCTCGGTCCTCTGATCTCTGTGCTCTGTGCTCTGGCCTCTGAACTGCGCATCGCCCATCGCCTCTAGCCAATTGCCTATCCCATTACTCGCCCTGCAAAAATACCCCCAGGGGCAAGACGGGCTTGTCGTTCACCGAAAGCAGCCCCTTCTCCAGCTTCAGACTTGTGGCGTATCTGCCGGAATCCCGGGAGATGTATCCGGGCTTGCGCAGCCTTTCCAGCCAGCCCCTGGCCCTGCGCTCCAGATCTTCGTTCTCCGGGGCCGAATCCTGATCCGCAACCAGGCCCTCAACAAAACCGAGGGAGGCAGTGGCCATCCTGACCCCGACAGGGACGGGAACGGAAAATCGGCTCTGGGCCTTGAGCCGTTGCAACATCTGGGGGGTTTTCGGGGAGGACAGCTCTCCGGAGCCGTCGAAGACCGCTGTGGCGTTCAGGCGTATCTCTCCCTCCTCCGTCTCCAACCGCAGCTTGGCCTCCTCCATGCGCGGAGAGCTCCCCAGGAAACGCTTGGCGATCCCATTGATCCGTTTCCGGGAAATCTCTTCCGGGGGCTGCTTCAGAAGATTCTGCCACTGGCGCAGGGCATCGGCATCAAGGTTGTCCAGGCGCATCCGGAAATCCCCTTGCCGGATCTCCAAATCCCCGAGCCGTCCCTGTTTTAGGCCGAGCTCTGTCTCGGACCGCAGCAGCCCCTCGCTCCTGTCCGTTCGTGAGGTCATGGTCACGGACTCTGCGCTGACCTCGCCCCATTCCCCTCCATGGACCCTGAAGCTCGAACAGCGGAATGCCGCGCTACCGTTTATGATCCCGCCCTGCTGATTTCTGCGAAGGCTCCGTGACGCGTGTACATCGCTCACAAGCATGTCCCCGGTTTGTCCGGGAACGTCCGTCTCCATCAGCGGCAACTGGAAATCCAGCTCCATTCCTTTTTCAGAGCCCCGCAACAGGTTCACTGTTGCGTTCATACCCCCCCAGGCGAATTCTATGTCCTGGCCCTGCCATCTCTCCTTGGGCGAGGTAATCCTGCTGTGCACCGAGCCCCCCAGGGCCACACGAGTGGTTGCCCGCATGGGACTCTTGGTCTGGAACGCGGTCCGAAAGGGTGTTGTGCTGTTGCCATGCTCCAGCTCCGAGACAGTATCCACCCGTGCCAGGCCCAAAAAACGGTCTCCGCGGGCAAAAAAGGGACCGTGCCGGATATTGTGCCGCAAAAGCAGCGCAGGCGCATCCCTTCCCGAGGGAGAGATTCGTGTGGTGGCATTCGAGGAAAACACCCCGCGGTTGTAGGCAACTATCTCGCTGCGGACCTGCGCCCGGTTCGCCCAATCCGCATCCTCTGCGAAAACCTCTGTGAATTGCCGCTGCACCCGGCCGCCCAGATAATAGGAGCTAACCACCACCAAACCGCTAACAACAAGCAGCGCTATGCCGGCAAACAGACGGAATCGTCCCATATCGCTCTCCATTCGCTTGATTATTTGTCCTGCTTCAGTGACAGGAGTCTCCGCCGCAGGTGAGAAAAGGGTCTTTCATCGTCCCCGGAGTCATGGTCCGACAACCACCCGCACACCCTGTGTAGCAAGGAGACCGCACCCCCGCAAGGCGGAATTTCTCCAAGGTGATTCAAGCATGCTTCTAGTGTCCGCCCAAAAAAGCATTAAAAAAGATCGAATGATAGCTCCTATGCGGGAATCCTACGCGGGGTATTTTTTAACTATTCAGTGGAGGTTCTGTCGATTTTCTTCGCTCGTCACGTGGGGGAAACCCGACCGCGATAATGCTCGCATCTCGAAAAAAATCGATGTTTCAACAAGTTGGCAATGTGAAGGAAATTACCAACCATGTAGAGTCGGGTGGGGGCAGGGATGCCCCCGCGTGACGAGCGTTAGAAAAGCCAGAACCGGAGCTGCACAGTGAAAAAATACCCCGCGTAGGATTTTCTCATGCGTATTTCGCGGACACTAGCAAGAATGGAGTCGGCTAGATTGGTGGCAGGAGATGCCGCGTTTCGCGTCCTTCGGATCAAGGCCCCCGAAGAGAAGAACCTTTTCGGACACCCGGGCTTGACAGAAGCCCCGGTATACCGGAATGTGTGCGTCCGGCAGGCCGGTCGGAATCAACTCCCCTGGAACACCGTGAGTCTGAAACCGACACCCTGTCTAGAACAACGCTTCCCAAATGCCCATTTGAATGCAATCCTGCACTAGGGAGTCTTCCACTTCGACCCTTCTTCCTCTGAACCATGACCATAAAAAGGACCATGACCCATTTGAGCCAACAAAGCAGCCCACCGGAAATCCTGGCCCCGGCCGGGGACCGCGACGCCTTTCTGGCGGCAGTAGCGGCAGGCGCGGACAGCATCTACTGCGGTCTGCAGCGGTTTTCCGCCCGCATGCAGGCCACGAACTTCGCAGTGAATGAATTGGCCCGGCTCACCGAGTTGGCCCGAGATCGGGGGGTACGCACCTATGTGGCACTGAACGCCCTGATCAAGCCGGAGGAGCTGACCAGCGCCGGGCAGTGGATCGATCTTTTGAATCGCCATGTCCACCCGGACGGGCTCATCCTGCAGGATCTCGCCGCAGTCAACCTGGCCCGCCAAACTGGATTCAGGGGAGAGTTGCACCTGTCCACCCTGGCTCAGGCCTGTCTTGGCGGCTCCTTAAGGACCATCAGGGACAGGCTGGGTGTCTCGCGCGTCGTGCTGCCCCGCGAGCTCAGCCTGGACGAGATCAAGGACCTTTCCGCCTCCTGTCCACCGGGGCTGGAGCTGGAAGTCTTCGTGCACGGGGCACTTTGCTACGCCGTCTCCGGACGCTGCTACTGGAGCAGCTTTCTGGGGGGAAAGAGCGGGCTCCGGGGCAATTGCGTGCAGCCCTGCCGCAGGCTATACACGCATGGATCGAGCAAGGAGCGCTTCTTTTCCTGTCTGGACCTGCGCCTGGACGTCTTGAGCAAGACCCTGCTCGACGCCCCCGCTGTACGGGGCTGGAAGATCGAGGGGCGCAAGAAGGGCCCCCACTACGTCTTCTACACCATCCGGGCCTATCAGCTCCTCCGGGACCATTCCAGCGAGCCGGAGGCGAGAAAGGAGGCCAGCGCCCTGCTGGACAAGGCCCTGGGCAGGCCGGGGACATCCTACTCCTTCCTTCCCCAGAGCCCCAAAATCCCGGTCCAGCCGGAAGAGGACACCGGCTCCGGTATGTTCGCCGGCAAACTAGCCGGCAAGGGCGGCAGCCCCCGCCTCAAGCCCCGTACGGAGCTTTTGCCCGGCGACCTCCTGCGCATCGGATACCAGGACCTTCCCGGACACCGCACCTACAAGGTGAGCAAGTACGTCCCCCGCGGAGGCGGGCTCACCCTGCCCGGGCACAGCTCCGGCGCCGGACCCGGCCTGCCCGTCTTTCTCGTGGACAGAAGGGAGCGCCAGCTGCAGGAGGCCATAGCCAAGCTCGCCGGTCAGCTCCGGGAGACAGATGCCCAAGAGAACACGGAATCGGAGTTTTCCCCCAAGCTCCCCCGCGCAGCCAAGAAACCCGGCAGAGCCGCCCGCATGGAGGTTGTCTCCGACATCACGCACACCAGGGGCAAGGGACGAACCGGACTGTGGCTCACCCTGGAACGTATGCAACAGATCGCCATGGGCAGGGCCCGCAGCTGCTGGTTCTGGCTGCCTCCGGCGATCTGGCCCGACGAGGAGGGGCAGTGGCTGGAAGGAATCCGCATGCTGACCGGGAAAGGGGCCAGGCGCTTCGTCCTGGGCGCCCCGTGGCAGCGGGACCTCTTTCCGGATCTGAAGG
>JAIPEP010000133.1 GCA_021737085.1 Desulfohalobiaceae bacterium | reverse complement strand
ACGGGGAGGTCTCCGGGATCCGGCTCATCGAGATGGAGCTGGGCGAGGCGGATTCCTCCGGCCGGAGGCGACCGGTGCCGGTTCCGGGCAGCGAGTTCGATCTGGAAGTGGACCAGGTCTTTCCGGCCATCGGGCAGCGTCCGGACATCGGACCCATCGAGGACGAGGAGGGGCTTTCCTTCACCCGCTGGGCCACCACAGAGGTGGATTCCATCACCTACGAGACCGGCCATCCCGGTGTCTTCGCCGGCGGCGACCTGCAGACCGGGCCATGGGTGGCCATCGGAGCTGTTGCCGCGGGCCGCGAAGCCGCGGAATCCATCGTGCGCTACCTGGACGGAGCCGATCTGAGCCAGGGGCGCGAGCCGCTGGAGCAGCCCTCTGAGGCCGACTACCGGCCCATTCCGGAGAAGGAGCCGGTGCGCAAGCGCGTGGACATGCCGGAGCTCCCCCTTGAGGAGCGGACCTGCACCTTCAAGGAGGTGGAGCTGGGGCTCACCGACGAGTCCGGCCGCAACGAGGCGGACCGCTGCCTCAACTGCGGCTACTGCTGCGAGTGCTTTGAGTGCGTGCAGGCCTGCGGGCCCCAGGCGGTGACCCTGGAAACGCACGCTCAAGAGCCGCAGACGCGGGACTTCAACGTGGGCTCCCTGGTCCTCGCTCCGGGCTTCTCCGCATTCCAGCCCAAGGGCCTGGACATCTACGGCTACGGGGTGCTGCCCAACGTGGTCACCTCCACGGAATTCGAGCGCATCCTCTCCGCCTCCGGACCGACAGGGGGCCATCTGGTCCGGCCTTCGGACCACGGCGAGCCGAAGCGGATCGCCTGGCTGCAGTGTGTGGGCTCGCGCGACGTGAACCGCTGCAACAACTTCTACTGCTCCTCGGTCTGCTGCATGTACGCCATCAAGGAGGCGGTGATCGCCAAGGAGCACGCGGGCAGCGGCCTGGACTGCAGCATCTTCTATATGGATATCCGCACCTATGGCAAGGATTTCGAGAAGTACTACAACGAGGCCGAGGACAAGCACGGAGTGCGCTTCGTGCGCTCCCGCATCCACACCATCGATCCCGTGCCCGGCTCCGACGACCTGCAGGTGCGCTATTTCACCGATTCCGGGGAGCTCTTGACCGAGACCTACGATATGGTCGTCCTCTCCGTGGGCATGGAGACCCCGGACGAGCTCAAGGAGCTGGCGTCCAGCCTGGGAGTGGAGCTGTCCGAGGGGGGCTTCTGCCAGACCTCGAGCTTCTCCCCGGTGGAGACGAGCCGAGCGGGGATCTACGTCAGCGGCACCTTCCAGGGGCCCAAGGACATTCCCCAGTCCGTGATCGACGCGAGCGCGGCAGCGGCGTCCGCGGGCGAGGCCCTGAGCCCGGCGCGATTCTCCCGGGTCATTGAGCCGGAAAAGGTGCAGGAGAGGAATGTGGCAGGCGAGAGGCCGCGCATCGGCGTCTTTGTCTGCGACTGCGGCTCCAACATCGCCGGAGTGGTGGAT
The DNA here is from genome assembly GCA_021737085.1 of Desulfohalobiaceae bacterium. Taxonomy (GTDB): domain Bacteria; phylum Desulfobacterota; class Desulfovibrionia; order Desulfovibrionales; family Desulfothermaceae; genus JAIPDU01. The sequence goes on along the minus strand of JAIPEP010000133.1, from coordinate 4,919 downwards.
GTGCCCTCGGTGCGGGACTACGCCGCGGAGCTGCCCTATGTGGAATACGCAGCGGAGAACATGTTCTCCTGCTCCCAGGACACCCAGGACCATATGGCCGAGGTGATCCGGGAGAAGGGGCTGAACCGGGTGGTGGTCGCGGCCTGCACCCCCAAGACGCACGAGCCCCTGTTCCAGGAGACGCTCATGAGCGCGGGGCTGAACAAATACCTCTTCGAGATGGTCAACATCCGCAACCAGGACTCCTGGGTCCACCGGAACAATCCGGAGCTGGCCACGGAGAAGGCCAAGGACCTGATCCGCATGGGCGTGTCCAGCGTGGCCCTGAGGCAGCCCCTGCAGGAGATGGAGCTGCAGATCGACCAGAGAGCCCTGGTCGTGGGCGGCGGTATTTCCGGAATGGCCAGCGCCCTGAGCCTGGCCAGGCAGGGCTACTCCACCCACCTGGTGGAGCGAAGCGAGGTCCTGGGCGGCCAGGCCCGCAACCTGTACAAGACCTGGAAGGGCGAGGACATCCAGGACAATCTGGCCCGGATGATCCGGCAAGTGGAGCAGGAGGAGAACATCACGGTCCATCTGGGCACCGAGATGAAGGACGTGGAAGGGTTCGTGGGCAATTTCGCCACGACGCTCCAGGGTCCGGACGGGGAGCAGCGCATTGATCACGGCGTGGTGGTCATCGCCAGCGGGGCCACGGAGCACAGGCCAAAGGAGTACCTCTACGGCGAGGACAGCCGGGTGATGACCTCCCAGGAGGTGGACCGGATGATGATCGCCGAGGATCCCTATCTGGAACGGATCAACTCCGCGGTGTTCATCCAGTGCGTGGGCTCCCGCGAGCCGGAGCGGCCCTACTGTTCCCGCCTGTGCTGCACCCACTCCATGGAGAGCGCCCTGGAGATCAAGCGGCGCAATCCCCAGGCCAATGTCTATGTCCTCTACCGGGACATCCGGACCTACGGCGAGAAGGAGGCCCTGTACAAGGAGGCCCGCAGTCAGGGGGTCATCTTCATCCGCTATGACCTGGAGAACAAACCCAGCGTGACCCAGGAGGGGGACAAGCTCCTGGTGCGGGTGACGGACCACATCACCGGCTATCCCCTGGAGATCGAGACGGATCTGATCAACCTGGCTTCGGCGGTCGTCCCCCACAAGGACGACAAGCTCTCCCGCTTCTTCAAGCTCCCGGTGAACAACGAGGGCTTCTTCGTGGAGAGCCATGCCAAGCTCGGGCCCAGCGAGTTCGCCATGGACGGGATCTTCCTCTGCGGCCTGGTCCACTACCCCAAGCCCATCGACGAGTCCGTGGCCCAGGGGCGCGCGGCCGCATCACGGGCCATCACCCTGCTGGCCAAGGAGAAGATCCTTTCCAGCGGAGAGGTGGCAGAGGTTACCCCCAGGCTCTGCGTCAGTTGCGGCACCTGCGTGGAGGTCTGCCCCTATTCCGCCCCGCAGTTTCTGGAGGAGGGGCCCAACGCGGGCAAGGCCTATATCAACCCGGCCCTGTGCAAGGGGTGCGGCCTGTGCATGGCCTCCTGCCGCTCCAGCGCGATCACGCTGCGCGGCTTTGAGGAACGGCAGGTCTACTCCATGCTCAAGGCCCTGGTCTAGGACGTCAATCCTGCCGGATCCGGCCCGTGCGGGTCCGATCCGACAGGAGAATGAAATAGCAGCCAAGGAGCGGTGCGCAATGCAAGAATGGCATCCCACGATCGTTTCCTTTCTCTGCAACTGGTGCAGCTACGGCGCCGCCGATCTGGCGGGAGTGAGCCGGATGCAGTATCCCCCGGATCTCAGGGTGATCCGCATCCCCTGCACCGGGAGCATGAATCCCAAGTTCATCCTGCAGGCCTTCCGCCAGGGCGTGGACGGCGTCTGGGTCTCCGGCTGACACCCGGGCGACTGCCACTATATCAGTGGCAATCTGTTCGCCAGACGGCGGTTCGTCGTCTTTAAGAACCTCATGGAATACGTCGGCATCGAGCCCGGTCGCCTGCACTTTTCCTGGATCTCCTCCTCCGAGGCGGGAGAGTTCCAGAACAAGGCCACGGAAGTCGTGGAAGCGGTCCGGGCCCTGGGGCCGGCCAAGCGCCTGGTCAAGGACATCCGGCCGGAAGAAGCCGAGGCCGGCTAGGCCGGAAAGGGAGGACGCATGCAGGAGATGACGCAACAGATACGGGAATCAGCCAAGAGGCTCCTTGAACAGGGCCAAGTGGACTGCGTCCTGGGCTATCGCAAGGGCACGGTGCCCATGCAGGAGCGGCCCTTTTTCGCCTACACCCCGGAAGATGCCGATCAGCTGGTCTGGACCAGGTTCTGCGTGAACAATCTGGCCAACTTCCTCATCGGCAGGCAGGACCGGATCGCGGTGGTGGCCCAGGGCTGTGTGAGCCGGAACATAGTGGGTCTTATCCAGGAGAAGCAGCTCACGCGCGAGCAGGTCTATGTCCTCGGGGTGCACTCTCCGGGGATGGTGGACCGGGGCAAGGTCCAGGAGCACTTCCCGAACCGGGTGATCCACAGTGTGGAGGAAGACGGGGAGGAGCTCGTGGTCAGCGGGGCCGATTTCAGCGAGCGGATCAAGGTGCGCGACGTCAAGCGGAACAACTGCTACACCTGCACTCACCGCAACGCGGTGATCCATGACGAGCTCATCGGCGAGCAGGGGAAGGAGACCGGCGGGGGGAACATGGACAAGGTGGCCGCCCCCTGGGAGAAGCTCTCACCTGAGGAGCGGTGGGAGCGCCTGGAGGAGACGTTCAAGGATTGTATCCGCTGCTATGCCTGCCGCGACGTCTGTCCCCTGTGCTACTGCAATCAGTGCTTCGTGGACGAGAATCAGCCGCAGTGGTGCGGCAAGACGGTGGAAGAGACGGACGTGCTCACCTTTCACCTCCTGCGCGCCTTTCATTGCGCCGGCAGGTGCACGGACTGCGGTGCCTGCGAATCCGCCTGCCCCGTGGGGATCAAGATGCGTATGCTGACCAGCAAGCTGGAGAAGGATATCCGGGAGCTCTACGATTACTCCCCCGGGCTCGACCTGGAGAGCACGCCTCCGCTTTCCGTCTATCGACCGGAGGATCCGGAGCCCTTCGCCTCCGGGTAGATCCCTTGGCAGGGCGTTGAAAATCTTCCAATTGCTGCGTTGCTTCAATCAGACAAGGAAAGCCTATGCAGGACAAGATACTGGATAAATCCGAGTTGGACGCCTTCCTGGAAAGGCTCGGCAAGGAACACGACGTGCACGCCCCGGTACAAAACGGCGGCTCCGTGGAATGGGCTGCGGTGGACTCCAGCCGGGACCTGGTCTGGGATTTTACCAATACCGGGGTCTCGCCCAAGCGCTATATCTTTCCTCAGACGGAATGCATGATGCGCTTCAGGAATCGAAGCGACGATCCCGAAGGGATGGTCATGAAGGAGGAGCCGGGGCTTACGCGCAAGCGGGCCCTGTTGAACATCCGGCCCTGCGACGTCAAGGCCTTCCGCGTTTTGGACAGCGTCTACTGCCAGGACGAGAAGACCAATGACGTCTACTGGAGGGACAAGCGGGAGAAGACCCTGTACCTGGGTCTGGCCTGCAAGTCCCCCTGCCCCACCTGCTTTTGCACCTCCGTTCGCTGCGGCCCACACCACGAGGAGGGGCTGGACGTCCTCCTCGTGGATCTGGGCGAACAGCTGCTGCTGCGCCCCGTGAGCGATAAGGGACAGGAGCTGGTCTCCCATCTGAGCGATGCTCCACAGGAGGCGGTGCAGCAGGCCGCCAAGCAGAAGGAGGATGCCGAGGCCGCCATCCAGAGCAGGGTGGACCTGGAGAACATTATGGCCCGCTCCGTCCTGGAGCTCTACGAGGCGCCCATGTGGGACCGGGAGCACGAGAGCTGCCTCAATTGCGGGGTCTGCACCTACGTCTGCCCCACCTGCCACTGCTTCGACATCCAGGACGAGACACAAGGGGAGCACGGCAGGCGGGTCCGGAACTGGGACACCTGCATGAGCTGGCTCTTCACCTACCACACCTCCGGGCACAACCCACGCGGGAGCAAGAAGGACCGCTATCGGCAGCGCTTCATGCACAAGTTCAAGTACATGCCACAGAAGTTCGACGTGATCGGCTGCGTCGGCTGCGGGCGGTGCACTTCGAGGTGTCCGGTGAATATCGACGTGACGGAAGTGGTCCGGGGGATGAATGAACAAGAGTAAAGGCGAGTGACTATGCGCAATAACAATCCCTATCTGCCGTATCCAGTGCGGATCAAGCGGGCGGAGATCGCCACCGAGGACAGGAGCCTGCGCACCTTCGAGCTGGAGTTCCTCTACCAGGAGGACGCCGACGCCTTCCGCTATCTCCCGGGACAGTTCGCCGAGCTGAGCGTTCCCGGATACGGGGAGGCGCCCATCGGTATCGCTTCCAGCCCCACCGAAGGGGATACCCTGCTCTTTACCGTGAGCAAGGCCGGGCTCCTCACCAGCCAGTTGCACAGCATGGGCGAGGGCGACGTCATGGGGGTGCGCGGCCCCTTGGGTGCGAGCTATCCCCTGGAGCAGATGGAGGGCAAGAACGTGGTCATCCTCGCGGGAGGCTACGCGGTGACCACCCTGCGCTCCACCATGGTCTGGCTCCTGCACCCGGACAACAGGTCCAAGTACGGGGAGATCACCTTCGTCTACGGGGCAAGGACTCCGGGAATGATCCTGTACAAGGACCTCCTGGAGGAGTGGGAGACGACCAGCGACGCCAACATCCACCTCACCATCGACAACGAGGCCCCGGGCTGGGACAAGCACGTGGGCTTCGTGCCCCAGATCGCGGAGCAGATCGCCCCCAGCCCGGAGAACGCCATGGCCCTGGTCTGCGGCCCGCCGGTGATGATCAAGTTCACCCAGCCCGTTCTGGACAAGTGCGGCTGGCAGAGCGA
>JAIPEP010000016.1 GCA_021737085.1 Desulfohalobiaceae bacterium | reverse complement strand
CGCAAGAACAAGACCCGCCGCTTCTTCAACCAGGTGGCAGAGCACTGGGAACGCCTCAAAACAGAGGTGCTGGGAGAATTGGACCTGGCACAGACCGTTTCCCACGAGGTTCCCGCCTGTTCCACCGCTGTGGACCTCGGCTGCGGCACGGGAGAGCTCCTGCTCAAGCTCCTGGACAAGGCGCAGGCAGTGATCGGGGTGGATCATTCAGTGCAGATGCTCAAGATGTCCCGCCTCAAGCTGGACGCCCAAGAGGCGTCACCCAGGTCCGATCTCAGGCTGGGGGAGATCGAGCACCTGCCACTGCGGGACCGGGAGGCAGATGTGGCAGTTATCAACATGGTCCTGCACCACATTCCTCTTCCCCAGGCGGGAATCAAGGAGGCCAACCGGATCCTCAAGCCCCGGGGGATCCTGGTCATCGCGGACTTCGCCAAGCACGCCCGCGAGGATATACGGGAAAAATTCGGCGGCACCTGGCTGGGATTCGAATCCGGCGACATCCATGCCTGGCTGACCGCATCCGGTTTTTCCCTGCTGGAGAGCAGACAGTACCCGGTACGGGACGGCCTAGCTGTGAATGTTTTCCGGGCCGTCACCAACTATGAACCTCAAGCCATGTAAAGCAAAGGAGCAAGTCTATGGACACGGGAACAAACTATGAAGTCAAGGATCTCTCCCTTACCAGCCAAGGCAAGAACAATATTGAGCTTGCTGAATTGAACATGGGCGCGCTGCTGGAAGTGAAGAAGCGCTTCGAGCGGGAGAAACCCTTGAAAGGGATCCGGGTGGGATTGGCCCTGCACGTGACCAAGGAAACCGCCGTCCTGGTGCGGACGCTCTCCGCAGGAGGGGCTGATGTGGCCATTACCGGCTGCAACCCCCTCTCCACACAGGACGACGTCGCCGCAGCACTGGCGGACGATGGGGTCAAAGTCTGGGCCTACAAAGGGGAGACCAGGGAGGACTACTACCGCTACATCGGCAACGTCATTGAGACCAAACCCCAGATCACCATCGACGACGGGTGCGACCTGGTTTCCGAAATCCACAAGAATCATCCCCAGCTGATCCAGGACATCATCTGCGGCTGCGAGGAGACAACCACGGGGATCATCCGCCTTCAGGCCATGGAAGCGGACAATGCCCTGAAGTACCCCATGATCGCGGTCAACGACAACAAGACCAAGCACATGGTGGACAACTACTACGGCACGGGACAATCTACCGTGGACGGCATCCTCCGGGCGACCAACGTCCTCTTCGCCGGAAAGACCGTGGTGGTCAGCGGCTACGGCAGCTGCGGCAAGGGCGTGGCCCAACGGGCCAAGGGCCTGGGAGCCAATGTCCTGATCACGGAAGTGGACAGCTTTCGGGCCCTGCAGGCAGTGTACGACGGGTTCCGCGTCATGCGGATGAAGGACGCCGCCCAGCTCGGGGACATCTTCGTCACTGTGACCGGAAACAAGCACATTATCCGGGTTGAGCACATGAAGCGCATGAAAAACGGCGCCATACTGGCCAATTCTGGCCACTTCGACAATGAGCTCCAGTTGGACGCCCTGGAGCAGGCCAGTCAGTCCCGCAGAAGCGTCAGGCCCTTCATGGAGGAATACATCCTGGAGGGCAAGAAAATCTTCGTCCTGGGAGAGGGCCGCTTGATCAATCTGGCTTCCGCGGAAGGCCACCCCAGCGAGGTAATGTCCACCTCCTTCTGCGGCCAGTCCCTGGCCTGCGAATACGGGGCCAAGAACAAGGGCAAGCTCCCCAACAAAGTGCTCCAGCTACCAGAGGAACTGGACAACGAAATCGCCTCCCTGCAGCTCTCCGCCATGGGCACGGAGATCGACGATCTCACCCAGGAGCAGGCTGACTACCTCAATTCCTGGGAGGAAGGGACCTAAAGCTTCACGTCTCTACGGGAAGCGCGTTTGATTGTAGTAAAAAGCCCGGCTGCCGCGATGCGGCACCCGGGTTTTTTAATTTCTGTTGCTATCGGTCAGCCGGAGCCAAGCGCTCTCACCGGATAGGCTCCGGTCATTGTATGTTTGCTTGTGCCTGCGTCTGGGCAGGCATGAGGGTTATTAGTATATATTGGCTGTAAATCCTTGCCTCCTGTGATGGCAAGCGGCCGAAGGTGATCTTCATGCCTGCCTTCTGGTGAGCCCACCTTGACAGGATCCTCTTCCTTCTTATATATGAACAGATGTTCAACTGTTTGTTTTTAGGAGTGCCCATGACAGAACAAAATAGTGCGGAAACCTGCAAGAGGCGGCAGGTTCATCCCGAAAGCATCGCCCAAGTACAGGCCTCCGATTTCCGCGAGGATACCGCCCAGGGCCTGGCAGAGCTCTTCCGGACCCTTGGCGAATCCACCCGGGTCAAAATCCTTCACGCCCTGTCCTGTGCCGAGCTGTGTGTCTGCGACCTAAGCGAGCTGCTGGACATGACCCCTTCGGCCATCTCCCATCAGCTGCGCCTGTTGCGGGCGAGCAAGCTGGTACGCTTCCGCCGCAGCGGCAAAAACGTCTTCTATCGCCTGGACGACGAGCACGTGGAGGGTCTTTTGCGCCAGGGGACCGAGCATGTCCGGGAAGAGCGAAACATATAACCTTCATTCCCCGGCTGACACGGGCACAACCAAGCATACAATGATCGGAGCCTATCCAATTTTATTAATTAGTTCAGTAGGTTCGAGACATTTACCTACAAAGTCCTGGATAAAGAAGGGACAAAACACTACGGAGAAGCGGTTTGGATTATAATACTCTGGAACAGGACATAGAGGCGTCTTACGAAGAGGACCGGAGCAATGCTGGCAGAGACCGGTCCGAGGCAGCTAGCTGCAGCCGGCAGGAAGCGAGCTGCAGCTGCGCCGAGCCCTTGACTGGCGCACCCGGCTTCTCCTTGCGCCAGAGGATCGCGGAGCTAGCGCCCGGAATCGCGGTCTATCTCGTTGCGTGCCTGCAGTGGTGGCTGGCCCCGCTGCCTCTGCCGCAATGGGGCACGATCTCCCTCTTCGTGCTGGCCTACATCCTCATCGCCCGGGACATCCTGACCAACACCCTGCGAAACATCCGCTCCGGCCGGGTCTTCGACGAATTTTTCCTTATGACCCTGGCCACACTGGGGGCCTTTGCCATCGGCGCCTACGCCGAGGCAGTCGCGGTCATCCTCTTCTTCAAGGTAGGGGAGATGGTCCAGGAGTCCGCAGTGGATAAGTCCCGCCGCTCCATAACCAGTCTGCTCGATCTACGTCCGGATCGGGCCAGCCTGGAGCGTGAGGGCAAGGCCCACGAGGTGGATCCCGCCCAGGTGGAGGTGGGGGACATAATCCGGATCAAGCCCGGGGAACGGATTCCCCTGGATGGGGAGGTGGTGCAGGGCAGATCAAACCTGGACACCTCGGTGCTAACCGGAGAGTCCGAGCCGGTGGATGTCGAGCCCGGGGCCAGCGTCTATTCCGGCAGCATCAACAAATCCGGCCTGCTCCGGGTGAGGGTGACCAAGCCCCTGGCCTCCTCCACCATTAGCAGGATCCTGGAGCTGGTGGAGAACGCCCAGGCCCAAAAGGCCCCCACGGAACAGTTCATCAGCCGCTTCGCCTACTACTACACTCCGGCCGTGGTCTTCGCCGCCCTGCTCATCGCCGTTTTGCCCTGGACCATTCACACTTTTATCCCTCCGCTGCAGGGCCTTTTCGAGCACCCGCCGCTCTGGTCGGAAAGCGTGTACAACGCGCTTATCTTCTTGGTCATATCCTGCCCCTGCGCCCTGGTCGTCTCCATTCCCCTGGGCTTCTTCGGCGGCATTGGCGCCTCTTCCCGCGAGGGGATCCTGGTCAAGGGGGCCAATTATCTGGAAGGGCTGAACAAGCTGGGAAGCGTGGTCTGGGACAAGACCGGGACCCTGACCCAGGGGGTCTTTGAGGTGACCAGCGTGGAAACCGCGGACGGCTACTCCCGGCAGGATCTCCTACGTTCTGCGGCTCTGGCCGAGTCCCACTCCAACCACCCCATAGCCCTGTCCATCCGCAGGGAGGTTCCCCAAAGGAAAGAATCAGGGAAGGCTGCACAATACACCGAGCACTCCGGGAGGGGCGTTTCCGCACTCATTGGGGAAAACACCGTTCTGGTGGGCAACGAAGCCTTCCTGCGCGAGCAGGGGATTGAACACAGCTACAGGGACGGCGAGGGAACCGCCATCCACGTGGGAATCGACGGTTCCTACGCTGGTACCATTCTGATCGGCGACGCCCTGAAGGACGGCTCGGCCCGGACTGTGGCCGCCCTGCACGAACAGGGGATCAAACAATATCTTTTGAGCGGGGACAGCCGCAGCACTGCGGAGGCATACGCCCGGAAGCTGGGGATCGACCAGACCCTGGCCCCCTTGCTGCCCCAGGAAAAGGTCTCCCAGCTGGAAAGGATCAAGGGAGAGACCGCACCAGGCCGAATGGTGGCCTTCGTGGGAGACGGTATCAACGACGCCCCGGTCCTGGCCCGAGCGGATATCGGCATCGCTATGGGCGGGCTGGGCTCAGACGCGGCAATCGAGGCAGCGGATGTGGTCCTGATGCGGGACCAGCCGGAAAAGCTGCTGCGGGTGCGCCACATCGCCCGAAGAACGCGAAGGATCGTCTGGGAAAACATAGTCATGGCCCTTTCCATCAAGGTCTTCATCCTGGGCCTGGGGGCCATGGGCCTCGCCACCATGTGGGAGGCCGTATTCGCAGACGTGGGGGTGGCCCTGCTCGCAGTGCTCAACTCCCTCCGAGTCATGCGCGGCGGCCGGGACCGCTCCAAGGATGCCGCGACAGCCATACGCTCTGCACAGGCCTTTGAGCAGCCCGTGCAGTGAGCCACGGATGCCTAAGCATCTAGTACGCTTAGCTAGTGCCTGACCGAAAACCATGATGGGACGTAAACTTGCCCAGAGACAAGGAGACAAAATTTTGAAACCGCAGTGTATATTAATACATGAGGATTTCAAAATTTTGCAGCGACGAAGCAGGTGGGTGAGTTTTCGTCCCATCACTAGCTAGAGACTCAGCTTTTGGGCCACCTCTGCCACTCTGGCCCCCAACTTGGCCCCGTTTTCCCGGGCCGTCTCGTCCGGGGCCCCAACACAGGCTGTCCCATAGTGCCCGGTCGCGCTCAAGGGATCCCCGGAGATGAGCATACCGTAGATGAGCATGACCTGGATGATGGAGAACAGTGTGGTCTCCTTGCCCCCGGTGGGATCTCCGGAGGTGGCGAAGGCGGCACCGACTTTGCCCTCCATCTTTTTCCGGATACCGATGAACTCGTCGAACATCCGCTTCATATCCGCGGCCATTAGCCCGAAATATACCGGGGATCCGGCAATGACCCCGCTCGATTCCAAAAAATCCTCCTTACTCACCGTCCCAGTGTCCCTGAGAAGCGCCTTGGCTCCGTCCACGGACTCCACACCGCCGGCCACTATCTCTGCCAACTCCTTCGTGTTCCCGGTACGGGAATAGTAGACCACCGTGATCTGCATAGCATTTACCTCCTGTCAAAAATTGAACCAAACGGGCAGGGCAACCCCCGGAGGCCGGGGGGCAAGGTCCCTCCCCGCCAGCCTTTATCCTCCTTTCGCCGTCATCAACGAACAACCGGAAAAGAGTATGCTACCTCATCTTGAAAACAGCGTCGATAAGATGTACTCTAATTTCATGTTGGCCCCAAGCCAGCCATCCTATCTTACTGGCAACGCGTTAAAAAACAAGACAGGGATCACTAACAGGCAGCGAGAAAACAACCTTTCTCGCATCGAGGAATCCGCTAATCATCATTGTCCCTTTCTTGCAGCATACATGGTCCTTGGGGAAACAAAAAAGGATCCTGGAAACTATGAACAGAATCGTACAAATAAATATTACAGGGGAGAACAACCCTAAACACATCCACAGCATACTGCAGACACTTTCCACCTACGAGGTATCCATACTGGACATCAACCAGGCTGTGGTCTACGAAAGCCTCTCCTTTTTCCTTTTGGTCGAATTGCCCCGACGGGAGGAGGACTACGAGGTTGTGCTCAAAGACGTGCTCTACCAAAGCCACAATCTCGGGCTTCATATGGAGTTTCGCACCGTGAGTAGCGAAGAGTACGAGGGATGGCTCCGTTCCCGCAGACAAAAGCGCTATACCCTGACCGTCCTGGGACCCACCCTGACCGCCCGGCACATATCCGGAATAACCGAGCTGATTCGGAAGGTGAATCTGGAGATCTCCTACACCCACCGCCTTTCCGCACGACGTCCCCTCTCCGATTCGGGTTCCGGCCCCACCTGCATCGAGCTGGACCTGCATGGCCCGGCAGTGGACATCTCCTGGCTGAGGAAGGAATTCCAGGCCCTATCCCAGGATGCCGGGATCGACATAGGGATCCAGGAGGACACCCCCTATCGGCGTCACAGGAGACTGATCGCCTTCGATATGGATTCCACCCTGATCAAGACCGAAGTCATCGACGAGTTGGCCAGGCGGGCCGGAGTAAGCCAAAAAGTGTGTCAGATCACGGAAAGGGCCATGAAGGGAGAGCTGGATTTCAAACAGAGCCTTATCAACCGCGTGGCTCAATTAAAGGGCCTGCCCCGAAGCGAGCTGGAGCAGGTGGCTCGGGAGATGCCCTTGACCGAAGGGGCACAGCGCCTAGTCCGCAACCTGAAGATACTAGGCTACAAAGTGGCTATTATCTCCGGTGGTTTCAACTACTTCGGCAGGCAATTGCAGAACCGTCTAGGGATCGACTATGTCTTCGCCAATGAGCTGGAAATAGAGGAAGACCGGCTCACCGGCCGGGTTTGCGGCGAGATAGTGGACGGAGAGAAAAAGGCCGAGCTCCTGCAGCATTTAGCGGACCGGGAAAAAATTTCCCTGGAGCAGGTCATTGCCGTGGGCGACGGGGCCAACGATCTGCCCATGCTCAATCTTGCGGGACTGGGCATCGCCTTCCGGGCCAAGCCCTTGGTCCGGGAAGGGGCCAAGCAGGCCCTAAGCAACGTGAGCCTGGATTGCGTCCTGTATTTCCTGGGGTTACGGGATCGGGAGGCCATAGCCTAGCTGAGGTTTGGACGAAATCTTGCCCATTTCCTTCGTTGCCGCAAGATTTCGAAGTCCTCATGTATTCTCACAATACACTCCGGTTTCAAAATCTTGTCGCCTCGGATATGGACAAGCCTTCGTCCAAACAGCGTTTTCGTTTAGGGCAGACTACAGGTGCTCCCTGATCCGGTCGGAAAGCCCCCTGGTCAGCTGCAGGACTTTTTCCGCCCGTTCGTAGATCATGGATCCCGTGCCGCAGCTCGGCGTGATCAGGGATTGCCGCAGCAGTTGTCCCCCTTGTAGGCCGGTCTGCTTCCGCAGGGCCTCGAACTTCTTCCAGAACTGCTCCTCCAGCGACTCCACGCTCTCCTTGTCAATATCCTCCGGCTCCATGGTGGGGACCATCCCCCAGGCCAGGATCTTGCCCGCATCCAGGAATCTGCGCAACTCGTCCGCGTAAAGGAGAAGCTTGTCGAAATAGGAATAGGCGTCGAAGCTCAGGATGTCCGCCTCCGAATCCAGCACCAGGGACCAGTCCGCGTTGGCGCAGACATGGATGCCTGCCAGACCGTTGCGGCTGTGTACCTGTTCCGCGATCTCGGAAAAGCTGGCCAGGACGTCCTGCTTGCTGATGCTGATGAATTCCGAGGATCCGAAACCCGCCAGGGCAGGCTCATCGAAAAAGATAATCACCGGGACCTGGAATTGGGCGAGCTGCTCCACTTGCCACCCCGCCTTCAAGGCAAGCAGCTTGATAGCCGCGTCCCGTAGGTGCTCATCGTAGAACAAGGCCCTCTTGCTTTGATCCTTCACCCCTGTGGCAAAGGTGATAGGGCCGGTGATCTGCCCCTTGACCCCGGAGAGGGGTAAATTTCCGGACTGAAGGGTCCGGAGCAGGGTATAGAAGCCCTCCGCCCGCTCCGGCTCAAGCTTGAAACGCGTCTCCTCCGGGGTCTGTCCCCCTTCGGTCACCCCCATATACTCCTCGTAAAAAGCGAGGAGCTCCTGCTGGAAATCCTGGGCCTCAGTATCCACATAGTCCTTGTCCCCCTCCCTGCGATATCCCGGCATTCCGGGCAGAAACTGGGCCATCATCCCTTCGTCCCGGTAACTGGGCAATTGGACCCATAGGGGAATCTCAGGGGTATAGCGCAGGACAAGATTCGTCGCTTCCTGATGATCGGTCATGGGGAGGCTGCCGATCAGAACAGGCAGACTGCTCGCTTGTAGCTGATATGTCATATTGAGGAAACCACCTTGTCCGATTTAAGGAAGCAGCATTTTTCTGCGGAGCTACCCGCAACTCCTCGAATACATTGGGAAAAGAGCGCTGCGGGAGGCCGGATCCGGCCTCCCGCAGCGCCGGAGCTCACTTGAGGCACCGCGGATGCCGCGCCTAGCCCTTTTTCTCTTGCCACCGTAGCTTGCGTCTACGGCTTGCGGAAACAGAATATACCCCAGGCCAGGTGCCCATACTGCCCGCCCACGACCCAGTTCCTCAGGCCGTCCTTCATGTGCTCCAGATACTCCTGGCTGACCCCTTTGTCCTTGAGCTCCTTTTCCCGGGCCTGCGTCTCCTCCAGGATCTTGGCATAGTGGTTGGTCAGTTGCTGGGTCAGATTCTCGAAGGCCACGAACTCCAGACCCAGCACCCGAGCGGTGTCCATGTAAAAACTCGGCGTGGCCAGGGATTCCAGATGAATCCGCTTCAGGATGGGATCCAGAAACTCCTCGTAGGCGTCCTCGGTCTGCATGGGATCGGTGAAGATGAGCTCACCCCCCTTCTTCAAAACGCGCGTGGCCTCGGAAAGGACCCGCCTGCGGTCCGGGCTGTGCAAAATGGCGTCCTGGGACCAGGCCACGTCAAAGGAGGCGTCCGGATAGGGCACGTTCTCGAAGTTGCCGTCCTCCACCTCTATGGAGTGCTCCAGTTCCTGCTCCCTATTCTTCTTTCTGTGCAGCTCGTTCTCCGCCTCACTCAGGTTAAGGCCCACGACCTTGCATGCGTAAGTCTTTGCCAGATAACGGGCGGTGCCTCCCATCCCGGAGCCGAGATCGAGTACTGTGGCATCATCCCCTAAATTGCGGGAATAGTGAGCCATGTGCCCTATTATCCGGCGGCTGGCCTCATATACGGAGTCCTCCGGCGTGCGGTAGATGCCCAGATGATGCTCCTCGCCGCCCCAGACGGTGTGATAGAAGGTATGCGCATCATGGCTGTCATAGTATTTTTTCGCGGTTTCGATAACAGGTGACTTCTCATTACTCATAACCAAGCCTCCTTTGTCCGTTTTGCTGCGTCCGCCGTTCCGCCCGAACCCTGCTTTGTAGTCGCAGAGCTCTAGGCGATATCACGCAGAAACCAGCGCTGTTCAATCTGTTCCCCGGGCCCGAGAATGTAGAAGGATTCACCATCATAGGGCCCGAAAAGGATCTTCTCCAGATAGCGGTGATCCGCCTTTACCTCGCCCAGCTCCTTGTGGAAGAACTCGGCATTTTCCCTGGCCCGGGCCTGTAAGGCCTCTCTGTCCCCAGTGCCCGTATCTATGAATACGAACCGCGTATAGTGCTTTAGCTCTTCCCGCGCCCCCCATTCCGCGGTTTCTCGTCCCAGTTTAGGGACATACTCCTTCTCCAGGATCCCCAGGGGATCCTTGTCGTTGTCCATCCAGCCCTGGGTCAGGTAGTAGGTCCCGGGATGGTTTCGGCTCATACGGTTGTATTCCGCGAGGGAGCCGAGAAAGAGTGCCACGCAGTCGTGGGCCTTGGTCACGATTAACCCCTGTCGGGGCGAGGTGACCCCCACTATACCGTTGCAACAGAGACCGTAACCCAGCACGATCTGCCCCGCCCACTCCGCAGCCCGATCCACCTCTTCCTGAAGCATCTCCGGCAAAAGGTGCGGAGTGCGATGCATACTCTGTTCCAGGTAGATCAGGTGCAGATCCTCATTGCTGCCGCCTCGCAGACGCTCCAGCTCCGGCTGCAGCACTGAGCAGGCAATAATCGCCCTCGGCGTGCGCGACTCGACTATAGTATCCGAAGGAAAGGGCATAGACTGCTTTCAGGCCACCCCTAGTCCAGCTTCCCCGCTCGATAGGCCTCCAAGAAGTTCATGCAGAAAGTGTCCCGACCGGCCAGGACTTCCGCTGCCTTGATGTCAGCCATGAGTTGGCTGTCCAAGGGGTTGATGATGGCGCAGTCCAGCCCCTTGAGTACACCCATGACCGCGAAGTTCCTATTCAATAAATGCCTCTTGGGCAGGCCGTAGGAGATGTTGGACAAACCGCAGATGGTGTGCACCCCATCCAGTTCGGTCATAATCCGCTCAATGGCCTTCAAGAATTCCACCCCGTAGCTGTCGTTCGTGGAAACCGGCTGCACCAGGGGATCCACATAGATATTATCCTTGGACACCCCTTTCTGCACCAGGGAATTGACCAGCTTCTCCGCGATGGAGAAGCGGTCCTCCGCTGATTCCGGCATGCCCTGATCGCTCATGCACAGTGCCACGACCTTGCACTCATTGCCGGTGACAATGGGTAACAGGGCATTGTAGCGCTCCGACTCCAGGGATATGGAGTTGATGATGGGGGCGCCTTGATGCAGCCTGAGCGCGGAATCCACGACCTCCGGGTCGGGGCTGTCAATGCAGCAGGGAGCATCCACAACTTGCTGCACAGACTGAATCAGCCACTCCACGCACTCCTTCTCCTTACCCACAAAGGTGCCGGCGTTGACGTCGATGTAGTCCGCCCCACTATCGCGCTGCTGACGGGCAGTCTCCTGAATAAACTCCGTGTCGCGTGCTTTGATCGCCTCGCCTATCTTCTTCCTGCTCGCGTTGATAAGCTCTCCAACTACTTCCATAACTGCCTCCTGGGCATCTTGTTTACCCGCCGAAATAATGGGCGGGAACGCTAGTTTCCGAAAACTGAACGGATACGCTTGCCCCGTCCGCCTCTGCCTTCGGGGCAGAATGCGGGCTTCCCGGCTCACTCCTGCCGGCGAGAGAGAGTAATGCTCTCCTGTAAATCCTCTGCCAGCGCCTCCAGGTCGCGTCGAAGGGCACGGCCGTCCACCTCCTGGGGTACCTCGATCTCAATACGCATGTAGAATTGGGGCGTGCTATTGGGGAAAGAGCGCTCTACCTTGGTATCCATCTGCAAGATATTGATTCCTCGCGAGGCCAGAAGCCGGGAGGTGCGATAGACTATGCCCGGCTTGTCCGTGCCTCGCACGCGGATATCGTAGTGGGGCTGCACCCTGGCTTTCCGGGACTGTTCGATATCGCCCCTGCGAAGGGGGAAAAGATGAACAGCGAAATCCTTCCCTTTTTGCAGGGAGTCGCACTGCTGTTGCAGTTCCTGGTAGGCCTCGTCAGCAGGCAGGCTGAGGTGGATCATAAGGCTGAAGTGCTCGCCCAGGAGCGTCATAAAGGAGTTCTCGACATTGCATCCCGCCTGATACAGGACCTCGCTTATTTCCGCGACCACTCCCGCTCTGTTGCTTCCCACCGCTGCGAGTATATACTGCTGATGCATCTGCTTCCCCCGGTAGTATCTTACTCTCCGTAACTTCCCTGGATTAAGCTAGCCTGGCAAAAAACTGGCAGGGAATTAGCCGAACTGCTCCGAGAGCCTGGGATTGCCTATCGCCCGCGCCTGAATGCGCTGCAGGGCCCCTTCCACCTTTTCCGCGGTCTTTAGCTGGGGATCGTCCGCTCCAGCCTCCTCAGCCGCCTCGCGAGCCACTCGGGCAACCTCTCTTCGGGCGTAGCGCTGGGCCTCTTCCAGCTCTGGGAAGGAAGCGATCTCCCCTTGGAACTGAACTATGTACCCCATGCCCTCCTCGCTTTCCTGAACGTAGACCAGGGCCTCCTGATCCACGATGACCGAACCGGCAACCGCGCCAACGGCATTGGCCACATGGGGATGCGGTGGAAGCTCGAAGCGGGCGTGCAACCTGTCCGCCATCCTGCGCACAAATATCTCCGCGGGCGCACCGATGCCGATTAGCGGATATCTGCTCCCGATGCTCACGGAAAGGTGCGGGTTGTCCGGGCTTACCCCCTGACTGGCGAGCCACTCTCCCCACTCTCCGTCCACCTCTTCGGGCAGGAAGTTTCCTTCCTGCCGGGCCAAAAAGATAATCGCCTCCCTGCACATCCGGGCCACGATATGCTCCAGGATCCGGTCCGCCAGGTCTTTGGCCCTGCAGCCGTGGAGGCTGCTGATGTAGCGCAGGGTCTGCACTGCGGCCTCGCTGTCCCCGATCTCCAGCTCACCCTTGAAATGAAGTACATCAGTGGGGGTCATGGCGGATATGCCGATATAGCCCTTATCCAAAAGATCGTCCATCTGGAGCTGGACGGAGTGGTTTACCTCCATCTTGCTCAGCACAGACTGAAGGCTGAGGGGCCTCTCCCGGAGCAGGTCCAGAAGGGCACTTTTCCGGGGATCCAGATTATTTTCCGCTTCCGTATCGGGCTCCCTGGCCAGGAAAAGGTATTCCACCTCGGCCTCGCTTCGGTTGCCGTGTCGTCTGCTACCAATGTGGTGGACCTCTTCCGCCAATTGGGGATGGAGGGCAATAAGCCGGGATATGGGGATCACCCGTTCAGGGCCTACCTGGAATTCCTCTGTGGAAAAGACCCGTATCCTGCTGTCGCAACCTATGCACACAGTCCGGATGCGGGCTGCCCTGACCGCGGTCTCGATATCCCCTACTCGGGCACCTTGCTCGCTCACCGCTATGGTGCCGTCCTCGATCAGGGCCATGTCCGTGGTGGTGCCTCCCACGTCCACTACCAGGGCATTGCTGCATCCGGAAAGGAACCTGCCGCCGATGGTGCTGGCCGACGGGCCGGAAAGGACCGTTTCCACTGGCTTTTTCACCGCCTCGGTATAGGGCATGAGGGATCCGTCGCCCTGAACAATCATTAGGGGAGCATTGAACCCTAGATCCTTCAAGGAGCTCTTCACCGCCTGAATGAACTCGTGCATAACCGCCACGAGCGAAGCATTCAGGGAGGCTGTGGCTGCGCGCTTGATGGAGTCCAGCTGAGTGGAGAGCTGATGCCCCAGGACCACAGGGATGTCCATCTCCTCCCGCAGGGCCTGCAGTGCCCTTTCTTCGTGCTCGGGGTTCAAAGGGCTGAAGTAACTGGATATGGCCAAGGCCTCCAGCTCGTGGCTATGCTCACGAACCCATTGCCGTATCCCCTCCAGATCGAGAGGGGCCTGTTCCCTGCCCTGCGCAGTGTGACCACCCTGGAAATAGGCGAAAGTCTTGGTGGCGAATTTGGCCTCCAGACCGTAGCTCTTTAACAGATCCGGGTCGTAACCGATCAGGATAAGGCCCACGGCCTTGATCTTGCCCTGAGCAATAGAGTTGGTGGCCAGGGTGCTGGATATCCCGGCCAGCTTCACCCGGGCGGGGAACTCCACGCTGAGCTCACGCAACACCGTGCTAATGCCCTTGGTCAAATCGTGGTACGTGGTCAGGCTCTTGGCTTCGGCGAGCACCTCCCTGGTTCTGTAATCCAGCAAAACTCCGTCAGTGTAGGTGCCCCCGGTATCAATGCCCAGGACGTAGTCCACGGACTCGGAATCCTTGCTTGCGCCGCTTACCTGTCTGGAGAAGGAGTGTCTCTTAGATTTGGACATAGGACTATAAAGGACGACACAGGGCTATCCAACCGGCGTTGAAACCGGATAGCCATAGCCCCTCGTGTCGGGTGATCAGAATTGTAAAACAAAAGGAAGCGCCTATGTGCGGGGACAGGGGGGCCTACGGCCCTCCTGTCCCCTTGGGCGACGTCGGGCTAAGTGGGGGGCGGGATCTGCTACAGGCCCTCTCGTTCCACCCTCGCGACCGCGTCATCGACCACTTGCTGAATATCCTTCCTTACCTCGCCGGGTACCTTATTGATGGGGCCCTCATAGTTTTCCAGGATGTCGCGGGTCTTGTTGATGATCCGCTCCTTCATGGTAGTCCTCCCCGCCTTGTCCCAATCCTCGTAGCTCTGACGGTCCATAAGGCTGGGGCGCCAGTGCTTGCGGAACCACTTCATGGTATGGTCCTCGTAGAGGTAATGGCCGCCGGAGCCGACATTGTTGATCACATCCAGGGCCAAGCTCTCCTCGCTGACATCCAGCCCATCTTCGATAACCCTGGCCATACCGATGATCTCGTCGTCCATGACAGTCTGGAAGATGTCTCCC
This sequence comes from Desulfohalobiaceae bacterium, assembly GCA_021737085.1. Classification (GTDB taxonomy): domain Bacteria; phylum Desulfobacterota; class Desulfovibrionia; order Desulfovibrionales; family Desulfothermaceae; genus JAIPDU01. Next base: position 15,153 of record JAIPEP010000016.1, on the reverse strand, counting down.
GTCTTGCCGGATTCCGTATATCCGTTGTCGTGCACGAAGTTGGCCCCGGTGAGCATGGAGGAGTGTATGGAAAGAGCCGCCTCGATCCCGGACTGGATCTCCATGGTCTTGGTATCCGTGCAGCCTGACGTGCCGAACATGGGGAGGCCGCAGTAGCGGGCCATTTCGGTAAGCCCGCCGCAGAGTGGATTCAGCTCTGGCGCGCCGTAGGAGTAGATGGCCCGCTGCATGTCCAGCGGAGCCTGCACCCCGCCCAGGATGATGCAGGTCCCCGGATTGATGAGCTGGGAGAGGACCACCCCCACCATGGACTCGGACAGGGCGACCACGATCTGCCCCGCATGGGTAGCCGGAACCGTTGCGCCTCCGATGGCGCAAGGGCTGTAGTCCTGGGGAATGCCTTGCTCGGCGCAGTACATCAACTTATCGATGGCGTGGAAGTCGCTGACCAAGGGGGAGATGGGCTCGCTATAAAGAATGTAGTTGGGCTTTTTCTTAAAGGCCTCCTCCCCTCCGGCCATGATGCATCCGATACGGTGCAGGTCCTTCGCCCCGCCGCGGTGGAAGGCCCAGGCCATGATGGGGGTGGTCGTGTTCTGGATCATGTCCGCAAACTCGTACACATCCTCAGTGCCGCGCGGGACGTCGCTGATGGAGATCAGGCCCTCCACGAACCCTATGTTGTTTAGGGCATCGCAGACCCTGGCCGTGGTGGTGGCGTCCTCGCGCAGGCACTGCCTGCGCTCCAGGGTGTAGGGATCCCGATAGTAGACCAGGGTGGGGCCGGGACCGAAATAGCTCCGGTTTTCTTCCACATAGATGCGGGGATTGCCCTCCCAGTCGAATATGGTGGTCATAAGCGGCAGGCACTGCAAGGCCTGTCGCACCAGTTTGGGCGGAATACGGACCCTGACGCCGTCTATTTTGCAGCCGTGCTTCTTGAAGATCTCCCGGGCCCCCTCGTGGTGCACGTCTGCCCCGGTATCCTGCAGCACCTTCAACATTCCGTGGAATATGGTTTCCTTTTGGTCTTCGGAGAGAAAGGAAAAGCGAGGACTCCGATTGATTGTATAATTGGTTCGCACACTAGCCATGAAAAATCCTCCTTGGCGTATTTCCCCAAGGCCGGTTGTTGCGTTGTACAATCCGGCCGACCGGATACTGCCTATTTGGCGTGCCTTTCATCCGCATCCTGGACTATCTTCTTCAGTTCCTGGTGCAGCTCTTTATCGATGGGTTCCGGCTCGTGCTCCTTCAGGATTCGGTCCGTCTCGGACTGGATGCGGTCGGCCATGGTATGCTGGCCCTCGCGAACCCAAGTGGCGTAATCCGAGCGATCCTGCAGCTTGGGCTGGAACCATTCCTTGTAATGGACCAGGGTATGCTCCGAGGTGAGGAATTCCCCTCCGGGGCCTATCTGGTCGATCAGCTCCAGGGCCAGATACTCCTCCTCGGTGTTGATTCCCTTGCCTATCTGCTTGACCATGCCGATGATTTCATTGTTCATAACCAGACTTTCCAGGGAGGCGTTCACCCCGCTGTCCATATAGCCCACGTCGTGCACCAGGTTCGCCCCGGACAGAAAGGCGTAGTACAGGCTGGTGGCGGACTCGATCGCCGCCTGCTCGTCCAATGTCTTGGAATCGGTGCAACCTCCAGTAGAGAACATGGGCAATCCGAGCCACTTGGATACATCGGTGTTCGCAGCAGAGGCGAGAGAGAGTTCCGGGGACCCGTAGGAGTAGGTGGTGGTCAGCATATCCAGTACAGTCGTGACTCCGCCCATGACCAGGGGCATGCCCGGATTCTTGAGATAGGTAAGCACCGAGGCCATAAGTGTCTCGGCCAGGGACTGCACGATCATCCCCGCCAGGCTCGCCGGAGCGGTGGCCCCGGAGCTGGGGCAGGGGGTATACATGCAGGGGATGCCCTTTTCCGCGCTGAACAGGAGTTTTTCCACGGCGCTGCGGTCGTTCATAAGCGGGGAAATAGGCTCGATATAGGTAATGAACATGGGGTTGAGCCTGTATTCCTTTTCATTCCCGCGGAACAAGCTGCACATTCTCCACAGATCCTGCAGTCCTTCCCCGTCCACGCTGGTCAGGACCATAGGCTTGGTGCACCCCTCCAGCATGGCCAGACACTGATGGCGATCATAGGTCTGGGTATTGGGGCAGTCCTGCACAATGCCGTGGGACATGAAGAAATCCAGATTAGGCAGATAATCTAAGATCCTGCCCGCGTCGTAGACGTCTTGGTAGGTTGTCCGCCTACGCTCCCCGGTCTGCCGGTCGTAGGTAAAGGGCAGGTCCGATCCGGTCCCGAAATTGACCGTGTCCCTGTCCAGTTTGATTCCGTGTTTCCCGCTGCGTCCGGTGAGATTAATTTTCCTGGGATGTGTTTTTATGGCTTTTTCCACCAGGGAAAGAGGGACCCGGACCAGGTTTTCGTCTGTTACTACTGCCTCGCTGTTTCGGAATAGCTCCAGGGCTTCCTCATGATAAAAGCGAGCTCCTGTTCGCTGAATGACATCCAGGGCGGCGGAGTAGATCCGCTCAATCTGATCTTCGGACAACACCCGGAAATAGGGCGTTTCTTGTATAGTCTGATTGATCTTGGGCATATTGTAACTCCTGCATCAAACGTTTTGGGAAATAGGAGAAGGGGAGAAGTAATTTCAGGCCTTTATCAGCTCAAGGGCTTTCTCCGTCCCGATGGAAGCATTGGGTGCATAGGCGTCCGCCCCGATTTCCTCCGCGAAGTCGTCGGTCACAGGTGCGCCGCCGATCATGACCTTGACCTGATCGCGAATGCCTGCCTCTTTCAGGGCGTTTATGACCTCTCCCATCTTGGGCATAGTGGTGGTCAGGAGAGCGGAAAGGCCGAGTATCTGGGGCTTGTTCTCCTTAACTGCGTTCACTATGTCCTCGGTTTTCCGATCAATGCCCATGTCAATTACATTAAAGCCCGAACCCTCCATCATCATGCCGGCCAGATTCTTGCCGATATCGTGAAGATCGCCCTGTACGGTGGCGGTAACCACAGTGCCGGCTTTGGAGCTGCTAGCTTCGGAAAGCTTCGGCCTAAGCTTCTCCATAGCCCCCTGCATGGCCTTGGCCGAGCGAAGCACTTCAGGGATAAACATCTCGCAATCCTTGAATTTTTGGCTCACGACATCCATGCCGGCAAAAAGACCCTTCTGCAGGATCTCCTCGGGGTCAGTTCCATCGTCAAGCAACTCCTGGGTGAGATTGGAAACTTCCTCAACGTTACCGCTCAACAAACCGTCAGCTATTTTGCCCAGTTTTTCCGTCATAGCTTTACTCCTTTTGCTTTCGCTATTTACCCTTTTTCTTGACTAACCGCCACCAATTTGCAAAATTTATAATTAGTATAAAATACTATAAGTTACAATAAAAGTAAACTCAATTCAATTCTTTTCTACAATTTACGATTTCTTTTTTTATTATATTCTTAAAATCTTCACCTTTCATTCTATGAACAAGATATTCCATCGTATGCATAGTTTCAGAGTTGACTCTTAAAGCATTAATAGATCTAGAAATTCCTATCTTGCACGAAGGGCAACTAACTAAAAACCTTGGATTCTTTTCAGAATCTTCAATTATATTATTTATAGAATCTTTTTTTCTTTTTCGCAACCTATTATATACCTTAGGATTGGTTAATGCACCTAATCCGCTCTCCGCACAACAATAGGTGGAAATAGTCACATCTTCGTTAAGGGCTCCCTCTAACATATCAGCATATAAGCTATCCGATTGATCAGGATTTACATTAGACAACGCATGATGACAAGAAGAGTGCAAAACAATTTTTTCATCTTCGCTGCTTGCTGGTATCATTTTGTCTTTTAAGTAAGGAGAGAGAAACTGGAATATATCCTGCATAACCAGTTGAGAGTCCACTTTATTCTCTAGATCGTAATTCTCTAGGGCTGCCCGGCATGTCCCGCATGAAGTGAGAAGGCCCTCCACATGGGAACCATTTTCTTCAGCTTGTCTTACAAGATGCTTCAGGGAAGAAGTGACTCGGGTCATGTTCTTCTCGAAGGTCTCCGTGCAACCTGCTGAGAGTAGAGGATACCCGCAGCACTGGTGCTCCGGGGGGACCACTACAGCATAGCCTGCTTCCAGCAGGCTGTAAATAGCGGCTAGGGCGATGCTGGGATAGAACAGACCGGAGCCGCATCCGGGAAAATAAATCACAGCTGATTGAGCTCCGGGATGAGCATTCCCCGGCAGAAAAACATTGCCCTTGGATATGTCCAGGAGATCATGGAGTTGCCCGAACTCCAGCTTGGGTGCAGGGGCTTGGAACATGGGGTTTTGCGCTCTCCGCCTCCAAAAGGAGGGCAAGAAACGGACAGCCCTGTGTTGAATATTTTGACCCAAGGTCGCTATCTTTGCCGCGGTCTGGATGCGCTCCGGCTCCTGGCCCAGAAAGTTGAGCATCTTTGACTTCAAGTCCCAGCCGGACGGGGCTTCGCTTTCAAGGTAGGACCGTATATTGATTGTTACATCAGCGCTATCTATCTTTACCGGACAAATGGCCATGCACTTGCCGCAGGCGGTACAGAAATCCATGAGTTCCTTGAGCTGATTAAGAAGCTCCGGATCCGGTGTGTTTGTATCGCTTATGGTCTGGGTGTACAGAAGGGCCTCGAGTAGGTAGCCCATACTTATATTTTTATTGCGCGGATGATTAAGCATCCCCTTTTCGGGATAGTACATGGGACATACTTGTTTACACTTACCACAACGGGTGCATATCTGTATATGTTTCAGCTGTTGAGAAAGCTGTTCCTTATGAGGTATATCTGTATAGGGAAAATCCTGGATGAGTCTGTCCCAGGAAAAAGTATAGGGAGAAACTACTGGTTCTTTGCTAGATAGTTTTTCAGGATTCATAATCCCATAGGGATCAACCTTTTCTCTGTAACTAGCTAAATCATCAATTTTTTCCGAAGAAAGATATCCGATTTTAGTAATCCCTATACCATGTTCTCCGGAAACCTGACCCCCAAGACTTAGGACCTTAGTGAAAACTCGGTCCACTACCTGTTCAGCCTGTTGAATCATTTCCATATCGTTGGCATGAACAGGAATATTTACATGACAGTTTCCATCTCCGGCATGCATATGGTTAGCAATCTCTAAACGATTGCTGAAGAGATCATCTTCTATCTCCTGAAGAGTTTGTCTTTCTTGCGGATAGCGTCTGAATAGATCTTGAAAAAAGTAGTGAATTTGTAGTGAAAACTCCTGTTCAGCAGAGACGTGCTCCAAAATATGACCATCAAGGAGCTTATTGGTCGTTTCAAGCTCCATGGCAATAAATTCATCATCATCATTGATCCCATGGAGATCACGCACTCTATTTAAAGCACTATTATAAGCTAAAGAAAGATATTTTAAATTCATTGATTCCAAAAAATCAGAAAACTCAGGAATCTTGTCTAAAGGAATTACTACGTCCTCGTTAATCTTGAACCCACTAGTCTTTTTGGAAATAGCGCTCAATCTGTGTCTGTCTTCCCAAAAAAGAGAAGCCTGTTCCTGGTCCTCTGCTACAAAGACATCTACATTGTCATAATGCTCCACGATATCTACAACTGTCCAAACTATATCTCTTAAGACGCGTTTATTGTTGGAATCGAGCTGGACAAGCAGGATCGATATAGGCTCGCCCTCGTATAAGTCTGATTTCTTCTTATACTCTATAGAACGAACGTACTTACTTCCGAACTCCTCAAGCGCAGACATGGTCACTAAACTGGATTGCTCTCGTATATGGTCACGCAAATGAACAAGATCTTTAATTACAAGTGAGGCATGATGCATAGAAGTTCCATAAAACTCTAGGCACAAGGTCTGCGAGTAAGCAAGCTCTGGATGAAGAGTGAAGCATGCCTCCGTAATAATCCCGTCAACACCCTCCTTCTGCACTCCAGGGAGGCCACCGAAAAACTTGTTGGTAACGTCCTTGCCAAGGCCTAAGGCTCGGATTTCGCTGCCACGCAGGCTAATAGTTTCCAGCAACTCTCCATTCTGGTTTAAAACCTCAAAACAGACCCCCTCATGGGGGTAGATCTTGTGCCAGGGATGGTTTTTGCGCCTGACCTCTACCACTTCTCCGTCTGCCCGAACCATTTTGTAGCTGTATATATTATCCAGCGTGGTGCCGTATTCAAAGGCATAAGGTCCGCCTGCGTTTTCCGAGATGTTACCCCCCAGGGAGGATGCGGACTTGGAAGCCGGATCCACGGTGAACAGCATATCATGCTTTTGTGCTTCCCTAATAGCGTCCGCGGTAATAACTCCTGCTTGGGCGTAAAGGAGTTTATTAGCTGTATCCACTCGGAAAATTTGCTTGAGCTTGGATATGCTCAGAATAACCGAATTCCTCAGGGCCGGGACAGCCCCTCCAGTGAGGCCGGATCCGCCTCCCCGGGGAACGATGCAAAATCTCTCCTCTTGGGCCAATTGAACGATCTTCTGGACTTGTTCCGTGTTTTCAGGAAACAAAACAAGCAACGGGAGCTCCATAATAAGTCCGGTTGCATCCGTGGCATTCTGAATGAGGGCATGCGGGGAGTCTCCTATGGCTTCCTCAGGAAGATTATCACTCAAGCGCTGCTTTATTCGTTCCCGAAACTCTTGCAACCGCGTATAGTCTGCAAAGAATTCATTAAATTTTGAGTAAAAGTTTTCATATTCATTTTCTTCAAGATATTTTTTATTATTTTCTAAACGAGAAAGAACATTAGAAAATACTCTTTGAGCATCAACAAATGGATTACTATATATAATAAAAAGTTCAGTAGAAAGGTCTAAAGCAATGTCTTGGACATAATGAGGCCAATCGTTAAATGCATCTAAACTTGTACTTAAAACAGTTTCCACTATTCTACTTTTAGAAATATTTATATGTGGTTTATATATGTTCATAAAAAAACCTTTCCATATAACAAATTTTATATGGCATTCTTACTTATATACATCATGTATATAAGTAATTGAGGAAGCACTACCTCAATTAATTACATGAAGATGTACTGAGAGGAGAGTGAGGGAATGAGGATGGAATGCTATTTTGAGTAAATCAATAATTAACCATTTCTATTAAAACTAAACAAAGCGAATATAAAAAGCACTGTTTTCAAAAAGGATGCATATTTAGATTGCATACTCCTCTCTCCGGAACACGCTAACACCTTCTTCAGTTCCTCCCTTTTTTGGAGTAATTATTTGTCTGTTGGGGGCATTCCATAAAAAGAGAAAATTGGGACGTAAACTCCTCGATATGATTTGTCAGCTTGGAGAGCTCCGTTTCGTTGTCTCTGTATCTTATAGCCCTGTCCATCCATTCAGCTATTCGCGCCATATCCTCTTCCTGCATCCCCCTAGTGGTCACTACCGGAGTACCCATACGAATTCCGGAGGTTACAAAGGCTGACTCGGTGTCGAAGGGCACGGAATTTTTGTTCACCGTAATACCTATCCGGTCCAGCACCTCTTCTGCTTCCTTGCCATTCACGCCCTTTCCGCGCAGATCCACCAGCAGGAGGTGGTTATCCGTTCCCCCGGAAACCAGCTCATATCCCAGATCGAGGAGATTGTTGGCCAAGGCCCGGGCATTGGCTGTTACTTGTTTCTGGTAGAGGGCGAATTCCGGGCGCAGTGCTTCCCCGAAGGCAACTGCCTTGGCCGCAATAACATGCATTAGGGGGCCCCCCTGCAGTCCGGGGAAAATCTGGGAATTCAATCTTTTTTCGTAGTCCAGGTTTTTACTGAGGATAAAACCGCCGCGCGGACCCCGCAGCGACTTATGGGTTGTGGAGGTGACGAAATCGGCTTGATCTAAGGGGTCCTGATGCAGCCCTGTGGCAACCAGCCCGGCGATATGTGCCATGTCCACCAGGAGATAGGCCCCGACCTCCTCGGCAATTCTTTGGAATGCGCGGAAATCGAGTTCGCGGGGATAAGCGCTTGTGCCGGCAATGATTAGCCTGGGTCTGTGTTGCAGGGCCAATTCCCGCACATTTTGGTAGTCTATGGTCTGGGTCTCAGGATGCACTCCGTAAAAAACACTGTTGTATAACTGACCGGAAAAGTTGACCCGGCTTCCGTGAGTCAGATGCCCTCCATGGGAGAGATCCATTCCCAGCACCGTGTCCCCGGGCTGGAGAAAGCCGCAATAAATGGCCATATTTGCTTGAGATCCGGAATGGGGCTGGACATTGGAAAAAGGGGCCTGAAAGAGCTCCTGCACCCTTGTGCGGGCCAAGCTCTCCACCTCATCGGCATTTTCGCAGCCGCCATAATAGCGTTTGCCAGGATATCCCTCGGCGTACTTGTTTGTTAGACAGCTGCCTGTGGCTTCGCGAACCGCAGGGGAGGTATAGTTCTCCGAGGCGATCAGCTCTATAGTGTTCCTCTGTCTCCTCTCCTCCAGCTGTATCGCCTGCCAGATTTGGGGATCAACGGATTGTAAATCTTGCTGTTTCTTCATAACCTAAGCTTTGCCTCATTCTCTATAAGGGCTTTCTCATTCCAGCCAGGTCGTTCTATTATTCCCAATGCTGCAATCAGCCGAAATTCGCTCTATAACGCTGCCAAAATTCCTGCTGGTCAAAGGAATGATCCTGCGTTCCAACGTGCTCCACGCAAAAGCTGGCACAGTTGGCGCCAATCTTGGCGGAATTCTCCAGCCCCTCTCCCTGAACCTGTCCTTTGATCAATCCGGCCCGGAACGCGTCTCCCGCTCCTGTAGGATCCTTGACTTCGGCGGCCCGGGCCGCGGGAACCCGGATTGTCTCCCTGTCTGACTGCTCAATAATGGATCCTTCCTCGCCCAGGGTGGTCACCAGGGCGTTTGTCCGCTTTAGGAGCTCGTCTTTGTGTAGCCCTGTCGCCTGCATGATCAAACTCAATTCATAGTCATTGGCGATCAGGATCTCGGAGCCGGTGATCATTTCCTCCAGCTGCTGTCCGGAGAAAGCGGGAATATTCTGGCCAGGATCAAAAATATATGGAATTCCGGCTTGCTTGTACTTCCGGGGATAACTCTGCATGTCTTCCAGATTGCCTGGGGAAACTATGGCCAGGCTGTCCTTGGTCTCGAAACTAGTAAAATCGCCACTTGTGGGGATATCCATCGCTCCGGGATGAAAGGCCGTTATCTGGTTGTCCGCCTGATCCGTGGTGATGTAGGCGCTCGCTGAATGTACATCCTGGACCTTTTTCACTCCCTCGAGGCCGATATCCAACTCCCGGAACCACTTCTCGTAGCGATCGAAATCACTACCCACGCTGGCCAATACTGTGGGACGCTCGCCCAGCAGGGCAAGGGAATAGGCGATATTGCCTGCAGTGCCCCCGAATTTTTCTTTCAACTCATTCACCAGAAAGCACACATTCAAAATGTGTAACTTGTCCGGCAGGATATGATTGGCGAATTTGTCCGGAAAGTTCATAATCCGGTCGTAAGCCAAGGACCCAGAAATATAGATGCTCATAGTAGGTTCTTGCGCCTCGTGTATGGATGCTTTAGAGCCGCGAAGGGCCGAATGGCCGGCCCTCCGCGAAAAGTTGAAGCTGCCAGCCTAAATCTTGCAGGCGGTTCGAAGATCCTTCGCGACATCCGTCTGTTCCCAGGAAAATTCCGGATCTTCTCGCCCAAAGCTACCGTAGCAGGAGCTCTTCTTGTATATGGGCCGCAACAGATTCAGGTGCTGAATAATGAAATAGGGACGCAGATCCAGGACCTCACGCACTGCTTGGGTCAAGGTCTCGTCGTCCACCTCTCCCGTCCCCTTGGAAGTGACCAGCACGGAGACCGGTTCGGCCACACCGATGACATAGGCTATCTGCACCTCGCATTTCTCGGCCAATCCCGCAGCTACGATATTCTTGGCGATATAGCGGGCCATATATGCCCCGGAACGGTCCACCTTGGAAGGGTCCTTACCGGAGAAGGCGCCCCCGCCATGGCCGCCCATTCCGCCATAGGTATCCTGGATGATTTTACGCCCGGTCATTCCGCAATCCCCAAGCGGACCCCCGGTCACGAATCGTCCCGTGGTATTGATGTAGATCCTGGTTTTCTCATCCAGAAACTCCTCGGGCAGTGTATGCTCTACCACCTCTTTCTTGATGCCCTCTTTGATGTCCTCGTAGGAGACCTCGTCGTCGTGCTGGGCGGAAACAACCACATTATCGATCCGCTTCGGCTTGCCGTTGTCATAGACCATGGCCACCTGGGTCTTGCCGTCCGGGCGCAGGAAATCGAGCACGCCCTTTTTACGGGCATAGGTGAGCCTTCGGGTCAACTTGTGCGCCCAATGGATAGGGGCGGGCATTAGTGTCTCGGTTTCCCGGCAGGCGAATCCGAACATCATCCCCTGGTCTCCGGCGCCCTGCTCCTCCGGGGACTTCCTGTTCACACCCTGAGCTATATCGCCGGACTGCTTGTCTATCGAGGACAGAACAGCACAGGTTTCCCAGTCGAAACCCATTTCCGAGCTGTTATATCCGATGTCTTTCACGGTGTTGCGTACAATCTGGGGCAGATCGGCAAACCCGTTGGTGGTTATCTCCCCGGCGATAAAACACATGCCGGTGGTTACCAGGGTTTCGCAAGCAACCCTGGAATTGGGGTCCTGAACAATAAGAGCATCCAGCACCGCGTCGGAGATCCGGTCCGCCACCTTGTCCGGATGGCCCTCGGTCACCGACTCCGAACTGAACATATAGTTCCCTTCCTGCCCTATCATCGCTGTCTCCTTGTTTGAGCTTTAGGTTCAACCACAAATACGCGGCTTAAGCCATCCGCATCCGGCCTTGTTTTAAGCAGCCCAAGATCGGGGTATTAACGCCCCTACGCTTAACTCGCGGCTTATTAGCTAGATGCCGTGCGGAAAGCCCCCTTTGGTAACTGGACCTAGCTAGAGCGACCTTTTCTACCCCAAAAGGCCCGTCTATTATCCTTTCGCCTCGCAAAGCGAGGTTTTCCCTCTACAAGACGCTCAATATTTAAATTATATATACAGATTCCGGCTTATTGTCAACACCTAGAGTTAGATGATTAATATTATTGGAAAGATCAGTAAAAAAATTAAAAAAAGAAAGTATGAAAAAAGCAATTTAAAATATGAGCTAGTTAATAATTAAAAAGTTACGATAAATTCCCTGTACCATAAAGCCCACTATAAAAAATTGAAAACAAAAACAAAAATTAAAAATATTCATAAATTTATTATCAAGAGACTTTTATCTTGTAGACAAGATAAAATACCTCAGTAAAATAGATAGTAAATGATGTTTTTAAAAATTACCATTTTCATATTATATTTCTTAACTTGTAATTTAAAAATGCTTTAATCCATACCTGGTTAATTTGATTGCACAATTATCTAGTTAGAAGGATACTTTGATATACCTATAAGTATATTCACCCTATATGCCCTGGGGGAGGTTAGGGGTCGATCGCCTCGGCCAGGCTTAACGGCGGGGTAACTCAGAATGTGGTTCTACGCCGGTAACCGGAGAGCAACAAGGGCACCCGGATCTATTTCTCAAAAAACGCCCGTGCACTGTCTTGGCTCGCTTAAAACAGGAGGGATAAATTGTTGCTCAAAGGCCAGAAGCGCGGAAATAATGGCACAGGACCCTCTTCACCTATATACACCTCACTCGTTGTGATATGAGTGAATTCTCCAAGGAAAAACTCCTGTTCTTGTTTATTAAATAATAAACCTTTTGTACTCTGCAACATGTAGGTTAATGCAAAAATTAACTAATTGAGCTTATATATATTGTTTCTAAAAACAAGCTCTATGAAATTCACTCAAAATAATATATAATATATTACATTATTTTTCTTTTCAGACTAGGATTATCCATTGATATATGTTCCTGTTCCTTCTTCAATAATAGTGTCGAAGCAGACAATTTGTTTGCCGTTTTCCATCTTGATGAGTTTGACACCTTGAGCAGAACGGCTGCAGATACGAATGTCCGCCACATCGAAACGTATCATCTTGTTGCCCGTAGTGAGCATGATGATCTGATCGCTTTCCTTGACCTGGATGGAGCCCAGAACATCCCCTGTCTTTTGGTTGGGCTTCAAATTGATTACGCCCTTGCCACCCCTGGTCTGTAGCCGATAGTTGGACACCGCGGTTCGCTTTCCGAAGCCCTGCTCCGTTATGGTCAGCAGATAGGTGTGGTCCGGGCTGGTATCCACTACCACCACACCGGAAACGACCTCGTCCTTATCCCGCAGCTCTATCCCCTTGACCCCCTGGGCATTGCGGCCCGTTCTCCGCACGTCCAGACAGGAGAAACGTATTGCATAACCCTTCCTGGTGCTGAGAATGAGCTCCGCTTTCGGGGTCACCTCGCGAACCGCGATCAGCTCGTCTCCCTGTCGCAGGGACAAAGCTCTCAGTCCGTTGGATCGAATGTTCTTGTAGGCCTCCACCTCGGTCCGCTTGACCATCCCGCTCTTGCTGATGAAGACATAGTCGTTGTCCGGATTCAGCGAGCGCTGTTCCATGGCTGTGGCCACGAATTCGTTCTTCTGCAGCTCCACGAGATTGGATATGTGCGTGCCCTTGGCCTTCCTGCTGCTTTCTGGGATCTGGTAAACCTTTAGCTTGAACATCCGACCCAGATTGGTAAACAACAAGAGATCCTGGTGATTGCTTGCCGTGATCAGGGACTGGGCCAGATCTGTTTTGGAAACCGTACCCCCGCTCATCCCCTTGCCGCCACGGCGCTGCTTGCCATAGCTGGTCAGCGGAGTCCGCTTAATGTACCCGTTCCGGGTCAAAGTAAGCAAGACGTCTTCATCAGGAATGAGGTCCTCGACGTCGATTTCCTGGGGGTTGCTGTCCAATATTTCCGTCAAGCGGGGAGTGGCGTACTTGGATTTGATCTCCTGCAGCTCTTCCCGGATGACACCTTTGAGCACCTCGGCATCGCTTATCACTCTTTTGAGATATTCGATGCGCTGCAGCATCTCCTCCAGTTCCTCCAGGATCTTGGAGCGTTCCATATTGGTCAGGCGCTGCAGACGCATGTCCAGTATGGCCTGGCTCTGGTCCTCGGAAAGCTCAAAGCGGTTTACTAGATTCTGTTTGGCCTCGCTCGGATTTTTGGAATTGCGGATGATGGCCACCACTTCGTCTATATTGTCCTGAGCGATTTTAAGGCCTTCCAGAATATGGGCCCGGTGCTCGGCTTTCTGCAGATCGTGCCTGGAGCGCCTCAGAACAACTTCCTTGCGGTGCTCGATGAACAGCTCCAGGTATTCCTTGAGATTGATAAGCTTGGGGCGATTATTTACTACGGCAAGCATGTTTATACCGAAGGAACTCTCCAGGGAAGTGTACTTGTAGAGCTTGTTGATCACTATATCGGACAGAGTCCCCTTCTTCAGATCGATAACAATGCGTATACCGGTCCGATCAGATTCATCCCGGAGGTCGCTCACCCCGCGTATTCTGTTTTCATTCACCAGGTCGGCTATCTTCTTGAGCAGATTGGCTTTGTTCAAGGCGTAGGGGATCTCCGTGACCACGATGGATTCCATGCCCCGGGAGCGCTGTTCCACATTCAGCTTGGCCCTGACGCGCACACTGCCCTTGCCGCTGGCGTAGGCCTCCTTGAGACCCTGGGCCCCGTATAGCGAGGCGCCTGTGGGAAAATCAGGCCCCTGGATATAGTCACACAGCTCTTGCACTCCAGCCTCGGGGCGCTGCAACAGATGCAGGACCCCATCCAGCACTTCGCCCAGATTATGCGGGGGCACGTTGGTGGCCATACCCACAGCGATTCCCGCGGCACCGTTGACCAGGAAGTTGGGCACTTTTGTGGGCAGGACTTCGGGCTCCTGGATGGTATTGTCGTAGTTGCTGCGGAAATTGACCGTATCCTTTTCGATGTCGGCAAGGAATTCACTGGAGAGTTTCGCCAGCCGGCATTCCGTATAACGCATCGCCGCAGGCGCGTCCCCGTCGATGGATCCGAAGTTGCCCTGGCCGTCCACGAGGGGATCGCGCATATTGAAGTCCTGGGCCAAGCGGACCAGGGCGTCATAAACCGCCGAATCTCCGTGCGGATGGTATTTACCGATCACATCACCCACTACTCGGGCGGATTTTTTGTAGGCCCGGTTGTGCAGAAGGCCCAGCTCGTGCATGGCATAGAGAATACGCCGGTGCACAGGCTTGAGCCCGTCCCGCACATCCGGAATGGCCCTGCCGATAATCACGCTCAGGGAATATTCCAGATAGGACTTCTTGATCTCGTCCTCAATGAAAACATGCTGATCCACGGCTTATACCTCATCGGATCGGGTTTGCCCTTCTCGGAGAGGGTAGTATCCCCGTAATTCTTCACAGGGCGCTAAGAGTTTATCAGATATCCAGATCTTCCACTGCAAGGGCGTTCTTTTCGATGAAGGCCCGTCTGGGCTCCACCTGCTCGCCCATGAGTTGCCTGAAAATAGTGTCCGCTTCTTCCGCCTCTTCTACCTTCACTTGGACCAGGTTGCGGTTCTCCTGGTGCATGGTGGTTTTCCAGAGCTGCTCCGGGTTCATTTCCCCCAAGCCCTTGTAGCGCTGCACGGAAAAGCGTTTGTCCCCTTCGGCAAGGATGTACTCCAGCAGTTCGAAGGGGGAGTCAAACCGCACGCTTTGGCCGTTTTTCAAGTGCAGCTGGAAATCGAATTCCGGATGCCCGCGCTTCAGATCATCCAGAAGATCGAAAGTGTGCCTGTAAAGCTTGGAGTTGAAGAACTCCACCCCCAAAGTGATCTTTTTCTCATTGCGGTCCACGAAACGAAGGAAGGTGCGTACAACCTCCTCCATTTCTTGGCGTTCCAGGTGAAGGCTATAGCCTTTTTGCTCCAAAAACCCCTTTATTTCCTCGAATCGTTCGCTTTTCACTTCGTGGCTCGTTTCGGTTGCGCTTGCCTCGAAGTCCTGCGGGGTAAGCTTTTCTCCGAACTCCACCAGGTTGAGGAAGAGATCCTCGTTAAGCCCGATATTCACGGCCTCTTTAAGTCTTTCCTGCAGAGAGATGATCTTTTGCAGAAAATCGACAAGCTCCTGACCGGTATAAA
>JAIPEP010000132.1 GCA_021737085.1 Desulfohalobiaceae bacterium | reverse complement strand
CGAGGAGCCGCTTGCGGGAAATTCGCACGAGCGGTTCTGTGGGGGACGGGGGAAGGAAACTTCCCTCGTCTACCCGACCGTAGGCTAACTACGCTACGACCTTGAACTTTTTTCGCCCGTCACTTGGAATTTTTGAACGTCCTGCCTGATAAGGACTTTTTCAGCAGCTTGCTAAGCAACGCCGTCAGGACGCCGTGGTATATCTCCAGGTCTAAAGCGGGATCAGCCTTTTGTCCTCCCCGCAATCTGGGCAACAGCCTTAATACCTTTACCCTGTCCTGTAAAGCCTAGGCCCTCTTCGGTCGTGGCTTTGACGTTCACCTGCCCGGGGGGGAGGCCCAAGAGGTTGCACAGGTTCCTCTGGATGGCTTTTTTCCAGGGTCGCAATTTCGGGGTTTGACAAATGATGGTCACATCTAGGTGATATATGTGCCTCTCATCTTTTCGGGCCAGGGCGAGAGTTTCGGCGAGGAGCGCGGCGCTGTTGATCCCCTGATAGGCCGGATCCGAGTCAGGGAAGTGGTCCCCGATGTCCCCGCGCCCCAAACATCCCAGCACAGCATCGATCACCGCATGAAGGACCACATCTCCGTCGGAATGCGCCTGGACATTCGGCCCGTCCGGAATGACCACACCGCCCAGCTTCATCTCCTGGCCCGGTCCGTAGCGATGCACATCATAGCCCCAGCCGGTGTAGACCAGGGGCTGCCGCGCTTGTTGCTGGCGCAGGCCCTCCAGATCCTCGCGGGTAGTGATCTTGTTGTTTGTCTCCTCTCCCTCCACGACTGCTACCTCCTGGCCGAGGGTCTCCAAGAGGGAAGCGTCGTCCGTGCTTTTCCATCCCTTGGCCCGGGCTGTTTCGTGGGCAGACAGGACCGCCTTGCGCTGAAAGCCCTGCGGGGTCTGTACAGCGTAGAGTTTTTCCCGGGGCAGGGTATTTTCCACTGCCTCACCGTGCACACGCTTGATTGTGTCCGTAACCGGCAGTCCGGGGACGACACCTAAGGCTCCTTGAGCTAGCTTGAGGATAACGCGTTGTACCAGGTCTGGGCTGAGGAAGGGGCGGGCCGCGTCGTGGATCAGGACGTGACTGCACTTTTGGGGCAGGGCGTTTAACCCGGAGAAGACCGAGTTCTGGCGGTGCTTCCCCCCCTCGGCGAAGGCATAAGCAAGGCCCAGGCCGTCTTTGCGGGCAGTCTCTTGCACCCACTGCGCATAACTTTCATATTCCTCCCGGGGGAGAACGAAGACAATTCCCTGAATTGCTGGGACAGCAGCGAAGACACAGGCCGCGTGCCAAAAGAGCGGCCGGTCGCGCCAGACCAGAAATTGCTTTTTCCCCGCATCCGGGCCGAGGCGGCTGGAGCTTCCGGCGGCCAGAAGGAGCGTCCAGGTATGCATAAAATATCAAAGGGCTCCGGAGAAAAGTGAGGCAATGGAGGCGACAACCTCAAAGACTTTGGCTGGGCCGGAAGAAAAGGATGTCCATAATTAGGCAGTGCACGGCCCGCGTTGAACTGTTCCAGGGCCAAATACCCCCCTACGCCCCCAGGGAGCTTAGAATATGGGAATAAGAAGGGCGCTAGGGGTGGTCTCCGTTGTCGGAAAAATGGTTATCCCAGAAGAGCAAGCGCTGGCAGTTGGGGCAGCTCAGAATCTGTTCGCCCTTTTGCAGCTCGATGAAGCTCTGGGGAGGGATGCTGATGTGGCAGCCGGTGCACACGCCGTTGTCCACAGGAACGATAACCGGATGGGACAGCCTGGAACGGATGAATTCGTATCGGCTCAGGATGGGCTGGGGGATCTCCTGGGTCGCGTTTTCTCGCTTTTTGCGCAACTCGTCCAGCCTGGTCTGAGCACCATCCAGTTGTTCATCCAGGCGTTCTTGCTTTTCCTTTAACTCGTTCTCCAGTTTGTCGATCTCGGTGTCCAGGGAGGACTTGATGTTGTTCTGGGCCGCCAGATCCTCCTCCACCGCTAGTTTTTCCTCCTCACGGAGCCTGTTTGTCTTTTCCAGATTGTCCATTTCACGCATCATGGCGTGGTATTCCTTGCTGTTTTCCACCATCATCAGTTTGTTCTTGCTCTGTTTGATTCGGTCGTTATCCTCTTCGATTTCCTTGTTCAGCTTTTGTTCCTGTTGTTTGAGGATGGTGATCTTCTCCTCCACCTGGGCCTGCTGATTCTTCTGCGTTTCGAGTTTTTCCTGGATGGTGGAAACTTCCTGGGGGGCTTCATCGAGTTTCTTTTTGAGAGAGAAGATTTCGGAGTCTACCTTCTGTAAAAGGATGAGCTGTTCAATTTGTTTGAGCAGATTCAAGGTTGCCTTCTCCTTAGTATCTATTCATTTGTTGCGCAGGCGATAGGGTCATGTCCGGGAAAGAAGGCCACATCCACGTCCTTTTGGCCCAAGGAGGAATGCAGGTGGTCGGCCCATGTCTGCATCATGGTTTCCTCCAGGATGAAGTGGCCTACATCCACTGTAAGGCCCAGGCCCTCGATTGCTTGGGCGGTGTGGTACTTGAGCTCTCCGGAAATGAACACGTCTGCGCCGTTTTGAAAGGCTGTCCGGGCCAAGTCCATGCCTGAGCCGGGGCAGTAGGCTATATTGCGAATTTCTCCAGGCGGGACGCCGGTTTGTCGCCAACCACGCAGCCCTGTTGACCGGGAAAGTTCCCTAACGAAGCCTGACCAATTCCAAGGGACGGGGGTTATTCCTTGGACGCCGTAACCTGTTTGGCCATGCGACGGGCTTGTCGCACCATCCCCGTTCAATTCCGTGACGGGAGTTAGGTCCGAAAGCCCCAGGGAGCCGGCCAGCCAGGATACTGGGCCGCAAGTCTGCACGTCTAGGCTGGTGTGGGCGGCATATAGCCATACCTCATGGCTCATCAGGAGATTGAGGGCGGTATGGTAATCATCGAGCCGAGAGGGCAGTCCTGGTTTCAGGCTGAGGGGGTGGTGGGTCAAAATGAAGTCGGCACGCCACTTAAGGGCCTGAGTGATGCAGCTGGGCGTGGGGTCCAGTGCGACAGCCAGTCTGCGGATATCCCTCCGGGTGGCAGCTACTTGGATTCCGCTTTGGTCCCAGTCCTCAGCCAAATGGGGGTCCGCGATGGATTCAATCACCGAGATAATAGTTTCGGGTTGCACTACGACCTCATGTGTATGTGAAACCGGCATTGCCCCTTATTCGGGGCTCAAAAGCAGGTTTGCCGTATTTCAGAGGGAAGTCAGTTATTCCCGCTACCCGCTTTCCCGAAGGGGCCATTAGTCCGGTCGGATAAGAAAGGCGTTATGGTCTGGACAAAGTCCCCTTGCCCCTTTTGCAGAATGCGGGCAAAGTCGATCTGGTTCCCTCCCCTCCCCTGATAAAGGGAGGGGAGGGAACCCTAGTGGGCCTACCAGGATTTGAACCTGGGACCTTCCGGTTATGAGCCGGTGGCTCTGCCAACTGAGCTATAGGCCCGTGTGAGACGAATAGAGTACTATACTTTATTTATAAAAAGCTGTCAAGATAATTGACAGTCTGCTCCAGTCGGAAGACATTTTCCCGCATAGGAGCAGATCCGCGATTTGGGGTGAGGGACGGAACAAGGCATGGAGGAATGCGACGAGGGCAAGGGCATGGGGGATCAGTGATGATAGGGGTGCCCCCAGTTGATCGTGGCGGCCCGGTAAATCTGCTCCAGCAAGAGGATTCGGCTCAATTCGTGCGGTAGGGTAAGGTGGCTCAGGCTGAGCCGGTCCTCGGCGGCTTGGAACAGCTCCCTGCTGAGTCCGAAGGCCCCGCCCAAAAGAAAGCAGGGGGTGTTCGGGCCCTCCAGCCATTGCCGCAGCTGTGCGGCGAACTCTTCCGAGGTAAGGGCAGTGCCCCTTTGGTCCAGGCAGATAATCGTATCCCTAGGGCCGCACTTCTTCCGCAGCTCTGCGGATTCCCTACCGGCACGGTCTTCCGGAGAGAGGTGCCCCGGGGCGTCTCGGATGACGGTTTCCTGCAGATAATAGTACTTGGCGATCTTTTCCCGGTAGTGCTCCGCGGCCTGCTTCCAGAATCCGGACTTGAGCTTGCCCACTGCCAGGATAGCGATTCTTTTGCCCATAATTCTTTGCCTCGCCAGGCTCGCCTCCCGAATGGAGGCGGCGCTTGACGCACAGCTGAAAGGTTTGCGAAAGTATTCTACATTATTACTATGAGGATATCTATTATCTAGTTGCCTTTTGTTCTGATCGAAGCACCTTCGGATTAATTGGAGACAGGATGGAAAAAAGTAGAGCACTCCTTTTTTATACGGGCATTATAGTAGCTTTTGCCTTTCTTCTCGCTTCGCGGGCCGCGGGGCAGGAGATAGTTCCGCGGAACCTGATTGTGGACAATGAACAGGGCGCAGTCCAGCTTCGGTTCGGATTGCGGACCCTGAACTCGGATAAGCTGTCTAGATATTTGAAGCAGGGAACCGCTTTGCGGCTGGATTGCACTGCAAAAATGGAAGTTAAGCGCAGTTTTTGGTGGGACAAGGAGCTGCGGCGATCTGCCATAACTTTTGTGCTGCGCTACGATTCCCTGGACGATGAATATCTGCTCATCACGGGAAAGGACAAGGCAAAGAAGCGTGACAGCGATCTTTTGATCTTATTGCACAACGGATGGCGTCAGATCCGAATGGATCTGGGCCCCTGGCCAGAAGAATATAAGGAGGAGAATCTGGTCCTGTATCTCACCGTGCGGATGGTGAGAATCGATGTCCCCCTGTGGCTCAAAAGGACTCTCTTCTTCTGGTCCTGGGACGTGGTGCCGGTCAAAAACTATCGTATTCGCTTGGGGAGCTAGGCATGACGCCTTCTCCGATACAGGCCCATATCAGCGAATCCGCCAAAAAACGCACGCGCTGGGAGCTCTTGCTGGCCCTAGGGGTCTTCCTCCTGATCATTCTCTTCAGCTGGATAGAGCTGCAGTTTTTCGGGGTCAACTCTTACCTTTTCCTGGCCATATTCAACCTGAATCTCATCCTGCTGCTCGTGGTCCTTTTTCTGGTCCTGCGCAACGGGGTGAAACTTTTCCTGGACAGGAAGCGGAATGTCAAGGGCTCCAGGCTTCGCACTAAGCTGGTCCAAGCCTTTATTTTCCTCTCCATTCTCCCCACGCTGCTCATGTTCTTTGTGGCGGTGAAATTCGTCCAGACCTCGGTGGACTACTGGTTCCGCACCCAGGTGGACACCTCCATGGACCAGGCCCTGGAGGTGGGCAAGGATGTCTATGCCATGACCAGCAAGCGGCTGGGCGACAGGGGAAGCTTTATCCTGCAGCGGATCAGGGAGATGGAGCTCCTCTGGGGCGGCCCGGGGATGGACCGTTATCTACAGCAAAAGAGGGAGGAGTACGGGCTCAGCCTGCTCGGTGTGCTCCAGCCGGACAGGGAACGCCAGAACTGGCATGCAGAAAAGGAATGGGAAGAGACTTGGCTACAGGCCAAAAACCGGGTGAACTGGACCAAGATTCGGCAGAAGCCGCAGAAGCGCTCTGTCATTCTCCAGGGGGAGAATAGGGATCTCCTCCTACAAGTGGTTCCAGTGGACGAGGCGGATACGGGCTTTCTTGTCTTGGGCCGGACCTTCGAGCAGGGGTTATTGAATAAGCTGGAGGAGATCGCCAAGGGGGTGACTGAATACAAGCAGCTCAAGTCACTCAAGAACCCGCTGAAAAGCGCCCTGTACATTATTCTGGGCGTCATGACCCTATTGATAGTTTTCGGGGCCATGTGGTTCGGTTTCCGTCTGGCCAAGGAGATTTCGGCCCCCATTCAGGCCCTGTCTCTGGGAACGCAGCGGATCGCTCACGGCGATCTGGGGGTCCGGCTGGAAGATCAGTCCTCGGATGAGTTGGGTATGCTGGTCCAGTCCTTCAACACCATGGCCAAGGACCTGGAGCATAGTCAGCAGCGCCTGAACCAAGCCAATAAGGATCTGGCCCGACAAAATCGGGAGTTGGAGCGAAGGCGACGCTATATGGAGGCGGTGCTGAACAATATCACCTCTGGGGTTGTTTCCCTGGACACCGAGGAACGTATCAGCACCATGAACCAAGCTGCGGAGCAGGTCCTGAACATCGATGCCGAGGGCTGGCTGGGGGCTCATCCCAGCGAGATTTTGCCAGATGAGTATCAAAAGATGATGCGTGAGGTGCTGGATAAGCTCAAGTCCGCTCCGGATAGTCAATGGCAGAAACAATTGGATGTTCCCCTTGCTGCTGCGGGGGAGAGGAAGCTTTTGATTAACGCGGTAGGGCTGACAGGCAGACAAAGTGAGGATATGGGAGTCATCGTGGTATTCGAGGATATAACCGAATTGGAGAGGATGCAGCGTATGGCAGCCTGGAGGGAAGTGGCCAGGCGAGTTGCCCACGAGATCAAAAATCCCCTGACCCCCATCAAGC
>JAIPEP010000131.1 GCA_021737085.1 Desulfohalobiaceae bacterium | reverse complement strand
GCTACATCGCCGATGTAGCTCTCGTCGAGAGACAGGCGCATGATCATGATGGAGAAATCGGTATCCACGTTCAGCTGATGCAAGGTGTCAAGGATCTTCGGCTCATCATGGGGATTGTTGCCTATGTGCACATACTCCATGCCGGGCCTCTGGTTTTCCGGCGCCTCCCAGTCGATTGCGGGAACCGAAATGACATTCAGGTTCTGCTCCGCGGACCCTCCAGCCGCGGCAATGAACTGGAGCATCTGCACATCCGGCAGATAGACGGAGAGATGCATGGAATCGGCGGGGATGAATCGCTGCAGATAAGCCAGACAGCGCTCCAGGGACTTGTTGATGTCCAGGCTGCTGCAGATGCGCAGGACCGCTTCCCGAAAAAAGGCTTCCGTGACCTGGGTCATGTGGCTACCTCACTGTATGTGATGAAAAGAATGGCTATTTTACGAAATAATGTAACTAATTCACCGTATGATGTAAACAAGCCAACGGGTCTAAAAGATAACATTTTGATAAAACAGACTTTTTTTTGATGGCACGAAATGTGCTTTGGCTTCATGTTCAAGGAGAAAGCCTGTGTGGGTGGAAGTCATAACCGTTCGAACGGCCCGGCCGGAGCTAGTGGAGCCGTTGTTAAGGGAGCTGGCCGCGCTCCAGGAGGGAAGCTGCGACGCGGCGCCTGCGAGCTTCGCCTGTTATCGGAGCCTGGACATCGACAACGAGGTGGCTATCCGTCTCGCGTGGGACGAGAGGAAAATCCCGGCGTCCAGGACGCGCATCGGGGTGCTGATCGCGAAATGGCTGGAAGGCTACGGGATGGTTCATCACAGCATCTGGACGCTGTCGCTTTATTCCACCCCCAAGAATTTCTCGCCCTGACCCGGCGGCTTTCAGGAAGCAAGTCCGAGGGAGCGCTCGGGCTCGCTGCTCCTTGTTCAAACCGGGGCCGGCCCGATCCGGCAACCAAACAACACGTATTTCAGGAGGCAGCATGCGATCCTTTTCGGCCCTTTTGACTCTCCTTTGTGTCCTGTTGGCCTTTACAACAACCGCTTTTCCGCAGAATCGCCCCAACAAGAAGCCGCCCCGGGTCAAGGTGAGCGAAGCGAAGCTGCGGAACGCGGCCGCGGAAGAGACGTTCGTGGGACATGTGGAAGCCATCGAGACAGTGGAACTCCAGGCCAGGGTCCAGGGCTACCTGGAACAGGTCGATTTCCGGGAAGGGGCCTCAGTAAGCGAAGGGGATCTGTTGTACGTCATCGACCAGGCTCCGTACACAGCAGAGCTCGATTCGGCCCGGGGCCGGGTAGCTCAGGCGAAGGCGGAGCTTTTCAAGGCCCAGACGCGACTGCGGCGCCTCCGCTCCGCCCGGTCCGAGAGCGTGCCGCAAACCGAGATCGACGACGCCAAGGCAAACAGGGACCTGGCCCAAGGCCAGCTGGAGGAGGCCCAAGCCAACCTGAGCCTGGCCAGGACCAATCTGGACTACACCACGATAAAAGCTCCCATCGACGGACGCATCGGGAAGAGCTTCTCCAAGACGGGAGATCTTGTCGGCGCCTCTCAGGAGACGCTGGCCCGAATCAAAAAAATGGACCCCATTCGGGTGGTGTTCTCCGTGAGCGAAAAAAAGATTCCATTCGTCCAAAAGGCCTCGAGCGGAACAGATGGGGATGGGCAGGACAGGGCTTTTGCCGTACGGCTCCGATTCCCGGACGGGGTCATGTACGAGCCGAGAGGAAGCGTGGAGTTCATCGACAATCAAGTGGATCGGGACACGGGCACCATCGCTGTTTGGGCCAGATTCGACAATCCCGGGAGCCAGCTCGTTCCGGGCCAATACGTCAATGTGCTGCTGGGATCCGGGGAAAAGGACATGAAGCCCGCAGTGCCCCATGAAGCCTTGCTCCGCGACAGACAGGGGAGCTTCGTCTATGTCGTGGACGAGGAAGGCGTGGCCAGGAAGCGGCGGATTCAACCCGGCCCGAGCGGAAAGGAGCGGATTGTTGTCAGCTCCGGCCTCAGCAAGGGCGAAAACGTAGTGGTCCAGGGAGTCCAGAAATTGTCCGACGGCGTGAATGTGCAGGTTGTCAGCGAATAGCAAACCAGCGGAAAGGGAATAAGGACAGCGAATCCATGTTTTCCAATATCTTCATCCAGCGCCCCAGACTGGCCATGGTCCTCGCCATCGTGATCACCCTGGCCGGTGTCATCTCCATCTATTCCCTGCCAGTGGCGGAATACCCCAACATAACCCCTCCCGTCATCAGGGTGAGCGCGGTGTACCCCGGTGCCAACGCCGAAGTGGTGAAGAATACCGTGGCCGCTCCCATCGAGCAGGAAATGAACGGCGTGGAGGACATGCTCTACATGCAGTCCGACTGCACCAATGACGGCGGGTATACATTGGAGGTGACCTTCGATGTGGATTCCGACCCCGACATCGACCAGGTGAATGTGCAGAACAGGCTGCAGCTGGCCAAGTCGCGACTGCCGGACGCGGTGCTGGATCAGGGAATCGACGTGCGCAGACGCTCCTCGGACATGCTGGGTGTGGCCGCGTTCACATCCCCGGACGGCTCACGCGACAGGCTGTTCATGAGCAACTATGTGAGCCGCAATATCAAGGACTCCCTGCAACGGATCGACGGGGTGAGCGACGTCCATGTTTTCGGGGAAAGAGAATACAGCATGCGCATTTGGCTTGAGCCGGACAAGCTCAAGTCCCTGGGCATGAGCCCGGATGAGGTGGCGCAGGCCATCCGGGAGCAGAACATCCAGGCCACGCTCGGCTCTGTAGGAACGGCCCCCGCCGTCCAGGGACAGAAGATGCAGTTCACCCTCAAGGCTCAGGGCCGGCTCGAGAGCGCGGAGGAATTCGAGAACATCATCATCCGCAGCAACGAGCAAGGGGGAATGGTCCGGGTCAAGGACGTGGCCGAAGTGGAGCTGGGCAGCTCAAACTACAGCGCAGCCGGGGAATTCAACAACGAACCGTCCATCGCCCTGGCGATCTATCGCTCCTCGGACGCCAACGCCCTGGAGACGATGGAAGCGGTCAGGGCCGAGCTGGAGGAACAGGCCGAGCTCATGCCCGAAGGCATGGAGCACCTCATCCCCTACGACACGACCAAGTACATTCAGGCTGCGATCCAGGAAATTACCTTCACCCTGGGGTTGACCTTTTTCCTGGTCGTGCTGGTCATCTTCATCTTCCTGCAGAACGTCAGGGCCACGCTGATCCCCGCGGCAGCGGTGCCGGTCTCGATTGTCGGCACCTTTGC
Source organism: Desulfohalobiaceae bacterium (assembly GCA_021737085.1). Taxonomy (GTDB): domain Bacteria; phylum Desulfobacterota; class Desulfovibrionia; order Desulfovibrionales; family Desulfothermaceae; genus JAIPDU01. The sequence continues at coordinate 3,160 of JAIPEP010000131.1, read as the reverse complement.
CGTCCTGCTCGCCCTGGGTTTCAATCTGAACACCATCTCCCTGTTCGCGCTGATACTGGCCATCGGGCTGGTGGTGGACGACGCGATCGTGGTGGTGGAGAACGTCCACCGCATCATGGAGGAGGAAAACCTGGGGGCCAAGGACGCGTCGATCAAGGCCATGTCCCAGGTAACCGGACCCATTGTGGCAACCACCCTGGTCCTTCTGGCCATCTTCGTTCCGGTGGCCTTCATGCCGGGAATCACCGGACTGCTCTACAAACAGTTCGGTGTCACCCTGTGTGTTTCCGTTCTCATCTCCTCGCTGTGCGCCCTGACCCTGAGCCCCGCCCTGTGCGGTGTCTTGTTGAAACGGCCCCGACCGCACAGGCGCGGTCCCTTCAGCTGGTTCAATGCGTTGCTGGGGAGCGCCAGGCGCGGATATATCCTTGTTGCGGGCCGGCTTGTCAGGCATCTGGCGATGGGGGTCCTGCTTTTCCTGGTCCTAGCCGCCGGTGCCTGGCTGTTTTCCGGATACATACCGACCAGCTTCCTTCCCCAGGAGGACAAGGGCGGCTTCCTCATCGATGTCGCGCTGCCGGAGGGTGCCAGCCTGCAACGGACGGACGCCGTCACGGACAGGGTGACGGAGAAGCTCCGCGGCATGGAGGGCGTGGAATACGTCCTGTCCGTGAACGGCTTCAGCCTCTTGAGCGGCAAGTCGGAAAACATGGGCTTTGTCATAGCGGACCTGGATCCCTGGGAGGAGAGGAAGGCCCCGCATCTTCAGCTTGATGCCCTGGTCGCCCGGGCCTCCAAAAAGCTCAGCTCCATAACCTCCGCGGATATCCGGGCCTTTGTTCCCCCTCCCATTCAGGGCCTGGGCACGACCAGCGGCTTCGATTTCAGGCTTCAGGCCAGACGGGATCAGCCCCCGAGAGAGCTGGTCTCCGTGGCCAGAGAGCTGACGCGGGCTGCGAATCAGGACCCCTCGCTGACCAGGGTGTATACCACCTTTTCCGCGGACACGCCCCAGATCGACGCGGATCTGGACCGGGCGCGGATCGCGGAGCTGGGAATCCCCCTCAGCCGGGTCTTCTCCACACTCAGTCAGCAGCTGGGTTCGCAATACGTCAACGACTTCAACCTCTACGGCCGGACCTATCAGGTCAAGACGCGGGCACAGGCCGAGCACAGAGCAACCCGGGAGGATATCGGCGAGTTGTACGTCACTAGCAACACGGGGGCAGAAGTGCCTGTGGAGAATCTGGTCAGCCTGAACAGCACCATTGGGGCCAGGCTGATCAACCGCTACAACCTGTTCTCCAGCGCCGCGATCAAGGGACAGCCGGCGAAGGGCTACTCTTCGGGCCAGGCCATGGAAGCCATGGAACGTCTCGCCCGGAAGGTCCTGCCGGAGGGATATGCCTTTGAATGGTCCACCATGTCCTATCAGGAGCAGGAGGCCAGCGGTACCGTGGGCTATTTGTTCGCCCTGGCGCTCGTCTTTTCCTACCTCTTTCTGGTGGCCCTGTATGAAAGCTGGGGCCTTCCGGTATCCATCGTGCTTTCCGTAATCGTGGCCGTGCTGGGAGGATTCGCAGGGCTCTGGCTCGCGGGCCATCCCCTGTCCATATACGCCCAGATCGGCATGGTTCTCCTTGTCGGGCTGGCGGCCAAGAACGCCATCCTCATTGTCGAATTCGCCAGGGACGCCAAGCAGGCGGGGTCCACAACGCGCGATGCCGCGCTGCAAGGAGCGAGCATCCGCTTCAGGCCGGTCCTGATGACAGCCCTGACCTTTGTCCTGGGAGTGGCTCCCCTGGTCTGGGCCTCGGGAGCCGGAGCCAACAGCCGCATGCATTTGGGAACAGTGGTGTTTTCCGGGATGATCCTGGCGACGACCCTGGGAATACTGGTGATACCTGCGCTCTACTATGGGGTGGAGTCAATCGGGGAAGGCCGGAATCCGTTCAGAGGGAAAAAGAAGCAATCAGAGGAAGGTGGAGAATAGTATGACCAAGGCTCGGAGTGCGCTCAACAAGCTGGGGCGAAAAAAATGGAGCCGGTTTCACGCGGCGGTTTTCGCCCTCTTGATTTCTTTGCTGCTCAGCGGCTGCATGGTGGGGCCCGACTACACAGGGAGGTCTCCCGACGCGAAAAGCGGCTGGGTGGCTGAAATGGAAAAGGGCCTGAACGCAACCAGGCCGAAGAAAGAGAGGCTTTCAAGCTGGTGGACGGTATTCGACGACGCAACCCTCACCGAACTGGAGCAGATGGCGGTTTCCGGCAATCTCGAGCTCAAGACCGCGATTTCCAGGCTGCGGCAGGCGCGATTGAGTCGGGGAATCAGCAGATCCGATCTGCTTCCCGGAATCAGCGCCGAGGGACGGGCCAGGAAGCAGGAAAGCAGCGAGTCCATGGGGACGGGCTCCGGAGGGGCTGTGCGGGATTACTTTCTGGCCCAGTTCGACGCCTCCTGGGAGCTCGATGTGTTCGGGGGCATCCGGCGCTCCGTCCAGGCCGCCCAGGCGGAGATCGAGGCCAGCCGGGCCAATGTGAGCGATGTGCTGATCAGCCTGATGTCCGAGGTGGCGCTGAATTACTTCGAGGTCCGCACCTATCAGCGCCGCATCGGGATCACCAGGGCCAATATCAGGGCCCAGAAAAGAATCCACGAACTGAATGTCTCCAGGTATCAGTCAGGCCTGGTGGAGGAAATAGCAGTGCAGCAGTCGCTGCGCAATCTGGAGAGCTCCCGCTCGCGGATACCCAGTCTGGAAAGCGAGTTGAGGGCTGCCAGGAACCGGCTTGCCGTCCTGGTGGGCCGTCCGCCTGGCGTGCTTGAGGGGCTGCTTGGCACCGTACGGGAGGTACCGGATGTCCCCGCTGAGGTGGCGGTGGGCATACCCGCAGAGGCAATGCGGCGCAGGCCGGATATCCGCAGGGCGGAGAGGAGATTGGCCGCCCAGACCGCCCGGATCGGCGCGGCCACTGCGGAGCTGTATCCCAAGTTCCACCTGCTGGGCAGCATCGGCCTGGAGGCGGTCGATGCGCAAAACGAGGCGGAAAGCGAGTTCTTCGACTCCAGGAGCGGCTTCTGGAATCTGGGGCCGGGCGTGTCCTGGAATATCTTCAACGGCAACTCGGTGCGGCTGAACATCGAGCTGCAGACGGAAAA
>JAIPEP010000130.1 GCA_021737085.1 Desulfohalobiaceae bacterium | reverse complement strand
GGGTCTGTTCCCCAAGGAGAAAGCCATTAAGGAAGCATTCTCCATTGTTCAGAAGGGCACATTGCCCTGGGCAAGGGTCGCCGCCAAGGGGAAGAATCCGGACAGTCTGCTGTCCGATCTGACCATCCGAGGACGCCTGGTGAAGGGCGAAATTGATCTCCCCATGCCGGACATCGATCTAGAGAGCGTGCGAACCACATTTTCTCTGTCCAAGACGCACTTGAGTCTGGCAAACTTCTCCGCCCATTCTGGCAGAAGCGAGATCACTTCCGGAAGAGCCTCCCTGGGCCTGGGAAAGGAGGTAGATCCCATAAGCCTGTATATGGATTGCCGGCTCGACCTGAGCCAGACCAAGCGCCTTCTGCAGCGGGAGCTGGACTTAACCCGAGTACAGCGAGAGCTGGAACGGATCGAGAGCCTGGAGGGGAGCGCGAAGGGCTCCTTCCGTCTCACGAAAAAGGCCAAGGATCTGGAATGGGGATTTGATCTAAAACAGCTGGATCTCGAGACAAAGCACAAAGCTGTTAGCCTCCCGGTATCCCTGAATAGCGGCCAGCTGGCCTATTCCAGCCAGCATATGCGTTTCAAGGAGCTACAGGGACAAGTGGGCCAAAGCACTTTCCAGGAGCTGGGAGGGAGGATACGCTTTGGCCGCCGGACCGGTATCAACCTTTCCGGAAAAGGGCTCCATCTGGTCCTGAAGGAGCTTTCCTCCTTGCTGAAGGACCTGCCGGAAAACCTTCCCGGGCAGAATACCCTGGACACGCTCCAAGGAAGAATGGAACTGGAGCGCTTCAGCCTGAAGGGACCGATGCACAAGCCACAACAATGGGATTTCCACCTGGCGGGCAACCTGTCCAGACTATCCTGCACCCCGCCATCCACATCCATACCCCTGGAGATATCCGCCGATTCCTTCTCCGGCAATGCAGAGGGCATCTCCTGGTCCGGCTTTACCCTCACCGCGCCACAAACCAAGATTCACAGCGAGGGAGAGGCGTCCTACTCCACTAGTAGTGGCTTACACGCCCTTCGCTGTTCAGTGCAGGGCTCAATTCGCTCCCCGGATATGATGGATCAAGTCTACCAATTGTTACCCCTCCCCAAAAGCCTGTGCCTCAAGGCTCCGCTGTCCGTTAGCGGGGGTAGTTTTCAGTGGCAGCGGAATCAAGGCCTCTCCCTGCAAACCGACTTCAATCTCGCCGGAGGAACGGAGGGGCATGTTGACCTGTCAGTGAACGATGCGAAGTACCGGATAAACCGTCTTCGCCTCCGTCATGAGGACAAACACTGCATTTTGCAGGGAGGATTGCAGGGGAAGCGATTGACTGTGGACTACAGCGGCGAGTTTCCCATGCAGGCCCTTCTTCCCGCGTTCCGCCATCCGTGCAGATTGCAGGGCGAGATTGAGGGGGATTTCCAAATCCGCATGAATACATCTCCCTTCCAGCTCTTGGGCAGCAATGGGACCGTCCGGGTTCGCTCCCTCAAGCTCCCCGAAAGGTTCGCCTCGCCTGATCTCGTATTGGACCGGGCACATGTAGAGGGAACCGGCGAGGACCTTCTCCTTCACACGATCCGTCTTCAGCTCTGCAACAAATCCATTGATCTCAGCGGCATCGTGAACAACACTCCGGAAGGCAACACCCTCGACCTAAAGCTGCGGGCAGAATCGCTGGATTCTGAATGGCTCAAGTCAGTTCAGGAATTCTGGAACGAGAGGGGCTCGGACACTTCGGCAGACCAGGCGCGGATTAAAGGCACAATCGAACTCGACATCGGCGCTTTCCACGTAGCGGGTTTTGATTTCACTCCAGTGCAGGGCACTATCCTGGTCAAGCCTCGAAAAACCACCATCTTAATGCACAAGATAGGCCTATGTAATTTCCATCCTCATGGCCGTGTCCATTTGTCCGCCAACAGCACCTCCGCGGAGTTCTTTGCCCGGACGGAGGGGCAGGAGCTGGCGCAAGCGATTTCCTGTCTGGGCAAAGAAGAAAAGCTCGTATCCGGAGAGTATGGGTTTGCCATGAACATGCGGACGAACGGGACATCTCCCTCCGAGCTGAAGGGGAACAATCGCGGGAGCTTCAACTTTCAAGCAGCCGAGGGGAGGATCTACCGCATCAACACGCTAGCCAAAATCCTGGCACTTTTAAACACCACGGAGATCCTTTTCGGCAATCTCCCCGACCTCCAGCAAGATGGCATGGGTTATCATACCATGAATGCCCAAGGCAGCATCCAGGGCCAGGTAGTTAGACTGAAGCAGGTTGTCGTAAACGGCAAGAGCATGAACATCGCCGCAAGCGGGGACATCGATCTTTCCAAAAATCGGATGGACCTGATTGTCCTTGTTTCTCCGCTTAAAACCGTAGACCGCATCATCAGCTGGATCCCCATAGTCAATTATATCCTGGGGAACAAACTGGTCAGCATCCCCTTTCGGGTCAGCGGCAAGATAGAAGATCCCAGCGTGTCCCCCTTGCCACCCGAAGCAGTGGGGTCCGGAGTCTTGGGCCTCATAAAGCGCACCATGAGTCTCCCGGTCCATGTGCTACAGCCCCTAATGCCTGAAGAAGATAAATAATCCAAACAACCCTTCGAGGAGGCGAATATGGGCCGCACTTTCACTGAGCTGCCTGCCAGATCCAAGTGCAGCCGCTGCCGGGGCCGGGCCCGCATCGGCCTTCCCTCGCACAACGCCCGTTTCTGTCCGGATTGCTACCTCCTTTTTTTCTCCACAGCTGTCCAGCGCGCCCTCAAGCGCCTTTCGGTTCCCCGCGAAGAGCCTCTCCTAGTTGCGGTTTCCGGAGGAAAGGACTCTTTGACTGCCTGGGACATCCTGAACGAGTTGGGCTACGCGACGCACGGGCTCCACATCAATCTTGGCATCGGGGATTTTTCCGAGGCTTCCAGGGAAAGGGTTGACGCCTTCGCCCGGGCCAGAGGGCTTTCCTGGTCCGAATACAGCCTGCAAAGGGAATTCGGCTACTCTCTGCCCGAGATCAACAGGCGATTCCAGGGGAAGATATGCTCCGTCTGCGGCAGACTAAAACGTCAGCATCTCAATCGCCTGGCTGTCCGGGAAAACTATGGAAATTTGGTAACTGGCCATAATTTGGACGACGAGGCGGGAAGGCTCTTGGGCAATCTTGTGGGCAACCGTCAAGAATACGTACGCAAGCAATCCCCCTACCTACCTTCGCCGCATCCGTATATCCCGGCCAAGCTCAAGCCCCTGTACAGGCTAGACATAAGCGAAATACGCATTTACTGCGAACTCAGGGGAATCGAGCCGGCGGAGATAAAGTGTCCTCTGTCCAGAGGGGCTACCAGCCACTATTTCAAGGAGGCCCTGGACATGTTGGAGGGACGTATGCCCGGAACCAAGCGCCAGTTCCTCTTCGCCTACATCAATACGCGGCAAGGAGAAACTGGACAGGAGGCAGACTTCGGTGAATGCTGCTTTTGCGGGCATCCGGCCTACGCCGATGTCTGCGGAGTCTGCAGTCTCAAGGGACAGATGGAGGCGAAAAATTAACTCTTATGCCGCACAGATGGGGGCTCAACTAGGTATGCCCCCAAGGTAAACAAAACAGGACGCCTCAACGAAGTGCCCTGCCGGGAATATCCCGGTTCCGGCTGCAGGGGTTTCCGGGCTTTATCCTCTCTTGTCTTCCGCCGGTGGCGATGTTAAAAAATAGTTATGAGTTGCGCGCCAGCAAAGCCCCAGGACAAGACAGAGCGCCTCAAGATATGCCTCTGTTGCGGCAAGCCCACGAGCAAGAACCGGGTCCGTTATTGCTCCGAATCCTGCAGGTCTCAGTTCGCCTTCAAGCTCAGATGGTTCAACAATCTCCTCCGCGCCCTCCAGGCCCGATTTGCCACTTTCTCCTTCACAGAGTCGGTCCTGATCCTCAACTTGATAAGCAATCATTCCGAGACAGTGTATTCCTATTTCTATGAGCGAACACCGGGGAAAAAGCCTGCCCAAGACATCGACGGCATGGTCTTCGAGCTGGGCAATCTCTGGTGGGAGTATCTGGCCCACAGCAATAGCCAGAGGCGCGCGGCGGAGCACATCCTGCGGCACGGACGCAAACGTGTCGTTGGCAGGGAGTTGGTAGAGCCAAGGAAAGAGCACTATGCTTCCAGGATTTCCAATCATCTCCTTCAGCTCTGCATGAAAAAACAGGATCTCCTGGACAGCTCCGATCCTGCGGACACCGCCAGGGCAGCATACAAGCAGGCCGCTCTGAAGCACCACCCTGACCTGGGAGGCAGCGCCTACAAATTTCGCCAGATCCATAACGCCTACCATCAAATCAAAACCTGGTTGGAAAATCCCTCCTTCCACACCCGCCGGGGAGTGCCTGGTCACTGGAGTTTCATAGCCGGGAAAAGCAAGTGGTATTCCCCGCTGTGAGCCGACTACATGAGCGAACAAAGCTTCCAGGCCTTCTTTGAGCGTCTGAAGTCCGTTTCTTTCATCCAGAATCAGTCCCAACTGGCGCATTTCCTACAAGTGGGACGGGCCAGCGTGTCCCTGGCCAAGCATAAGAACCAAGTCCCCAACCGATGGATTGTTACCCTGTCCCGGGAGCTCAACCTCAATGCGGACTGGCTGGCCCGGGGACGGGGATCGCCCCACCTCGAGCCGCAAGCGGAAAACTCCCGGCCTGCTCATTTGACAATGGTCGCACCCCGTCTCAATGCGGAGGGCGAGTGGGAGCCTACGGGGGCCAACTCGCCTCAAACGCTGCAGTTCGACGCGGATTTTCTGGCCGGGCTGGGCGCTCCGGAACGAATGGTGGCCCTCACAGTTGGAGAAGAGTCCATGCATCCCGAAATCCGGCTGGGCGACCTGGTGCTTGTGGACCAGAGCTCCCTCGCCATCCGTTCCGGGTGCATATATGCCTTGGGCATGGAGGGAGAGGTGGTCCTCAGGCGTCTGGAGAAGCTCCCGCAGCGCATGGTCCTCTATGCGGACAACGCCAACTATCCCGCCAGGGATTTGCGTAAATCGGAGTGGGAATCCATTCGTCTGCTGGGACGAGTGGTTCTGGTCTGCCGATCCGTGTAGGGCTTCCGAGGCGTAAATCCTGACCCGCAAATCCGGCATTTATTTATAGAGGCGATGACGAAATCCCGTGTATGCCAGTCGAGAAAACCTTGAAAAACCAAAAAGGAGAAACATATGGCGGACAACTTCAAGCAGGCCCTCAAAGAGATTACGGATATCAATAAGTTCGAGATGTGGCTGCGCTTTTACTTTACCAAGGAGGCCAGCGACGGGGGGCTTCTCCTGGAAATACCTCCGGACATCATGCAGGATTTGGAACAGAGCTACGGGATCCTGGCCAGGCTGGCCCGAAAGATGGATGGACAGCCGCTCACTCCGGAAAACTCCCGGGAAACCGTAATTAACCATATCAGCTCTGAGCTGGACGGAATCCGCTACAGCTCCCAGCTGATCCCGAGTGTTCTGAACAGCCCCAGCTACGAGGTGGAACTTAGCCTGTTCCATATGTGGGTCAGCGCTCACGAGGACGATCTGGAGGAGCAGGTCTACACCTTCGAGCAGTGGATGCAGTTCTACGAGGCCTGGAAACGCACCGAGCAGGGGCAACAAATGATTGAACGGCTGCACGGCACCGGGGAGCAGACCAGTTCCCGCACCCAGTAGCTCCTTCTTTATTCCCGGTGCTCGCCCACGGAAGAAAGAAAAGAACGACCCAGGAAATAACACGAAATGCCACGAAAAAAGCTCCCTGCCTGACCGTTTCCGGTCAGCCAGGGGGCTTTCGCGTGGTTCGCATCCTGCTCTCTCCGGTACACTAGCCGGGAACGCCGTCCCCTAAACGCTGCACGCAGAACCGGGAACCCTGAACGCGGAACGGGGAACGGTACAAAAAAAGAGCCCTGGCAGCGACCTACTTTCCCACGGATCAAATCCGCAGTATCATCGGCGTTGGAGGGCTTAACTTCCGAGTTCGGAATGGGTTCGGGTGTTGCCCCTCCACTCTGGCCACCAGGACTCACAATATTTTTCTCAAGGAAAAATATTTACATTTCTTTTTCGCAAAAAGAAACAAAAAAGTAGTATTATAATCAGCTTATTTTCTTGCTTCTTCTTTTTTCCAAAAGAAGAAGAGCGTAGAGTTTTCGGAGAAAACTCTATCTAGTGCCTGACCGAAAACCGTGATTGGACGTAAACTTGCCCAGATACAAGGAGCAAGAAATTTTGAAACCGCAGTGTATATTAATACATGAGGATTTCAAAATTTTGCAGCGACGAAGTAGGTGGGTGAGTTTTCGTCCAATCACTATCTAAATATATTAGTAGGCGTGGAGAGAAGATTTTACGAAGTCAAGACTCACGGCCGATTAGTACCGGTTGGCTCAACGCATTGCTGCGCTTACACCTCCGGCCTATCTACCTGGTATTCTCCCAGGGGCCTTTAGTCCTGC
>JAIPEP010000129.1 GCA_021737085.1 Desulfohalobiaceae bacterium | reverse complement strand
AATCCCACATTTGCGAATCCTTCCCAGGATTGCCGCTTGAGATAGGATTCACTCCGATCGAGCTCTCCCACCCCGCCGTGGATATGCAGCTCAATCCGCTCCTTCCCGGAAACTGCCATGGTCCACTCGTTAACGTTCCCCCCCAGCCCGTGGATGCCCAGGGAGTTGGCCGCGGTGGCTGAAACGTTGCGTATGGGGCTGTCCTCATCCATCTCCATCTCAGGGCCTTCTTGTCCGCCCATGTGCTCGTCCATCATCATGTTGTGCTGGCTTTGGGGACTCTGCCTCCCCTCGGCCCCCTCACCGGCGGCGCCTGCTTGGAAGGCTCGCCACCATTGGGCCATGCTCGGGATGGAACGGCCGTAGAACTTGGCATAGGCCATGGCGCCGAGGGCTGTGACCCGCACCACCGGTTTGGACACCGCTTCCGAGGCTATCTCGAATTTCCCGTTTTGATACCTGATGGGCTCATAATCCTGCCGGACCTCGCCGAGATAGAGCCAGACCCGGCCATTGCGCCATACCGCGTTATCCCGGACCGTCAGGTCCGGAATGTTACGCAAGAATTCCACGTATAGGTGATTGGTGACCTTGGTTTGGTCCATGTAGAAATCTGGCACGGAAACAGTCCGCTCTGCCGGCTGTTCCTCGGTGGACTGCTGATTGTTCCGGAGTATGCGTGCTTCTCCTCCGGGCACCAGACGCATGGGCATCCCGTCGCTGCCGCGGATGGTTTCCGGAGGGGATTGTCCCTCTCCGAACCGGGGAAGCCTGGTGGGCTCCTTGCCGGGAAAGTCGAATTCAAATGCCCGGGACGGGACCATGCCTTCCTTTATCTCTGGAGGTTTTTGAGTCCCTTTGTCGGAATCCATGGTGTAGAGGTGTGTACCGAAAACCACGAGCAGAAGGAGGATTGCAGCACCGCTGACTGCGGCGGTAAGAAGAAGGCGGCTCTTGTAGCGCTGGAAAGCGGAGGCCTTTTCCAGGTAGTCCGCGTCCTCGAGAATCCGGGTCAGCTCCTGGCGCAGGATGCCGACGGAGGAGGTTCTTTGGTTGTGATCCTTGGCTGTGGCGTTTTGCACAACCCGGTCCAGCCTGCGGAGCATTCTGGTCGAGGGCGAGCTCAGATGAACAGTTTGGAAGGGCTTGTTCCGTTCCGGACTCATCCTGCCCTCGATAGCCTCGTAAAGGATCTTGCCCAGGGCATAGACATCGGTGCGGCTGTAGGTGGTTGCCAGATCCAGGAACTGTTCCTCGGGCATGTAAGGCGGGGTCCCCATCATGTGGAAACTGCGGGTAATGTTTTCCAGATTGTGACCTCCGGCCAGCCCGAAGTCGGCGATTTTAGGGATCTCACCGTCAATGAGGACGTTTTCCGGCTTCATATCCCTGTGCACCACTCCCTGAGCGTGGACCGCCTCCAGCCCGTGCAGGATGGGGAAGAAATAGTGTCTTAGCCACGCGGCGACCGCCTGTTCGTCCTGCTGGAATCCCTCCTCGGGCATGCTACTGCGCAAGGTGGGGCCGGGAACGTATTCCATGACGATGAAGTCCAGAGAGCTGCCGTTCACCTCGACCTGCCCCAGATCGTAGACCTGCAGCACATTGGGATGCCGTATCCGGGCCATTATCCGCACCTCGCGCCGGAAGCGCTGTAGCTCGGAGGCGTATTCCTCGTCCATGCCGTCCAGGCTCTTGAGGAACTCCCGGGACATGACCTTCAGGGCCACATGGCGGTTCAGGTTGATCTGCCTGGCCAGATAGACCTCGCCCTTTCCGCCTTCAGCCAGGAAGCTGAGGATTTCCCACTTCTCGTGGACGATTTGGCCCTCGGAGAGAATATGCTGTGGATTCGCCATATTGTTTCTTTGCCAGGGAAGAGTTTGTCCGGCCAGTAGCTAGTCCCCGTCCGGGAAGGGCTCTTTCCGGACGGAAACTAGCTCGCAAAATACACTCCTCGCCGCGACAACAGCCACCGAAGTGCCTATCTTCCGGCGACGCGGAATTAGCAAAAAATCATTAATGCAAAAACCGTGCCTTTCCACACGCCCCATCCCCCCGGAGAAACGTTTCCGGCTCCGTGTCTCCGGGTGACTGGGGACAGTCCCGAAACTCGGGCATTGCCGCTTTGTTTTCCTCCTTTTTTTCGTGCCGCCCAATCCCGACAGAAGAATAGCAAGGCCGAGGGATACTCGCGTGCGGAAAGGAAAAGGCAATGACTCTGTTTTCCTTTTATACACATCTGTAAATCGACAGTACACATTGAGCTGCTGTATTGTAAAGACAACAGGCTTCGACCGGGATTTTGTGTGGCAAAACGGCTGGGTAGGCGGGACGTATGGCTCTTGCCGGAGCGCGATCTCTCCTGCCCGTCAAGCCATGGCTTCGCAATGAACGGGCCGGGCCGGGGGCGGTCCGGCCCGGCAAGCGGCGCTATTCCTGCGTTGTAGCCTGGTACGCCTTCTTGTAGAGCGGGGACATGGCGCGCAGGGTATCCACGATGTTCTTCAGGGCCCCCAGGAAACGATAGACATCCTCCTCCGTATTCTCCTGGCCGAAGGAGATGACCAGGGTACCCTGGGCGTCGGCGTGGCTGAGCCCCAGGGAGAGCAGGACATGCGAGGCCCGGAGGGAGCCGGTCGCACAGGCTGATTTGGTGGCCACGGCGATGTCCTCCTCGCTGAGCATGAGCATGACGCTCTCGCCCTCGATGTATTTGATGGAGACATTCACCAGATGGGGCAGGCTGTGATCTAGATTGGTGTTGATGATGTATTCATCGATATAGTTGGGCAGCTCACTGAGCAGGAGCTCCTTCAGATGGGCCAGATGCTTCTGTCTGCTGTCCATGTTGTGCAGGGCCAGCTCGGCCGCTTTCCCGTGACCGATGATGCCGATCAGGTTCTCCGCTCCGGCACGCTTGCTGTTTTCCTGGGTCCCGCCATCGAGCAGGGGGAAGAGACGCGTGCCCTGACGGATGTACAGGCCGCCCACTCCAGAGGGACCGTACATGGTGTTGGAGGCGAAGCTCAGAAGATCGGCGTGCAGCTCCTGGACGTCGAGGGGGACGAGACCCACGGAATCCACGGCGTCCGTGTGGAACAGGATGTGATGGTCCTTGACCACCTTGCCGATCTCCTCGATGGGCTGAATGGTGCCTGTCTCGTTGTTGCTGTGCATTACGGAGACGAGGATGGTCTCCTCGGTGATCGCCTTTTCCACCTCCTTGGGATCGACACGGCCTCCCTCGTCCACGGGAAGGGAGGTTACCTTGAATCCTTGCGAGGTCAGGCGCTTCAGACTGCGATGGATGGCATTGTGCTCGATGTTGGAGGTAATGATGTGCTTGCCCTTTTCCTTGTTGGCGTAAGCCACTCCCTTCAGGGCGTGATTGACGGACTCCGTGCCGTTGGAGGTGAAGACGATCTCCTTGGGGTCCCGGGCTCCCAGAAGCTGAGCGGTTTTCTGCCTGGCGTCCTCGAGAAGCCCCGCGGCATGCTCCCCCGCCTGATGCTGGCTGGAGGGATTGTGATAGTCGCTTTGAATCGCCTGGATCATGGCGTCCTTGACTTCCGGGGCCAGGGGGTTGGCGGATATATGGTCCAAGTTGAGGAATGTCATGGTCTTCCTTCCTTTTTCTTCTTAATGTTCCTCTCCGAGATCGCTCTGGCAGGCTGTGCAGAACGTGGGCGAATCCTCGTCTAGCTCCACGTTGCAGTAGGGGCAGTAGCAATTTCCCCCTTCGCCGTGCTCGTGGATCTCCTTGCGCTTCGGTTCGGGCTCCTTCAAGCTCACGCCGTCCCGGCGGGCTTCATAGTCCTGGATGGCCTGATGCAGGGCGTCCGCGCCGAGGTTGGAGCAGTGCATCTTGTTCTTGGGAAGACCCTCCAGGGCGTCGGCTATATCCTGGTTGGAGAGCTTCTTGGCCTCCTCCAGGCTCTTCCCCTTGGCCATTTCCGTAAGCATGCTGGAAACGGCGATTGCGGATCCGCACCCGAAGGTCTGGAAGGAGATGTCATCGATCTTGTCGTCTTTCACTTTCAGATAGATGTGCATCATATCCCCGCACAGGGGATTGCCCACCTCGCCGACAGCGTCGGGATTCTCCATCTCGCCTACGTTGCGAGGATTTTTGAAGTGATCCATGACCACCTTGTTATACATATCGATTCCTCCTTGGTTTCCAGGGTTTGTTGGCAAGTCGGGGCGTATGTGGACCTCTACCGGGCCGCTTTGCTCAACCGGGCCCTGCTAGGCTTTGTCCCCTGCCCCGAAAAAAACAAGCGTGAATTTTCAGGTCTCCGTTTAAAAAAGAAAAGAGTCTATATTATAATAATAGCTTACCCGCATGGCTTAGACAACCCATGATTAACACGACAAGGGAACCTTGCTTAGTTACGGATTTCGAGACGGAATAGGGCTATTGCCTTGACTTGCATACCACATTGTGGTATCTATAAGTATAAAGATCGATCGCCTGGAGGCTTAGCATGGAAAATCAGGAGTTCGCCACTTTTCGGAAAAGGCTGGGCAAGACGCAAAAGCAACTGGCTCAGCTGCTGGGCACGTCGGTCAAGGCTGTGCACAGCTATGAGCAAGGATGGCGCTCCATACCCCAGCACGTGGAAAGACAGCTCCTCTTTCTGGTCACCCGTAAGAGTGGCATGCAGAAGGAATTGCAACCTTGTTGGGAGGTAATGAACTGTCCTCCCGAACAGGTAGAGGATTGTCCAGCTTGGGAGTTTCAGGTCGGCACCCTCTGCTGGTTCATAAACGGCACCATCTGCAATGGATACGTGCACAGCGACTGGAAGGAAAAGATGAAGGTCTGCCGCACATGCAGGATGCTTATTTCTATGCTCTAGAAGAGGACAGAAAATCTTTCAAAATTTTTGAAGCAATTCCAACAAATTGTTCTTTTTCATAACAAGACCTTTACTTAAATGTTTAGCATCTTGAAAAATTCTATTCAGACGCGAACTAGCTATGCTTTTTCTTTTAGAAAAAAAGAACAAGCAAGACAATAAAAAGATTAAATCACAACTTTAATTGTTAACCTGGGTCAAGGTGACTATGGACGCGCAAAACAAAATTCAAAACAAATACAAGGACCGAATAAGAGAACTCAAGGCCGGGCTTGGAAGCAAGCTGATCATTCTCACCCACCATTACCAGAACAAAGAGATTGTAGAGCTCGGCGACTATGTGGGCGATTCCTTCGGTCTTGCCCGTAGAGCCGCGGCGGATACAAGCGCTGAATACATTGTTTTCTGCGGTGTGCACTTTATGGCTGAAAGCGCCGCCATCCTGGCCAGGCCGGGACAAAGCGTGCAGATTCCGGATGTAGAGGCCGGCTGCTGGATGGCCGATATGGCGGATCCTTTTATTGTGGAGCGGACTTGGCAGGAGCTGTCCGACTTTTTTGGGCCGGAATCCATGCTTCCCATCTCCTACATGAACTCCGAAGCCGAGATAAAAGCCTTTTGCGGCAGGAATCAAGGTTTGATCTGCACCTCCTCCAATGCCGCCAAAGCCTTTTCCCGGGCTTTGGAGCAAAGAGAACGGATTTTTTTCCTGCCCGACCAGTATCTGGGGCTAAACACAGCGGACAAACTGGGAATCCCCAGAGAGGAGATCGTGGTGTGGGATCCGGGCCTGCCCCTGGGCGGCAATTCCAGCGAGAACCTGGCAAAGTCCCGTATTGTGCTTTGGAAGGGCCACTGCTTGGTCCACACCAGATTCAGCCAGGAGCAGATAGAAGAAGTTAGAAAAAGCCGGCCCGGGGCCAAAATAGTGGTCCATCCGGAATGCACTCCGGAAGTTGTGGCTCTGGCCGACGCTGCGGGGTCCACCGACTTTATGATTAAGTATGTGGAAAACTCCTCTCCCGGAGAGGAGGTCGTTATCGGCACCGAATTCAACCTCATCCACAGACTCCAGACGCAATATAGGGACAGGACTATCCTGCCCCTTTCCAGGTCCATTTGTCCGAACATGGCCAAGATCGATTTGCAGAAGCTGTGTCATACCCTGGAGTCTCCGGGGCGGACCAATGTGGTCACAGTGGATAAAGACCTCAAGGAACAGGCCAAGCTGGCCCTGGAGAGGATGCTGGCCTTGTCCTCCTGAGAAGGGTGCTGCAGATGAATATTTATAAAGACATGAGCCAATTGGTGGGCGGGACCCCCATGGTCTATTTGAATCGATTGAGCCGGGGCCTTCCTGCCAGTGTGGCGGCCAAGCTGGAGTTCTACAATCCCTGCTCCTCGGTCAAGGACCGCATCGGGCACGCCATGATCCAGGCCGCCGAGGAGCAGGGCCTGCTTGGCCAGGGCAGCGTGATCATCGAGCCAACCAGCGGCAACACGGGCATAGCTCTGGCCTTTGTCTGCGCCGTGAAGGGGTACAAGCTTATTCTGGTCATGCCCGAGAACATGAGCCGGGAGCGCAGGGCCCTGTTCAAGGGATTCGGGGCGGAGACGGTTCTCACTCCGGCCAAGGAGGGCATGAGCGGGGCTGTGAGCAAGGCGCGGGAGCT
>JAIPEP010000128.1 GCA_021737085.1 Desulfohalobiaceae bacterium | reverse complement strand
GGAGGCCAGGCCGAGTTTCCTGGCCATGGCCTTCTCCTTGAAGCGGCGACTGCGCTGCACGTGCTTGATGCTCAGGCTTTTTTTCTGGGTCACCACATGCCCCACGACGCCCTCGTTCAACTCCAGCACGCGGTTTTCCAGATACTCCGGAGCGATGGCCTGGGTCGCCTTGAGCCTGATCTTGGGTGGATCAACGCCCTCGTCCACAAGCCACAGGGAACAGATGTCCACATCCATTCCCTTGGCCGTGACCATGACTATGAGCTTTAGCAGGTCCTCCAGAAAAAGGTCAGAGGTAATGGCCCGGCTGATATCCGTAAGGGCCTGGATGTACTTGTCGCTATTTTTCCCCTCCTGGATGGGCATACCCGTATCCTACACCAACTGGAAATTGCTTTCAATTGTCGCGGCTATGAGGTACTCCTTATGCGGCCCTCCATGTTCTTGGAATCTGGGCTGAGGGATCCAGTAATCCGGAACAATTACTCCTTCACGTCTTTCCTTGTGCAAAGCAGGAAGCTGTAATGCAATGATGTTTTATGTGGCTTTTCCGGCTTGTTGGAGGTCCTTCATCGGTCCCGCTTGATCAACATGTCAATATCGTCCCCTCAAAGCACCACAAAGGGGCAACATTTCGGGGTAGGTCAAAGGTTGAGACCACTTGCATCGGCAGCCGGACAATAACACCTTAAGGACCCACATAGCGGAGTTGTCCATGCCCTACTGCGTGAATCATCCCCACAGGGAAACTAGCTATGTCTGTATGAAGCACGATATAGCCATGTGCGAAGAATGCGTCACCTGCAGGGATCCGGAGCTCTACTGCAAGCACCGCACGGCATGTCCCATTTGGTTCGAGTACAAAGAGAAGATCAAAGAGGAGCGGCGAAGGAGAGAGGAAAGCGAAGCTCCAGCTTACGGGGAAAGCGCCTCCGGTTCGGGATAGGGCCGCCGTTCTTTCCCGAGAGCACCTAAATGAACAGAAATTTTAGGTCAGATGGATTGTTTTATTGAGTGGCACCTTTTCCCCGAATGGGAGAAGGGCTAGAATGACGGAGCGTCTCGCTCGGTACCAGTGCGCACCGTCGCGAAATGCGGATTACTTCGAAATAGGTTCCTGTGTCTTTTTGATGGGGACAGGGAGTTCCCTGAGCTCGATCTCCCGCTCTAGGCGTGCGACCAGCTCCCGGACCTCCTGCTCCTGATTCGGGGAGAAGGTTAAACAGAGCAGCGCCTCGAAGCGGTCTACAACGCTCATGAAGGCCAGGTTGTCGTAGCTCTCCAGAATGAACTTGACGTAGGCGATCTCCGGGCGCGGAAGGCGCAGGTAAAGCCGGTTGGACCAGAGAGGGGGCTCCTTGGGACGGATTGCGTGCCGCATACAAAGACCTTGTTTTTATATATGAAAATGTCTCGGACCTGTGGAATTGCTTAATAAAATTGGAAAGGAGCCGAACCGGGGAGTGAAGCGCTATCCCCGGTTCGGCTCGCGCCATTTTCATGCTTGGTTATAGAAAAAAAACACCGCTCAGAGCACTTCAGCCCCGTCTTCCCGGACAATCACCATATGCTCCCAGCGTACTCCTCCCCAGCCGGGATAGTACAGGCCCGGCTCGATAGTGAGCACCATTCCCGACTGCAGGAAATCAGGGGATCTTGATCCCAGCCCCGGAGGCTCATGGGTCTCCAGACCTATTCCGTGCCCTAGTGCGTGGGGGAAATTTTCCGCTACACCGTGCCCCCGGAAGAATTCCGTGACCTTGGCGTATAGGTCCTTTACTGCCAGCCCGGGGCGAATGCTGTCTATGGCTACTTTCTGGGCCTGCTGTACAAGGTCCAGAGTGGATTGAAACGCGGTAGTGGGAGTTTCTCCGATCCACAGGGTGCGGGACTGATCCGAGCAATAGTCGTTTAACCGGGCACCAGTGTCCAAAAGAAGGGGGGAGTGATTATCAAGGGCACTGCCTCCGGGCTGGTGATGTGGCCGGCAAGAATTCACTCCGGAGGCCACGATGGGTGGGAAGGCAAGCTCCGAGGCTCCCCCCTCGCGAAAGGATTTCTCCAGCTCCCAGGCAATGTCCGCCTCGCTCCGGCCGGCTAATCGCTGCGATTGGAGACGGGTGAGAACATCGTGGTTAAGGCGGCAGGAGCGGTGGAGGGCATTGATCTCGAATTCGTCCTTGACCATGCGTAGCTCTTCCACCAGGCCCTGCATGGGAACGAGATCCAGGGTGCAGCGCAGTGCGTCGAAGATTTCGTAGCTCATGACCTTGTTCTCGAAACCGACACTATTCGCTTTGTGCGACAGGAAATCTGCGAGCTGTCCAGCCCTATTACCAGTGTAGCAATAGATGGCCTCTTCCGGCCAGCACTGTCTGGCTGCCTCCAGAAAGCGGCCGTCAGTGCATAGCCAATCCTGCTCCCGGACAGTGACCAAGAGGCATCCGGCGCTCTCGTTGCACTGGGGATCGTGCAGCTCGAACCCGCTCAGGTAGTAGCGATTAGCCGGGTGTAGGACAAGGTAGGCCTCGAGGCCGTGCTTTTTCAGCTTGCGTCGCAGGGCCTCCCGTCTGTAGGCAAAGATATCCCGCATGATCCTCTCCGGATTGATGTTTGGCCCTTAATTACCGGAAATACCCGCATTAGGGGAAGCGAACAAGCGGAAAAATAGGAGAGTTTACCGGAGCGGTCAATGCGCCTGACTGGTACCCGGGTAAGCGTATTGACATTTCCCGGAAAATGGTAAGTACTCATCGTGGTGTTTTTTTTGAGCACGGTCGGAAGCTGTGGGGGATTGACGCGCTTACCCTTTCCTGCCATAGGCTGCGGCGTGGAAAGTGGCGGGTTGTATGTGGCGTTAACCGAGAAGCAGCTGTTTCGGTAGGAGGATCCGGAAGCGGACTAGATTTGGGATCCGGGACAAACAAATGAGCCGGAGGTTCTGAGTGACAGGAGAAACAAGGGGAACAACCATACTTGCGGTCAAGGACGCGCACGGGATCGCCATGGCCGGGGACGGCCAGGTGAGCATGGGCCAGGCGGTGGCCCTGAAACACAAGGCTCGCAAGGTCAAGCGCGTATACAAGGATCGGGTGCTCACGGGTTTCGCTGGGGCTACAGCTGACGCCTTCACCCTGTTCGAGCGCTTTGAGGCCAAGCTCGAGGAATTCAGCGGCAATTTGCTGCGGGCTAGCGTGGATCTGGCCAAGGACTGGCGCACGGACAAGTATCTGCGCCGTCTGGAAGCCATGCTTTTGGTGGCCGACGCCCGGACCATGCTCCTCATTGGGGGCACCGGAGACGTAATCGAGCCGGACGACGGGATCCTGGGCATTGGTTCCGGAGGGCCCTACGCCCAGTCTGCTGCCAAGGCCCTGATCCGGCACAGCGACATGTCCGCCAGGGAGATCGCCACGAAGGCCATGGAGATCGCCGCAGAGATCTGTGTCTTCACTAACGACAACATTGTGGTAGAAACCCTGGAGCCGGATCAGAGCGACTCTTGATGCGCCCGATCCGGAGGTTTGGGAAAAGATATCTCCCCCGACTCCTTAGGAGCCAGTTGACGGCTCCGCGTTATAGATGGGGGAGAGAGGGAGTGCTCTTTCTATACGATGCACCCCCGCAATAGGCAAAGCAAGCGGGAGCGAGGCCCGTGAGAGGAGGAAGGATTCGATGGATGCGGCACTTACCCCACGCGAAATCGTCAAGGAGCTGGACAAGTTTATTATCGGCCAGAAGGAGGCCAAGCGGATGGTGGCCATCGCCCTTCGCAATCGCTGGCGTCGCAGGCAGCTCGAGCCGGAGCTTCGCGAGGAGGTGGCCCCCAAGAATATCATCATGATCGGTCCCACCGGGGTGGGCAAGACAGAAGTGGCCCGGCGTTTGGCCAATCTGGCCGGTTCGCCCTTCTCTAAGGTAGAGGCCTCCAAGTTCACCGAGATCGGCTATGTGGGACGTGATGTGGAGTCCATGATCCGCGATCTCATGGAGATCGGGGTTAATATGGTCACTCAGGAGGAGCGGGACAACGTCCAGGACAAGGCCAGAGAGATGGCCGAGGAGGCCCTGCTCGACCTCCTGCTCCCCAGCTCCAAGTCAAAGCGCAAGGACACTGGACAGCAGCAGGAGACCGCTGCCCAATCAACGGAGGTCTCCCAGGGCGAGCAGACAGAGACTATGACTACCCGGGAGAAGTTCCGCCAGATGTGGCGCGAGGGCAAGCTGGACGAGCGCTACGTGGAGCTCGAGGTGGAGGGCTCCGGGCCGCAGGTCGGGGTCATGTCCATGCCCGGCATGGGGGACATGGAGATGCAGATGCAGGATATGTTCAGCAAGATGTTCCCCAAGAAGAAGAAAACCCGCAAAATGCGCGTTCCCGAGGCCTTCGAATACCTGGTGCAGCAGGAGAGCGACCGCCTCATTGACCAGGACAAGGTGATGGAGATGGCCAAGGATCGGGTGGAGCAGAGCGGGATCATCTTCATCGACGAGTTGGACAAGGTATGCAGCAAGCAGGACAGTGGCCAGCAGTCCGACGTCTCACGCGAGGGGGTTCAGCGAGACCTCCTGCCGGTGGTGGAGGGATGCGTGGTCAATACCAAGTACGGGATGATCCGCACGGACCACATCCTGTTCATCGCCTCGGGGGCCTTCCACTACAGCAAGCCCTCCGATCTGGTACCCGAGTTGCAGGGAAGATTCCCTCTACGGGTGGAACTCTCGGCACTCAGCCAAGAGGAGTTCTACCGCATCCTTACCGAGCCGCAGAACGCCCTGACCAAGCAGTACGAGGCCATGCTTGCCACCGAGGCCGTGGAAGTGGAATATACCGAGGACGGGCTGCGGGAGATGGCCCGCTTTGCCCAGAAGATCAACGAAGACACGGAGAACATCGGGGCCAGGCGTCTTTACACCCTCATGGAGCGCGTTCTGCACGATCTCTCCTTCGAGGCTCCGGACATGGGAAGCGGCAGAGTGTCCGTGGACGCGGAATACGTTCAGGACAAGCTCCGGGACATTCAAGAGGATCGGGATCTTACCCGCTATATCCTGTAGGGGATGTGTTTGGACGAAATCTTGCCCATCTCCTTCGTTGCTGCAAGAATTTGAAATCCTCATGTATTCTTAATACGCTCCGGTTTCAAATTCTTGTCGCCTCGGATATGGGCATGCCTTCGTCCAAACAAAGCCTCCAGTCTTGGCAGACTTGAAATGGATGGATCTTCGTTCCCTCAATACCAGTCACGAGTCACAAGTCACGAACCATCAGTCGCGAATAAGGTAATCCTTTACGGGGTATTTTTGAACGTTTTAGCGGAGGTTCTGGTGATTTTCTTCGCTCGTCACGTGGGGGAAGCCCGACCGTGACAAGGCTCGAGTTCTGAAAAAAGCTTATGCTTATGTAGCCTAGCAATGCCCTGGAAATCTGCAACTATTGAGAGTCGGGTGGGGGCAGGGATGCCCCCGCGTGACGAGCGATAGAAAATCCAGAACCGTAGGTTCGAAGTGAAAAAATGCCCCGTGAAGGATTACTGAATAACAAATTACGGATAACGGTTCACGGGTCACGACAGCTCCCGCTCCATGTTCCCCCCCAGGATCATGTCCCGTTCCTCCTGGCTCAGGCCGGAGGCCTCCAGGAGCTTATAGTAACGCCGCGGCGGGAGGAGGGGAAAGTCCGTGCCCAGAATAAACTTTTCCGGCCCCGCGGCACGGGCCAGGGCACGAAGGCCCTCCGGCTTGAACAAAAAGGGCAGGGCCGCGATGTCGAAGAGACAGCCCGCAAGCACGTCTTCCACCTCTTTCTTCATTAAGGCATAGAAGGGCAGGCCTCCTCCGGCGTGGGCCAGGATCCAGCGGGTGTGAGGTCGCTCTTGGAGCAATGCGTATACCTGGCCCAGGTGCATGGGGCTTTTGCCGGGATAGTTGTGCCCCACTGGCTCGTTGGTGTGCAGGAGGAGAAAACGGTCCGCCTCCTCGCATACTGCAGCGGCCCGGCCCACCTCGTTGCGGGCGGTCTCGTCCAGTCCGCGGCTGTAGTAGGCGAGCTCCCCCACGCCCAGAGCGCCCCCATCAAAGCAGCGGCGGATTTCGGCCTCAGTGTCCGGATGGCCCGGATGGAGGCAGCAGAAGGGTATAAGGCGGTCCGGATAGCGTTTTGCGGCTTCGAGGACGTAGTCGTTGTTTAGCCGGAAGTTGGCCTCTTTGCGCCAGGGAAAGCCGAAGACCACCGCCCGGTCCACTCCCTGTTCGTCCATGGTTGTCACCAGATCCGTTGCCCCCACAAGCTCGGCGCGCGGATCGGAGTAGATCCCGGAAAACTCGGGTTCTCCATCCAGAAAGGACTGTCGCTCCTGCCGCACCTGCGGGGGGCAGATGTGCACGTGGGCGTCGATGATCATACGGTCTTGACCCTCCCGAGAATATCCTTTATCTCTCGAAATTTTCCGGGTAGTCTACTTCCAAACAGGGGTGAATACAACCTGCATCCCGTGCGAGCCCAGGGCACAATACAGCATAAAAACGAGTACCCGGCGATCCTCGCACGGCTTCTCCTTAGAGAAAGGGCGTCTCTGTGCCTGAACTCCCGGAAGTGGAAATCATCTCCCGCTG
>JAIPEP010000127.1 GCA_021737085.1 Desulfohalobiaceae bacterium | reverse complement strand
TGGTGCTTTTGTTCATCGCCGCGGCCTCCCTGCTGGGGCTCAATCTGGCCTACTGGGGGGCGCCGCTCACCCTGGCGGGCAGGCTTTTCATTCTGGTTCTGGGACCGGCTGGGGAATTTCTCCTTTCCGGCCTGTCCGGGGCGGGTCTCCTCTCGGACCGTGCGGCCAGCGCCGCGTGGCTTCCCCCGGACCGCTACCTGGGGGCCTGGTTCTTCCTCTTCTTTTTCGCATCGCTTCTTTTGCTGCAGCATTTCCGTCCCAGGTTCTGGTGCCGCTTTCTCTGTCCCGCGGGGGCGGTCTTCGCCCTGACGGCCCGGCGTCCCTTCTTCCGGCGCACGGTCTCGGATGCGTGCACGGATTGCGGCCTGTGCCGCAAACGCTGTCCCATGGGGGCGATTGGAAGCGATCCCAGGCGGACCAGGCACGAGGAGTGCATCGTCTGCCAGCGCTGCGTTCGCCTCTGTCCCGAAGGGGCCATTGCCTTTCTGGGCCTTGGCTTGCGGGAGAAACTCCCCGATGCCGAGCCCTTCCTTCCGGGCAGGCGGGCGGCGCTACAGACCCTGACCGCTGCCGTGGCAGTGGCCTTCGTGGGCAGGGCCGGGCTGCTGGAGGCCTGGAGCAGGCAGGAAGAGGGGCAGCGGATCCTGGCCGGTGAGCTCATCCGTCCGCCTGGAGCCCTGCCGGAGGATGACTTCCTGAACCGCTGCATCCGCTGCGGTCTGTGTCTGCGCATCTGTCCCACGGACATGCTCCAGCCCGCCATGGGGCACTCGGGATGGTCCGGATTCCAGACCCCGGTGGCCGTGGCCCGCAGCGGACCCTGCGAGCCTGGCTGCACCCTGTGCGGCGAGGTCTGTCCTTCCCGGGCCATAAGGGCCCTCCCCAGGGAGGAAAAGGTCTGGGCCAAGATGGGCACCGCTGTGGTGGACCGCCGCAAGTGCCTGGCCTGGGAGTGGGGAGAGCGCTGCCTGGTCTGCGACGAGGCCTGCCCCTACGGGGCGGTGGATCTGAGCCGGGAGCCGGGAATGCAGGTCTCGGTCCCCCATGTGCGCGAGGACCGCTGCACCGGCTGCGGCGCCTGCGAGTTCGCCTGTCCCGTGGTGGACCGGCCGGCCATAGCCGTGAGCTCCATGGCGGAGATGCGGCTTGCTACCGGCTCCTATCGGGAGGAGAGTGAACGGAGGGGGCTGGACATCACCCGCAAGGGAAGGGAGAGCGAGGAAAAGCCGCGGCGTCGGGATACCGCAGATGACGATTCTGACCTGCCTCCCGGATTTCAATGATTTTTGCGAATCCATGCTTCGCTATCACAAGGTCTGTGAAGAAGTGAGGGTTGTTATAGATATGTCTAACGGACTGAATTGTCGATAAATCACCTTGGCCATTTATTGAATCGGTGCAGGGTTGCCTCGTAGCATTATCATGCTTGGTTGTACCCGGGGCTTGTCCGTGATTAATGGTTGTAGGCAAAGAAAATCGGGCACCAGATTGCCATGAATGTCGCGCTTTGCTAATATATTGACAAACTTTCTTCTCCGTCGACCCCGCCGTTCTGTGGACAGGAGGCCCCATGCGCCACCTCATTCTAGGCAGCGGTATTGCCGGGCTCCAGGCCGCCCGTGCCATCCGCTCCGCGCAGCCGGAAGCGGCAATCACCATGCTCGGCCGCGAGCCCGACCCGCTTTACGCCCGACCCATGATCAGCCACCTCCTGGAGGGCTCGGTTCAGCCGAGCCAGCTTGAGCTGGGCCTGCCTCCGGAGGTCCGCCTCATCAGCCAGGACGAGGCTGTCGCAGTGGATGCGGCGGACAAGACGGTCGCCACACAACAGGGCCGCAAGCTGGCCTATGATCGCCTTTTGATCGCCACGGGAGCGGATCCCCGCGGCATAGGGGCACAGAACACGGACCTGGAAAACATCCATTTCATGCGCACCAAGGTCCAGGTGCGGGACATGCTCGAGGCGCTGCCCGGATCCCGCCGGGCCCTGGTCCTGGGCGGCGGCCTGGTGGGGTTCAAGGCGGCGTACGGCTTTCTGCGGCAGGGCCTGGAGGTGACCATGCTCATCCGCTCGGAGTATCCCCTGTCCCAGCAGGTGGATCCCATAACCGGAGGTCTTGTCCGGGCCAAGCTCCAGGAGAACGGCCTGGATGTCCTGGTGGGCCGTGATGTGGCCCGCTTCGAGGAGGACGGGTCCGGCCGGGTGCGAGGTGCGGAGCTCACCGACGGCACCGTGCTTGACTGCGATGTCGCGGTCGTCGGCAAGGGGGTGCTCCCTGTCACCGGCTTTCTGCAGGGCTCAGGCGTGGACGTGGATCTTGGGGTCCTGGTGGACGAGGAGATGCGCACCTCTGCCCGGGATGTCTTCGCCGCGGGAGATGTGGCGGAGCACTTCGATCTGGCCCGTGACGAGCGGTGGGTGAACGCCATCTGGCCCGAGGCCGCGGATCAGGGCCGGATCGCGGGGCTGAACATGACCGGGGTCCCGGCGCGCTATCCCGGCAGCCTGAGCCGGAACACCATCCGTATCTTCGACCTGGACCTGACCACCTGCGGCCTGGTGAACCCGCCCGCGGATAGCGGCTACGAGATCCTGCGGGAGGAGGATCCGGGGAGGGGCACCTACCGCAGACTGGTTTTTCTCGGGGATCGACTCGTGGGCGCCGCCTGCGTCAATCGCATCGAGCACGCTGGCGTGCTCAGATCCCTGATCGGGAGCCGCACGCCCGTGCCCTGTCCCAGGGAGGATTTGCTGCGGGAGAGCGTTCACCCCGGCGGGCTTTTTCCCTTCTCCAGGTGAGTCGGCTCCTGTCCGGAGGAAGGGAGGATCCTGTCCGGGTTCCTTGTGGGGATACAGGCAGTGGAGGTGTTTTATGCGACAGGTTGTCGTCCGTCCCGAACGATGCGTTGGCTGTATGCAGTGCATGGCCGCCTGTGCCGCGGCCCACTCCCAAAGCGGAGCCCTTGCGGCGGCCATCCGGGAGTATCCGCTCCCGGGGCCCAGGGTCCACGTGGGCAGCGGCCGCTACGGGGAGGGATTCCCCAATCGCTGCCGCCACTGCGACCCCGCCCCCTGCATGACCGCCTGCCTTCCGGGAGCCATCTACAGGGATGGGAACTGGGACACGGTGCTCATCGATCCCAGCCGCTGCATCAACTGCGCCTCCTGCGCCATGGCCTGCCCCTTCGGGGTCATCCGCTACCACCGCGACCCCTGGGTCAGCCCCGGGCGGGCAGTGGCGGTCAAGTGCGACAACTGCCTCCACCGCCGGGCCAAGGGCCTGATTCCGGCCTGCGCCGAGGTCTGCAAGAGCGGGGCCCTGACCTTCCAGGAGCCGGATCGGGCCATGAAGCGGCGCACGGACGAGATCTCCCGCAGGACGTCCGGCTATGTGGATCAGGAGCGAAGCGGGGAAGAGGCCCCGGGATTCATGCTGCTCCGTCAGCTGAAGAAGCGGTCCGGGCAGCTGGCCGAGTCGGGGCGCGGACCGCGGTAAGGCTTCCCCTCGGGCTGCTGACAATCCTGCGCGAACCGGAACGCCGGGGCGACGCGCGTTCCGGAACCATAAGGAGAAAGTATGGACCAGAAACGATTCTCCCAACGAACGATCACCGAGGACGGGCGGCTGATGCTCGCCAAATCCGAACGGGACGGGGTGGAGACCGTATGGGACCGTCTGGAGGCGCAGCAGCCGCACTGCGGCTACTGCGAGCTGGGTCTCAGCTGCCGCAATTGCTCCATGGGGCCCTGCCGCATCGATCCCTTTGGCGAGGGTCCGCAACAGGGCGTCTGCGGCGCGGACTCGGACATCATCGTGGCCCGCAATCTGGGGCGCATGATCGCTTCCGGCGCAGCCTCGCACTCGGATCACGGCAGGGATCTGGTCGAGGTGCTGGAGGCAGTGGCTGACGGATCTGCTCCGGGGTACACCATAGCCGACGAGGCCAAGCTGCGCAGGGTCGCCGCGGAATACGGGGTCGAAGCGGAGGGCCGGGAGGCCGGCGCAGTGGCCAGGGATCTGGCCCGGGCCATGCAGGAGGACTACGGCACCCGCCTCTCCCGGCTGGGTCTCCTCTCCCGGGCGCCGGAGCCGCGCCGGGCCCTCTGGGATCGGCTGGGAATCACTCCGCGGGGCATCGACCGCGAGACTTCGGAGATGATGCACCGGACCCACATGGGGGTGGACAACGACTGGCAGAACCTTTTGCTTCAGGCCCTGCGCAACGCCCTGTCCGACGGCTGGGGCGGCTCCATGATCGCCACCGAGGTCTCGGACATCCTCTTCGGCACACCCCAACCCGTCGCCTCCCGG
This sequence comes from Desulfohalobiaceae bacterium, assembly GCA_021737085.1. Classification (GTDB taxonomy): domain Bacteria; phylum Desulfobacterota; class Desulfovibrionia; order Desulfovibrionales; family Desulfothermaceae; genus JAIPDU01. Next base: position 2,303 of record JAIPEP010000127.1, on the reverse strand, counting down.
GTGAATCTGGGCGTGCTGAAAGAGGATCAGGTCAATATCGCGGTGCATGGGCACAATCCCATTGTCTCGGAAACCATCATGCGGGCCTGCCGGGACGAGGCCCTGCTGCGGAAGGCCCGGGATCGCGGAGCTTCCGGGATAAATCTCGTGGGGCTCTGCTGCACCGGAAACGAGCTCCTGATGCGCCACGGGGTGCCCATGGCCGGGAACCACCTCATGACCGAGCTGGCCCTGGTCACCGGAGCCATGGAGATGATGCTCGTGGACTACCAGTGCATCATGCCCTCCCTGGGCCAGGTGGCCTCCTGCTACCACACGCAGATGATCTCCACCAGCGACAAAGCCAAATTTCCGGGAATGGAGCACCAGGAGTTCCACTCGGACAACGCGGCGGACCTGGCCCAGCGGCTCGTGGAACGGGCGGTGGACAACTTCGGGCGGCGGAATCCGGACAAGGTTTCCATCCCCTCCCAGCCCGTGGACCTGGTGGGCGGCTTTTCCGTGGAGTCCGTGCTCCAGGCCCTGGGCGGGAGTTTGGATCCACTGCTGGAGGCGCTCAAGTCGGGCAAGATCCGCGGAGCCGCCGGGGTGGTGGGCTGCAACAACCCCAAGATCCGGCACGACCTGGGACACACCGCCCTGACCAGCCGGCTCATCGAGAACGACGTCCTGGTCCTGGATACCGGCTGCGCAGCAGTGGCCAACGCCAAGCACGGACTGGAGCAGGCCGAGGCAGCGGAACGGGCCGGCCCCGGGCTGAAGGAGGTCTGCTCCTCTCTGGGAATTCCCCCGGTGCTCCACTTCGGCAGCTGCGTGGACAACGTGCGCATCCTGGTCCTTGCCGCGGAGCTGGCCAAGGCGTTGGGCCAAGACATCAGCGCCCTTCCCCTGGCCGGAGCGGCCCCGGAATGGTACTCGGAGAAGGCGGTCTCCATCGGGGCCTATTGCGTCGCCTCCGGCATCGATACCGTGCTGGGGCCCACCCCGCCGGTGACCGGGAGCATGAATGTGACAGGCCTGCTCACCGGGGGCCTCGAGGATCTCCTGGGGGCCCGCTTCGCGGTGGAGCCCGACCCGGAAGAAGCGGCCAAGTGGATGCTCTCCCGCATCGAGGGCAAGCGCAAGGGGCTGGGTCTGGACGGCAGATGATAGACTAGGGGCGATAGGCAATAGGCGCGGGGGTTGAAGAAGCAGGACGGGAACAGGAATGGAGACAGGCACGGAGAGCTCCTCATCGCAAAACATGGGTGATTGTTCGCGTCAGGAGGAAGAATAGGGTGTGATCTCTCATAATGAATCGAGAGGGTCTTTTCGAGTGATCCAGGGCTGCCGAAGGCTTCACCCGCAGCCTTTTGTTTTGGACAATGGACCTGACTGGACTCCGGGAGACCGTTCAGAAACTCCCGGGACGAGGTCGGGGAAAGGAATATGAAGGGAGGTGGTATGAAGAGTGTCAAGGCGGAGGAGTCCTATAGCGGCACAAGTTTTGTCCATGAAAAATGATGATGAGGTTATCCATGAGAGAAAAAGTGTTTTCGAGAGTCGGTGTGCTGGCCGTTTTGATGCTTCTTGCTTTTCCGCTGGCAGCGCATTCGGCAACCGCTTCGGACAGAGCGGATCTCTCCGGAAAGGCGTTTTCCGAATCGGGTTTCTTGATCGCTCAGGACGATCAGGCGGAAAGGGCCGGGGACACGGCAGAGAGGAGCATGGAAGAGCGCGAGCGCAATCAGGAGGAAGCGGAGGAGAAGCGCGAGAAAGCCCGGGAAGAAGCAGAAAGGGAACGGGAGAGAGCCCGGGAGGAAGAGGAAGAGAGACGCGAGAAGGCCCGGGAGGAGCGCGAAAGATCTCGGGAGGAGGCTGAAGAGAGGCGCGAAAGGGCCCGCGAGGAGGCTAAGAACGATCGGGAGAGCGCCAGGGAGAAAGCTGAGGACAGACGGGAAAGGGCCCGGGAGAAAGGTGAAGCCAAGCGGGAGGAAGCCAGGGAAAAGGCGGAGCAAAGGGGCAAGGGCTACGGCGAGGACAAGGGTGATAAGCAAAGAGGAAAGTCACGGGCTGAAGAGGTGCGGGAGGATCAGGGAAAGGGAAAGGATCGCGGAAAAGATCGCGGTCGGCCGGATAACGAAGGAAAAGGGCAAGGCAAGGGGAGTGGCAGATAAAGGATTCGAAAGCGACGCTTTCCAGGCGGATTCGCCCCTTTCCGTATGAATGGGCGTGCATGTCATTACCTGCCGGAGCCCGAGGGAAGGAATTCCTTTCCGCGGGCTCCGGGCACAGCGAACCAACGACCCCGTTGAGTTCTTGGG
>JAIPEP010000015.1 GCA_021737085.1 Desulfohalobiaceae bacterium | reverse complement strand
CTATGATCGGTGGAGGAATCGGCATCCCGGAACTCATGATCCTGCTGGTCATCGTCTTGATCATCTTCGGCGCGAACAAGCTGCCGGAGATAGGCTCCGGCATGGGCCGGGCGATCAAGAATTTCAAGCGAGCCTCGGATGAGCCGGAGGAGATCGATGTCTCATCCCCCAAGGCGGACAAGAAAGAGAAAAACAAGGATAACGAGTCCGAGGAGGAAAACAAGGATTGATCCCCTTCCCGGAATGCTCGCCTCAGACCCCGGCATTGCGGATTTTCCTCGATCTGCGACGTGCCGGCGCTGCTTGATCAATCCGTGCGGCTACGGGAGGCGTGTACGGATTCTAGACGGAAATCGAGCCCGCGCGAAGGCATATAGCTCTGCAGTCTGCTGCGCAGATCTTCCGGCGTCAGGGTATAAACCGTCCAGACACCGCTGATCCCGCCCGGCTCAAAACCGACGGAACCAAGCACCGCACGGTCCAGTCTTGTGGACCAGCCCTTCAGAGTAGTGTCGAAGTGCCTGATACCCGTGGACGTGCTCCAGCCAGAGGCGGCAAGCCGCATGACCCGTTCCACTTTCAGGCGCACCTCCCTTTGGGCGAAGTACTCGCTCCATGTCCTGAGCCACAGATCTTTCATGCTCTCGCCCGAATAGACCGTTTCCTCGTCGTCTTGCCACAGCGTTCCCTCCCACCGGCCTTCTTCGTTCCTCGGGGGACGGATGCGGAAAACAGGGAAACGCACCTCGCGCTCTCGGCGCAAGCCGCTCACGGACTCCAAGTCCGCCAGCCGCAGCTCCGCCTCATTATCCAGTTCCCCGTGCAGCTCCAGGCGATAGGGCCACTCCCGTTTTGCTGTATAATAGGTCCCCCACTTCTTAAGAAACTCCTTAACCGCCTGCGTGTTCACTCTGACCTCGAGGTCGATCACTGCGGTATCTTCCCCCTCGAGATAGCGCTTCTCGGAGTAACTAAGGACAAAATCCTGCACCTTCTGGAGCAGAAATTCCCGGATCACGTCTTTTTTAGCCTCGGGCAACGACCCGGCCAGTATCCGCTCAGCCTCGCGCAAAACGGCACGAGACAGTGCCTTTTGCTGGTCTTTCGTACTAAAAGTCTCCTCTGCACCGGGCTTTATTTCCTTCTTTATCTCGAGGCGGTGCACCTCCGCCCGGACCAGCCCCACACCCAGCAGCAGGAGAATACCGACCAGGAGGACAACTAGCGGTAAACGGATAGACAAATAGCGCCAACAGACGACTTCCTCGGGCATAGGCAACCCCTTATTCCTCCAGTTGGTATTCCGTAGGCTGCTGTCCTTCTGCGGAGCCCACAAGAATGATCACCTTGCCTCGGCGCAGGAACCCCAAATTCCCAGGCCTGGGCAGCAGGCGCTCGCTCGCTGCAGCGGAAAGCGTGAGCTCGCATCCATACGAGGAAGCCCTATCCTCTGCCCGGAGAATCAAGGGATTCCCGCCGCTTCTAGTGGCTCGCACCGCCTTCCCCCGATGCTCCATATAGCCTGCCATCCCCCTGCCGATGGCTATGGAGGGACGCACCACACCGGGACCGTAGAGGAGCCGCTCTTCCGGGCCGTAGAGGCGGCAGATCAGTGAGGGGCTGACATCCAGCCCCCTGGCATCCACGATCAGGCCGGTATATTCCATTGCCCTGCCGTTGCGGCCCTGGGACCTGTCCAGATCCTGCTGGGAGGGCCTGGAAGGCTGCTTATACCATACGGAAGCGGGGATAAGCATCTCGGACAGCTTCCCCCAGAGCTTAATTCCTACCTTCAGGCGTACCCGCTCCCCGGGAACAACTATCCTGTCCAGGACCACAGAGTTATTCACCCTGCCCTTTAACTTTTCCCGCATCGCGGCGTCCTCGGCAACAAGATCCCCCACGGTCAGGGAGCTGTTGATCCGCACTGCTTGCAGCGCGTTATAGAGATGGCGTCTGCCATTGATGAGGGCCTGCCTGCGCATCACCTGCTGCCGAGTTTGCTCGTCCTGGAGCAGCTCCACGGCCTTTCCCTGGCCAATCGCGCGCACCTCCCCGGTAAGCCAGTTAATCCGTCCTTGCACCGTGTGCTGGACAAAGCCCCCTGTTGCGGCCCGCAAGGGTGCCACGAACGTCAAAAGCAGCAGTGCGGCTCCCACAGCAGCGACCCAGACCCACATCCTTCGTCTTTGGTCTAGGCAGTGCTCTGGCCCGATGCGAGCCATAGGGCCACCCTCCTCTCAATATCCTTTTCTTCCCCGGGATGGAACCAGATGATCTCCCTGTCCCGCCGGAACCAAGTCACCTGGCGCTTGGCGTAGTCCCAGGTCCGCTTCACCCATTGTCTCTTGGCCTCCTCCCATCCCATCCGGCCCTGCACATAGTGCAAAAGCTCGCGACAACCGATCCCGGTCCAGACCGGGGCCGCCGGATCCGGACACTTGTTCCAGACGGCCCGAACCTCTTCCAGGGCCCCCTTTTCCAGCATGGCCTCGATCCGCTCTTCCAGGTCCCTCCTCAGCTGCCGCCTGTCCGGATTCATCCCGATCTTGAGCGCCGTGTGCCTAGGGGTCCTTTTCCGGTAGCATTCCCTCCACCAGGTGATGGTCCTTCCCGTGTGCTCAAAGACCTCCAAGGCCCGGGTCACCCGCTGCCTGTCCCGAGGGCTCACCGCTGCTGCCGCCTCGGGGTCGACTTCGGTCAGCCTGGCGTACATGGCTTCCGGACCGTATTCGTCGTATTTCGCCAGAATCCGCTCCCGGATAGAAGAAGGCGTTGGGGGAATAGGGGCCAGACCGTAGAGGATGGCTCGGAGGTAGAGCCCCGTGCCGCCGGTTAAAAGGGGAAACATTCCCCTGCTGGCGATCCGGCCCATGGCTTCCTCGGCCATTGGGGCGAAGCGTCCCGCGTCCACTTTCTCCTGGGGCTCCAAAAATCCGTAGAGCCAGTGTGCCACGCGCCCCCGCTTCTCCGGGTCGGGCTGATCCGTGGTGACAGGAACGTCCCGGTAGACCTGCCTGGAGTCGAAATTGACGATCTCCCCGCCGTGTTCCTCTGCCACCCTTAAAGCCACCGAGCTTTTCCCGGTTCCCGTGGGACCGATGAGACAAACTGTTCGCACCACCACATTCCCTCATCCGAGAGGTTGCCTTCCCTCCGCGCCGAAATCTGGCCCGCTTCCCGAAGCGGCTCTCGCTTTTCCCGGAGCGGCATAAAAGTGCTGCCTCTCCCATGAGTATAATCCTTCACGGGATATTTTTGAACGATTTAGCGGAGGTCCTGTTGATTTTCTTCGCTCCTCACGTAGGGGAAAGGGGTGAGTGCCCAGTCCTAACTCACGTGGTTCTGAATCCCATAGCGAATTTTAAGCTGCTGCCAGACAATGTCCGGAACCAGACCCTGCACGTCCCCGCCTGCTTCCGCGGTTTGCTTGATGATGGAAGAGCTGGTGAAGAGCCATTTGTAGTCCGTCATCATGAACATGGTGTGGATGTCCCTCTTCAGACGGCGATTCATAAGCGCCATCTGGAACTCGTATTCGAAGTCCGAGTTAGCACGCAGGCCGCGCAGGATGACCTTGGCCCCGCACCAGTCCACATAGTCCACCAGCAGGCCGCTAAAGGTCTCCACCACCACTCCGGGATTTCCCGCAAAGGCCTCCTGGGCCATCTCCTTCCGCTCCTGCAGGGAGAAAAGAGGTTTCTTATACGTATCCCTCGCAATAGCCAGCACTATGCGGTCAAAGACATCCAGACCGCGACGCACGAGGCTGATGTGACCGTTGGTTAGGGGATCGAAGGTCCCCGGATACACAGCTAGTCGCAGACTTTGCTCCTCCATAGGTAAATCCTCGTCTGTCCGTATGTTCTTTGGGCCAGCAACTCGAGCCCGGAAAACCTTTCCGGATCGAGGGAGAGCTCCTGTTCCACCTCTGCAGCAACAAGTCCCCAGTCCTGCATCCACCCTGCATGGAGGAACCTCTCCAGAAAAGGGACCAATAAACCCTTTTTATACGGCGGGTCAATAAAGGCAAGCCTGAGTTTTTCCGGGGGAGGGGAGCATACCAGCCGGAAGGCGTCGCGCTTGTCTATCCGGACCCTGGACTGGGCAAGATCCAACTGCCGGGCATTGGAGCGGATGAGTTTGGCGGCGCGGGAATTGTTCTCCAGAAAGTGCACCCGCCGGGCTCCACGGCTCAATGCCTCGAATCCCAGGCTACCGCTCCCCGCGAAAATATCGGCTGCCACAATCCCTTCCCACTGTTCCACTCGCGCCTCGAGCATGGAGAACAGGGCCTCCCGGACCTTCTCCGTGGCGGGCCGGTATCCGGGTCCGGAGGTGGTAGCGATCCGTCTGCCCTTGAACGCGCCGCTGGTTATCCGGATCATCAGCTTTTTGCCGCCTATATTCCCAGGTCACAAGCTTGAGCCGATTCGATTCCCCGGCGAGGAGTGAAGCACCCCTGGCAAATTCCCCTTCCAGGTTTCCCTTATCAGGTAGCCGCATAACTTGAAAACTGTATCAATTCAAGCTAGTTTCCTACAGGAAGTACGGGAACTAGCCCCGTTTCTTCTACGGCTTCCCTTTTCGCCCCAAGCAAGGGAATGCGGAGAGCCTTCCCCGGGGGGAAATATTCTCGTAGCTGGAAACGAAGCCCAGCTACCGCGCACGCGCCATTCCTGCGGGGAAAAGAACATAATAGGACTCCTGCAGATGCGCACCAAGGACTGGAAGAAAGCAGCCGAGGAGCTCGCCAAGAGAGAGCGCTCCCAGCCCCAAGAAACAAAATCCGGGAAAAGCGGGGAGGAGCGGGCGGAGCCCGAAAGCGAGGAGGCACTCTTCCGCAGGGAAATGCAGGATGTAAAACCCCTGTCCCCCAAAAAATCCGGCCGAGAGATTATTCCGGGCAAGGAAGGCGCCCCCTCCGCTCCCGCCCGACGCGACGACGAGGCGAAGTACCGGCAATATTTGCAGGATCTGGTCCAGGGCAGGGCGGAATTCGACATCGAGTTCACCAACGAATACTTCCAGGGCAACATCAAGGGCTTGGACAGCAAGATAATGCAGAAGCTGAAAGCGGGTCAATATTCCCCTCAAGCCCATCTGGACCTGCACGGTTTGACCTCGGAGGAGGCCTGGAGACTGCTCGTGGAGTTCATCAAGGAAAACTTCATGACAGACAAGCGATGCCTGCTCATCATCCCGGGCAGGGGGAAGAATTCCCCTTTGGGCCGCAGCGTTCTTCGAGAGCAAATCCAGAACTGGCTGACCCGGGACCCCCTGAAACGGGTCCTTTTGGCCTTCAGCACTGCCCAGCCCCGGCACGGGGGAACAGGCGCCCTGTACGTCCTCCTGCGCAAGTACAAGAAGTCCCAGGGCAAAATCCTGTGGGACAGGCTGAACACAAGCTCCGCACCAGATGTGTGAGAGGCACCTGGCCGGGTTTTTTCCTCCCCGGGCCGTTCTGGCCGGACTATCCGTAAAGCCCGGATGTATCCTTTCCCAGCACAGGGGCGCTCCTCGTGGACAAGAAAGCCGGAGCCGCATCCGGAGCCGGTTTACCCGGCTGCTATGCCAGAAAAAGTAACCGCTCTGCAGGGCGAGGCACGCAAACAGAGGTAGAAGGAGACGCTAATGGGGTTTTTCTCCAGAGTCGGCAAGTTGTGGAAGCGGAATCAAACCGAGAAAACAGCCCAAGAAGCACCGGTCCCGGAACAAAAACGTGCCGGGGGGGAGGAGAAGCCGCCCTCGACTGCCGCTACCGAGGCCTCCGCGGCCGAAGACTGGCAGAACAAGCTTTTGCAGAGCCTGCAGCAAGCAGAGCCGCGGCTCTCCGTCTGGCTGGACCGGATACTGCAAGGTGTGGACACCGCCGGGGAGGAGCTCTGGAGCCGCCTCTATTTTCTTCTGGACAGCCTGCAGGTGCCCAGGGAAGAGGCACAGGACTTCGTGGAGGGCTTTCGAAAGTGGCTCCGGGACATGGATTACGACCAGGTGGAGGAATTCCGCTCCGAGTTGCAGTACCGCCTGGCCCTGGCCCTGGACCTCGAGGACGAGGAGGACGAGCGGAGCAGGCTCTTCGAAAAGCTCTCCCACGGACTGTCCAAGACCAAGGAACAGCTCTCCAGACGCGTGGATCAGCTGCTTAGCCGCAGCGACGGATTCGGGGAACAGTTCTGGGAGGAGCTGGAAGAAATCCTGATCACCGCGGACGTCGGCTTTAAGACCACCACCACCCTGGTGGACAGCCTGCAAAAGCGTGTCCGCGAACAGAACACTACCACAGCGGAGGGATTCAAGGAGCTTTTCCAGGAAGAGCTGGCGCAAATGTTCCCCGCCTCCCCTAAGCGGATCAAGCCCATCCCACCGGAAATCGTGCTCATGCTCGGCGTAAACGGGGTGGGGAAAACCACCACCATCGCCAAGCTGGCCCACAGGGCCCGCATGCAGGGATACAAACCCCTGATCGCCGCTGGGGACACCTTCCGGGCGGCGGCAATTGAACAGCTGGAAATCTGGGCCCAGCGGGTAGGAACAGGCTTCTACGCCAAGAGCTCCGGGGCCGACCCCGCGGCTGTGGCCTATGAGGCCCTGGACAAGGCCCGCCAGGAGGACTACGATCTGGTGTTCATCGACACTGCGGGGCGGCTGCACACCAAAACCAATCTCATGGAAGAGCTGAAAAAGATCAAGCGGGTCCTTGCCAAGAACCATCCCGGCAGCCCGCACCGCAGCATCCTGGTGGTCGACGCCACCACCGGCCAGAACGCCATCTCCCAGACCAAGCTCTTCCGGGAAAACGTGGGCCTGGATGAGATTGTCCTCACCAAGCTGGACGGCACGGCCAAGGGAGGGGTGGTGCTGGGCATCAGCCTGGAGCTGGGCCTGCCCATCACCTACATTGGCCTAGGGGAAAAGATGGAGGACCTGCGCCCCTTCGACGGGCAGTCCTTCGCCCGCGCCCTGCTGGATTAGGTGGACGGCCACCGTCCTCCGCATAGGGCGGACGAGCTCAGCCGGAGAAAACATGCCAGACGAGCCGCAAGACCTGAAGCAAAGCCAAGGAGGAGCCGGCGAGATTCCTCCCGCCACCCGCAGGATAAGCCTTCCGGACAAAGAGGTCTATCTTCTGGGCACCGCCCATGTATCCCCGCAGAGCGTGCGCGATGTCGCCGCCCTGATCCAGACGGTCCGACCGGACAGCGTCGCAGTGGAGCTGTGCGCTTCCCGGTATCAGAGCATGACCAACCCCGAGTCCTGGCGCAAAATGGACGTATTCCGGGTCATCCGGGAAAACAAGGCCCTGTTCCTGCTCATTCAGCTTTTAATGACCTCCTTCTACCGCAGGATCGCCCGCAAGCTCGGGGCCACCCCCGGAGCGGAAATGCTGGAGGGTATCAGTCAGGCGGAAAGCACCGGGGCGCACACGGTCCTTGCAGACAGGGACATCACCATTACCCTGAAGCGGGTCTGGAGGCATCTCAGCCTCTGGCAGAAGCTCAAGTTCATCCTTCAGGCCGTAACCGGGGCCGCCTTCTCCGGAGAGCTGGAGGCGGAGGACATCGAAAAGCTCAAGGAAAAGGATCAGCTCCAGGTTATCATGGACGAGATGGGCCAATCCTTCCCCGAGATAAAGAAGCGCCTGATCCAGGAGCGGGACATCTACCTGGCCCAGATGATACGAGATGCGCCCGGAAATAGCGTTGTCGCTGTGGTGGGAGCGGGCCACGCCCCGGGTATCGAAACGCACCTGCACACGGAGCAGGATCTAACCCCCTTAATGGAAATCCCGCCGCCCTCGATAATCCCCAAGATCCTCAAGTGGGCCGTTCCCGCGATAATCCTCGTTCTGATCGGGCTGGGCTTTTTGAGCGGCGGAGCAGCGGAATCCATCCATTCCATCACCATCTGGGTCCTGATGAACGGGATCTTTTCCGCCCTGGGCACTCTCCTGGCCCTGGCCCATCCCCTGACCATAGTCGCCGCATTTGTCGCCGCCCCCTTCACCAGCCTGAACCCCACCATCGCTGCGGGCTGGGTCGCCGGACTGGTCCAGGCCTGGTTCAACCGACCCAAGGTGCAGGATCTGGAGGATTTGCCTCAGGCCCTGGGCTCCCTTAAAAAATTCTGGGGCAACCCTGCCATCAAGGTCCTCCTGGTGGTGGTCCTGGCTAATCTGGGCAGCTCTGTGGGCACCTTCGTGGCCGGAAGCTGGATCGCGGCCAAGCTCCTTTGAACAGTTGACCGCTCCAGTTCCGGGAATTCATTCCCCCCAGCCACAAGGCCCTGGCCGACACGCCAAAACTGCTTCCCCCTTCACCCTGCAACGACACTTGTTGGGAAAATCGGCGCAATCACGACAATAAATCTGTCCATTTTGCGGTAAGATATCCGGTATGTGTCGTTGCAGGGTTCACAATTCACGACTCTGGAGCCTTCTTCACCAGTCACGACTCACCAGCCGCGGTGCTTGACAAAACTGCCACAATGCCTAGGTGTCTTTTTGCATGACCACAGCCGGTACTTTCCAAGTAATCCTTCAGAGGTGTTTTTGAACGATTTAGCGGAGGTTCGAAGTGAAAAAATACCCCGTGAAGGATTACCTTTCACAGCAGACATTCGAGCAGCAAAGGAGACAGGTATGACCCAGCCGGAGACCCATCAGTTCCAGGCCGAAACCCAGAAGCTACTAAACATTATTATCAACTCCATCTACACCAACCGGGAGATATTCCTCCGGGAGCTCATTTCCAACGCTTCGGACGCCCTGGACAAGGTCCGCTTCGAGCAGAACCGGGGATCCCAGATCGTGGAGCCGGAAAAGGACCTAGAGATCAGAATCGATCTGGACAAGACCAACCGCTGGATCACGGTGAGCGACACCGGCATCGGAATGACTAAGCAGGAAGTGGTGAACAATCTGGGCACCATAGCCCAGTCCGGGACAGAGGAATTTTTGAAGAAGGTCACCGAAAACAACGAGAATCCGGACAACATCATCGGCCGCTTCGGGGTGGGATTCTATTCCGTGTTCATGGTGGCCGAGCAGGTCATCATCAAGTCCCGCAGCGCCTTCGGAGAAGAGAACCCGGTCCAGTGGCACTCCAAAGGACTCGGGGAATACGAGGTCCAGGAGCTGGAGGAGGACATCGGCCGGGGCACCCAGGTGGAGATCGGCCTGCAGGACGGTGACCAGGAGTTTCTCGACGCGGAAAGGCTAAAGTCCATTATCCGCAATCACTCCAACTTTATCTCCTTTCCCATCTACGTGGACGGGGAAAAGGTAAACACAGTGCCCGCGCTCTGGAAGCAATCCAAGTTCCAGATCACCCAGGAACAGTACGACGAGTTCTACAAGTTCCTGACCTACGACACGGAAGGGCCCCTGGAGACTATCCACGTTTCCGTGGACGCCCCGGTGCAGTTCAGCGCCCTGCTCTTCATTCCTCCCAGAACCACCGCGATGTTCGACACCTACAACGAGGACTACGGCCTGGACCTCTACGTGAACCGCGTTCTCATCCAGCGCAGGAACCAGGAGGTCATCCCGCAGTACCTGGGATTCCTCAAGGGTGTGGTGGACAGCGAGGACCTGCCTCTCAACCTGTCCAGGGAAACGGTTCAGGAGAACACCCTGATCCAGAAGATCTCCTCTACCCTGACCAAGCAGGTTCTCAACCGACTCCAGGAAATGGCCCAGAAGCGGCCGGAGGACTACGCCACCTTCTGGCGGGAGCACGGCAAGCTCTTCAAGCTGGGTTACACCGACTTCGGCAACAGGGACAAGTTCGCGGAGTTGCTTCGCTTCAACTCCTCTGTCCACGATTCCGCAGAGGAGCTCACCTCCCTGCAGGAGTATGTGGACCGGATGAAGACCTCGCAGCAGGAGATCTACTACATTTCCGGATCGAGCCGGGAGGGCATCCTGAGCAATCCCCACCTGGAGCTGCTTAGGAAGAAAGGGATCGAGGTCCTGTTTCTCTACGAGCCAGTGGACGAATTCGTCCTCCAGGCCGTGGGCTCCTACAAGGACTATCCCCTCAAGGCGGCGGAGCACGTCAATCCCGGAGATCTGGAGAACATAGCGAGCGAGGAGGAAAGCAAGGAGGAGCAGCCGGAGCTGAGCCAGCAGGAACAGAGCCAGCTGGAGGAAATGCTGGGTAGGATGAAACAGAGGCTGGGGGACAGTGTTACAGAGGTGCGCCGATCGCAGAGGCTGAGTGAAAGCCCGGCCTGCCTGGTCAATCCGGACGGGAGCATGAGCTCACAGATGCAAAAGATCATGCACATGATGCAAAAGGACGACTCGGTCCCCAAGCAGATCCTGGAGATCAACCCGGATCATCCCCTGACCCGGAACATGCTCAGCATCTATCGCAACAATCCGGAGGACTCCTTCCTGGACAAGGCCACGGATCAGCTCTTCGAGGCAGCCCTGCTTCAGACTGGATACCTTCCGGATCCGCACAGCCTGGTTACCCGCTCCTTCGACATCCTGGCCGATGCAAGCCGGTGGTACACGCAGGCCAACAAGCTGAACCTATAGAGAGGGGTGGTGCGAAGGTTGTTCCTCTTTTGGACCCGCCTTCGCACCGCCTTATTCAGTCCGCTTGCTTACGAATGAAGGAGGGGATCTCCCGGTCGTCCTCGTCGAAGACAAACTCCTCTGGCTCCTGTTTTTGCTCCTCCGGCCGGGTAAATTGCCCTTCTTCCCGGCTAACGCCCGAGCCTTTGCGCACATAGGTGGGGATCTCCCGGTCCTCGGGGCTGTCCGCAGGCGGTGTCCTTCTGGTCGACTCCCTCTCCTCCCCAACGGCGGCCTTATTCTGCACCAGGCTCATTCTGCTCTCCCTCTCCGTGCGGGTCTGTTCCCGCGTCTGCTCGGCCTGATTGTCTATGCCGGTAGCGATGACCGTGATCCGCATCTCCTCCGCAGCGTTATCGTCGAAGACCGTGCCGAAGTAGATCTGGGCGTCCTCGCGCGCGGACTCGTAAATGGCACTGGCCGCCTCGTGCACTTCCTCCACGGTGAGGTCCTGTCCGGAGGTGATGTTCATGAGCACCCCATTGGCCCCGTCAATGGAGACATCCTCCAACAGGGGGCTGGTAATGGCCTTCATCGCAGCCTCTCTGGCCCTGCCCTCTCCCTGGGCGATGCCGGTGCCCATAAGGGCTAGACCCATCCCGGACATCACAGCCTTGACATCGGCGAAGTCGAGGTTGATCAGGCCGGGGACCATGATCAGGTCGGAAATGCCCTTCACTGCATAGTAGAGGACCTCATCCGCCTTCTGCAGCATCTCAAGAAAGGTGGCCTTTTTCGAGGCCAGGGAAAGAAGCCGGTCATTGGGGATGGTGATGATGCTGTCCACCGATTCCCGCAGGGCCTTTATGCCCTTCTCCGCAAGAGAGTTCCGCTGCTTGCCCTCGAAATAGAAGGGCTTGGTCACCACCCCCACAGTCAGGGCCCCCTGTTCTCGGGCTATCTCCGCGATGATCGGGGCGGCTCCCGTGCCTGTCCCCCCGCCCATTCCGGCGGTCACGAAGACCATGTCGCTCTCGGCCAGCATCTCCCGGATGGTATCGCTGCTCTCCTGAGCCGCCTCCCTGCCTGTGTCCGGATTGGCCCCTGCCCCCAGGCCCTTGGTCAGTTGCTCCCCCAGCTGGATCTTGTACTCCGCAGCGGAGTTCTTCAGTGCTTGCACATCGGTGTTTGCCGCAATAAAGGAGACACCCTCCAGGGAGGAGTGGATCATATTGTTGATCGCGTTTCCTCCCCCGCCGCCTATGCCTACGACCTTGATCTGGGCCTGGCCTTCCGGCTGGATTTCCATATACTCCATAGCGACCTCCTTACTCGTTTCGCTACTTTTATTCCAAAAAAAGCAGGCGTTTTCTTGCCAAAAGAAACAAAAAGAAGAAATGTACTCAGTTCCCCTCCGAAAAGGATGATTTAACGACCTAAATCTAGCTTATATCCGAAAACCAGCGCCGCATCCTGGACCAAACCCTGCGGAAGAGGTTCTTTTCCCGTATCCGGAAGCGGAAATCGCTGGTATCCCTGCCTGCCCCGTATTTCAACAACCCCACCGCTGTGGCGTACTTGGGGTCCATGACCACGTCGGTCAAACCGCCGAGACCCTGAGGATTCCCTACCCGTACAGGGAGATTGAACACCTGTTCCCCGAGCTCGGCCATGCCTTCCACCAGGGAGCACCCCCCGGTCAGGACCACCCCTGCCCCGATGCTCTGCTTAAATCCGGAGCGGACCAGTTCCTGATCCACAAGAGTCAGGATTTCCTCCACCCTGGGCTCGCAGATCTCGGCCAGCACCCCCCTGGAGACGCTGCGCGGCTTGCGCCCGCCTACACTGGGCACCTCGAGCACCTCGTTGCTTTGGACCATGTCTGTAAGGGAACAGCCGTGCTTGATCTTGATCTGCTCCGCGCTGCTCACCGGAGTGCGCAAACCGAAGGCGATATCGTTGGTGAGATTGGCCCCGCCCAGGGGAAGCACGGAGATGTGCTTGATGGAGTCGTTGCTGAACACGGACAGGTCCGTGGTCCCCCCCCCCACATCCACCAGGGCCACTCCGATCTCCTTCTCCTCGTCCGTGAGCACGGCGTTGGCCGAGGCCAGAGACTCCAGGACAATGTCCTCCACATCCAGACCGGAGCGATGGCAGGCCCGCACGATGTTCTGGGCGCTGGAGACCGCTCCGGTAACGATGTGCACCTTGGCTTCCAGCCGGACACCGGCCATGCCCAAGGGGTCCTCGATATCGTGCTGATCGTCCACGATGTACTCCTGGGGCAGGATGTGGATCACCTCCCGGTCCAGGGGAATGGCCACCGCCTTGGCCGCATCGATGACCCGGTCCTGATCCCTCTGGGTCACTTCGCCCCCCTTCACCGCAATCACGCCGTGGCTGCTGAAGCCCATGACGTGACTTCCGGCGATGCCGGCGTACACGGAGCGGATATCGCATCCCGCCATCAACTCCGCTTCCTCCAGGGCCTGCTTGATAGATCGCACCGTCTGCTCGATGTTCACCACCACCCCCTTGCGCAGGCCTGTGGAGGGACTCATGCCAATGCCCACCACATCGACGCCGTCCGGCGTGGTCTCGCCCACGACGCTACAGATCTTGGTGGTCCCGATGTCCAGTCCGACAATGACATTGGATCGCGTGCTCATATTGACTCCATTCCTCAATCAGACAATTTGCTCCGTCTTTTCCTCCTGAGGCTCCGCCACCGTGCCTAAAGAGATGTGTCTTAAAGAGGTGTTAATCACCATGACGAAAAAATGTTATTTTACCTGTTTGCGCCCGGCCTCTCCCTGAAAGTCCAGACGAACACCCTGAATGAGCGATCCAGCCGCTCAAGTCGGGCCCTCTGTATCTTGCTTGACCCAGCCCCTGGCACCATAGACAAGGATCCTCCTTGTTCGCTCAAGCTCCTGTCTTTTCCGCAAGTCCTTCCACACAGCCGCCAGGAAGCTGAGGTTCTTTTGTAGGGATTCTCCGCCCAGACATATCCTTAGCGAGCGATCCATGTGGTACATCTCCACGATCTCCCCGGAAAAAAACCGTACCCAGGCCAGCCGGTCACGGGTGAAGGGCAGAGAGCGGTTCTGCAACCCGGAAAGAAGCACCTTGAGTTTCTCCCGGGACTGTTCTCTTGCCCTCTTGTCGAGCCGCAAAAAGGGAAGGGAGATAAAGAGCCCGGTCCGCACCGGCGCGATCGGCCTGCCTCTTTTGTCTGCATAGTAGATAGCCTCGCCACGCTTGATCCAGAAAACAGGCTTTTTCTCTTCCACTTTCAGCAGCATGGTGTCCGGCAGGGAGCGCCGCACCAGAACCGAATCGATCCACCCGGAGCTGGTAAGCCGCCGCTCAATGCGAGACATGTTCAGGGCGAAGAGGTTCTCCCCCCGGACGAGTCCGGCTATCTCCTGGATCCGCCTGTCGCTCAAGGCCTCGTTACCCTGGATCTCAATGCGCTCCAGGGCCAGAAGCGGGGTGGTGGTCACCCACCTGTACCCCGCCAGGAGCCCCAGGCTCAGAACAGCCAAAGATCCCGCCACAAGCAAGGCCTGAAGCAGTAACAGCATAATCCTGGACACGGCGGATCCCCTTGTTTCTCCCGGCTACTCCAGGAGCCGGACTTCGCGTTCCAGATCGACAGCGAAGTTCCGTCGAACCGCGGTTTTGGCCCTCTCCATGAGCTCCAGGGCCTGATCCGCCCGGCCCCCGCCGCTGTTGATCAGAAAATTGGCGTGCTGCTCGGAGAACCCCACCTCTCCTTGGTAAAAGCCCCGGAATCCGCATCGCTCCAGCAGCTCTCCCGCAGCCGGTCCGGCATGCGGGTTCTTGAAGACGCAGCCGCAGGTCATGGACTGCACCGGTTGAGCCCTCCTCTTGGTTCTGTAGAAATGACGCATTCTGCGCCGCACCTCCTCCGGGACGTTTTGCTCCAGGTCCAGCTCCGCCGAGGTGATGCAGAAAAAGCCAGGCTCCTGTGGAAGGAACTCCCGGTAGCCCAGCCGGAGCTCTTCCCTCTCCAGCCACTGCAGGCCGCCCCGGGGGCTCCAGATCCGGACCCGGGCCAGGACCCGGCTGATATCATAGCCGTAGGCCCCGGCGTTCATGGCCACCGCACCACCCAGGGAACCGGGAATGCCGATCAGACCCTCCAACCCGCTAAGACCCAGTTTCTGCAGCCTCGCCAGCAGCCGTCCCAGGTGCATGCCCGCATCCGCCTCTATCCGGATCCTATCGCCCTGCCGGTGCATGGTCTTTAGCTCGCGCATCGGGGTCTGAAGGACAAGGACCAGGGCCAGATCCCCCTCCCGGGCCAGAATATTGCTCCCCCTGCCCAAACAGACCGGGGTGAGCCGCTCTGCCTGCAGGAAGGAGGACAGCTCCTCCCAGTCCGCTTCGCAGCGGATCCGGACTCCACTACTGGCGCATCCCCCCATGCGCAGAGTGGTCAGATCCCTTAGGCTCGGCCTGCGGAGTATCTCCATAAGCTTGTGGCCTTTTTACCTTCCTCTCCCCGCACGCAGGCCAATCTCTTGGAAGGGCTCGTCCCGCTGGGCAAATCATTGCGGGGAAGCATGCAAGAACATTGTGCCCAGCCGCGAAATATCCCCCGCCCCCAGGGTCAGAACCACGTCCCCGGGCGCGGAGATATCCTGCAGCTCGCGCAGACAGCTGGAAAAATCCTCGCAGAACATCACCTCCTGGCCGCTCATCTGCCTGATACCCTGAGCCAATGAAACGCCGCTCACTCCGGGAATGGGATCCTCGGAAGCAGGGTAGATCTCGGTCAAAAAAAGCAGGTCGGCCAGAGTAAAGGCCCGGCAAAACCCGGCGAAAAGATCCCTGGTCCGGGTAAAGCGATGCGGCTGGAACACCACAATAAGACGCCTGTCCCCGTAAACCTCCTTGATTGTGCGCAGGGTGAGCTCGATCTCCCTGGGGTGGTGCCCGTAGTCGTCCAGGAGGAGAACTCCTTCCCGCTCTCCCTTCTTCTCCATGCGCCGGCCCACTCCGCCAAAATTCTCCAGTCCCCTGACCACGGCTTCCGGGGGAATGTCCGACTGCATCGCCACCGCGATGGCGGCCAGGGCGTTTTGAATATTGTGCCGCCCCGGGTGGGACAGGACCACGTCAGCCCAGGGGGATCCCCGCCAGTACACGGAGAAGCGGCTGGCAAGACCCAGCTCGTGGATGTCTGCCCGGAGATCGTTGTCCTGGCCCAGCCCATAGGTCAGGACCGGCCGCTTGACCCGGGGAAGAAGCTTCCGGAGGCGGGTATCGTCCCCGCACACCACGTTCAAACCGTAGAAGGGCACCTGATTCATGAACTGGACAAAGGCCTCGTCCACTGCGGCCATGTCCGAATAGTAGTCCGTATGATCCAGATCCACGTTGGTCACCACATTCATTATGGGCAGCAGGGAAAGGAAGGATCCGTCAGACTCGTCCGCCTCCGCGATAAGGTATTCCCCTTCGCCCATGAGGGCATGGCTGCCGTATGCGTTCAATCTGCCCCCGATGATCACCGTGGGATCCATCCCGGCCTCCTTGAATACCTCTGCCAGAAGGGAGGTGGCCGTGGTCTTGCCATGGGTCCCCGCCACCGCGATACCCGTCTTGAGGCGCATTAGCTCGGCGAGCATCTCCGCGCGCGGGATCACCGGAATCCCTTTTTCCCTGGCGGCGCCAACCTCGGGATTGTCTCCGCCTATAGCGGTGGATTTGACCAGGACCTCGGCATCCCCAATGTTCTCCGCTTTATGCCCGGTCTCGATCCGAGCACCCAGACCGCGGAGCCGACGGACAGTATCATTGTCTGCGACATCCGATCCGGAGACCTTATAGCCCAGATTGATCAGGACCTCGGCTATACCGCTCATTCCGGAGCCTCCGATCCCCACCATGTGAATCTCACGTAGCTTGGTCTTCATGCCTTTCTTCGCTCTCCGTTTGAGTCCTTGCCGGATTCCTGCAGCATCCGCTCCAGCTCGTCGACAATTCTCTGTGCCGCGTCGGGGCGGGAAAGCTTCCTTGCCGCAAATCCCATCTCTTTGAGCTTGCCCGGCAGTGAAAGCAGGTCCCCAATCATGTTGGTCAAGTTCACCTCGTCCAGATAGCTCTGCTCCAGGACATAGGCTGCACCCTGTCTCTCCAGGTATCGGGCGTTGTCCAGTTGATGGGCGTGCGTGGCATAGGGGAAGGGAATCAAGATGCTCGGCCGGCCCACGACGGTCAGCTCGGCCAGCGTGGAGGCGCCTGCCCGGGATATCACCAAATCCGCCCACCTGTATGCCGCACCTATGTCTTCGATAAAGGGATAGACCTGAGTGTCGTCCAGCCCCTGTCTGCGGTATTCCTCCCTGACCTGCTGATAGTCCTCCTCCCCGGTCTGATGCATGATGTTCACGTGGAAAGACTTCAGCGAGGGCAGGGCCCGGAGGATGACCCTATTCAGCACCTGAGCTCCCTGGCTCCCGCCGAAGACGAAAATATTCTTCGCCCCCTCGTGGGCGTAGAGCTTCTCCCGCTCCCCCATTTGCAAAAGGTCCTTGCGCACAGGATTACCCGTCTGAATCACCTTTTCCGCGGGAAAGCTCTCCCACTCGTCGGGAAAGGTTAAAAAGATCCGGTCCACCTTTTTGCCCAGGACCTTGTTGGTCATTCCCGGTAGGTTATTCTGCTCGTGAATCGCCGAGGGAATTCCCTGTCTGCAGGCCATCCACACGGGAACGAAACCTGCGTAGCTGCCGAAGCCGATTACTGCCTGGGGCCGGAAGCGCCGGTAAAAAGCGCTGCACTTGAGCATACTGCGGCTGATCCACCAGAGGGAACCCAGGGAACGGAGCCCTCTGCCCAGGACACCCTTTGCCGGTAAGGAGAGGAAGGAGAGCCCTGCTTTTTCCGCCCAGCGCCGCTCCAGATCCTTCTCTCCGCCCACGAAGACGATATCTGCCCAGGAATAGCGCTCCCTGATCTCGTCTGCCACTGCCAGGGCGGGGAAGATATGGCCGCCGGTGCCACCGGCGCTGACCACGACGCGTTTCACTTTAGCCTCCCCTCCTGGTGCCGATGTTCAGGATGAGCCCGCAACAGATACACATAGCGATCAGATTGGACCCCCCATAGCTAATAAAGGGCATGGGCACTCCCGTGGGAGGACTGGCGCCCACAACAACCGCGATATTCAAGAAGGCCTCCAGGAGCACGACTAGGCTGAGCCCCAGCACGGTAAAGCGGGACTGCAGGTCCTGCTGCATAAGACTGATATATAGGCTCCGGAACATAAACACCCCGAAAAGGATGAAGACCGCCGAAAGCCCCAGAAACCCGATTTCCTCGCCCACCACGGAGAGGATGAAGTCGGTGTGGGCCTCGGGCAGGAAGAACAGCTTCTGTTTTCCTTCACCGAGACCGACTCCAAAAATGCCGCCGTTGCCCAGCCCATACAGGGACTGGACCAGTTGATATCCGATGCTTTCCGCGTTCTGAAAGGGATGCAGGAAAGCGGTCCAGCGCTCCAGGCGATAGGTGGAGTTGAGGACCATCAATGTTCCCGCTCCGGCACACAAGAGCCCTGAGGTAAAGAGATATATCAGCCGCGTTCCACCAGTCAGGCTCAGGAGAAAGAACAGGGCGGTTATGAAGACCGCTCCTCCGAAATCGGGCTGCATCAGGAGTATTCCCCCGATGGCGAGAGTCACCAAAACAGGGGGCAAAAACCCTATGCTGAAGGTCTTGATCTTGTCCTGTTTCTGGCTGAAGAAGTAGGCCAGATAGAGCACCAGGGCCACCTTGGCCAGCTCCAACGGCTGCAGGGTAAAAGCCCCCAAGTCCAGCCATCGGCTCGCCCCGCCAGCTCCCGTCCCAGCCGGAGTCAGGGTCAAAAGCAATAAAATCACGGCCAGCAGCAGCCAGAAATAGACTAGACGATAGACTAGGTTTATGGGTACCCTCCAGGCGAGGTACATCAGCCCCGTTCCCAGAAGGACGTAGACAAGCTGCCGACAGAAAAAGTAGTACTCCCGTCCGAAGATGCGCTCCGCTTGTATGGCGCTGGAGCTGAGAACCATCACCAGCCCCAGGGTCATCAGGGCCAAAACGGGCCCCAAAACCCACGGATCCGGTCCTGCCCCTTTGCTCTGTCTGCTTCTGGCAGCTGCCATGATCCGTCCTTGCCGGTTTCCCGTCTTCTGGAAGGCAAGGGCCTATCGCCCTTCATCCATCGCCCATCGCCTATCGCGCCCATCGCCTATTCTGTTTACCAGCCCCTGAAAGGCTTCTCCCCGCTCCCGATAGTCCGCGTACTGATCAAAACTGGACGTGCCCGGGGCGAACAGGACCACATCCCCAGGCCCGGCCAGACTCATTAATCTGTGCAGAGCCCCCTCCATGTCCTCTTGGGAAAAAACCCTTGTGCTCTCTTGCCAGGCCCTACGCAGGACGTCCCTGCACTCGCCGAAGACAGCGGCCGCCTTGACCCGGCTGCGGATTAAGCCCGCCTGGATCCCTGGATCCCCGCCCTTGAGCCTGCCGCCGGCCAGAAGGAGAACAGGCCTATCGAAGCTGTGCAGTGCGGCCTGCTGGGCCTCGAGTGTGGTCCCCTTGGAATCGTCCACAAAGAGTACTCCGTTTTTTTCCCCCAGGATCTGGAGGCGGTGCGCCTGGGGGCGGAAATCACGGACCGCTCTCCGGGCAGTCTCCTCCGGGACCCCAAAGGGACGGCAGGCTGCGAAGGCCGCCTCCATGTTCGCCCTGTTGTGGCCCCCGAGTAGAGCGGGACAGTCGAAGCGACCCAGATCTTTGAAGTATTCCCGCCTGGCCCGTATATCCGGGTGATCCTGTAGCCGCGTGCGCATCCCCTGGGGGAGAACGGCCAAATCCGAGGGCTCTTGCCGCCGGAAAAGGGCCATCTTGGCCTCAAAGTATTCCTCCAGGTTCCCGTGGTAATCCAGGTGGTTGGGAGACACATTGAGCAGCACTCCCACATCCGGCCGGAAAGTCTCCGTGCAGAGCATCTGGAAGCTGCTCACCTCCAGGACCAGGACCTGCGCGCCTACTTCCTGCAGGACGTATTCTGAAAGCGGCGGACCGATATTGCCGCCGGCAAAGGCCGAGATACCGGCGTATTCCAGCATTTGATAAATCAACCCCACGGTGGTGGTCTTGCCGTTGGTTCCGGTCACGGCGATGACCGGCCGGTCCACGAACCACCAGGCCAGCTCCAGCTCGGAATACAGGGGAGGCGTTCTCTCCCCAGGGAGTTGCCTCCGGATAATTTGCGGCGGAATGCCCGGGCTGAGAACCACCAGATCCGCACCCCGAAACTGTGGCTCCCCGTGCTCACCGGTCCGGCAGTAGATACTCTCTGTCAGGAGCAGCTCAGTCGTCGCCTCGTCCAGCACCGCGGGATTTCTCTCCAGCAGAAGGACATCGGCTCCCGCCGCTGCGGCAAGCCTCGCCGCGGCGATACCAGACCGTCCGGCTCCCACGACCACGACTCGCCCGCCGTGCAGCGGCTCTCCCCTGATCTGCATCATCGCCTGTCCCCGAACCGAACCTTGCTCATCCCAGCTTCCTTCTCTTTTCTCCGACCTCTGATCTCCGATACTAGCGCAGCTTCAAAGTGCTCAGGGCGAGCATGGCCAGAAGGATGGAAAGAATCCAGAAGCGGACAATGATCTTTGCCTCCGGAACGCCCTTGAGCTCAAAATGGTGATGGATCGGGGCCATGCGGAAAAGACGCCTGCCACCGGTCCATTTGAAGTAGCCCACCTGAATCACCACGGACAGGGTCTCCAGGACAAAGAGCCCCCCAAGGATGACCAGCACGAGTTCCTGTTTGCAGAGTATTCCCAGAAAGCCTATCGTCCCGCCCAGACTCAGGCTCCCCACATCACCCATGAAAATCTGGGCCGGATAGGCGTTGTACCAGAGAAACCCCAGCCCCGCCCCCACTAGGCTGCCGCAAAAAACGGTGACTTCCCCCACGCCGGAAACATTGGCCACCTGCAGGTAATCTGCCAGATACACGTGCCCGGCCACATAGACGAAAACAGCCAAGCAGGAGGAGACCACCACCGTCGGCCCGATGGCCAGGCCGTCCAGGCCGTCCGTGAGATTGACCGCGTTGGAGGAGCCCACGATCACGAAGAGGGCGAAGGGTAGATAGAACCAGCCCAAATCCGGATGGAGCCATTTGATAAAAGGGAAATAGAGCTTGCTGGAGTATCCAGGCAGAAGGATAAGCGCACCCACCGCCAGTCCCGCGATGAGCAACTGGGCGGTAAACTTGCCGCTCTTGGTCAGCCCCTTGTTCCGTCCCTTGACCACTTTGATGTAGTCGTCCAGGAATCCTATCCCCCCGAAGCCTAGAAAAACGAACATGGTCAGCCAGAGGTAGGGATTGCTCCAATTGCCCCAGAGCCCGACAGCTCCCACTTGGGCCGCGGCGATGAGCAACCCCCCCATGGTGGGGGTCCCCTCCTTCAGACCATGGTTGGTCACATCCTCCTGTATTCGCTGCCCCCATTTCAGCCGACTCAGCCAGGAAAGCATCCAGGGCCCCAGGAGAAGGCTCAGGATCAGTGCAGTCAGCAGGGCATAGATGGAGCGGAAGGTGATATACTGGAACACGTTGAACAGGGTGGAGACATCGCTCAACGGATACAGCAGATGATAGATCATTTCGTCAGCTCCTCTTGCAGGATCTGTACGAACCGCTCCAGCCGGCATCCCCTCGAGGCCTTAAGCAGCACTGTTCCGCCGGAGAAAGGGAGACCCCGCCAAAATCGTAGAAGCTCCTCGCCTGTCTCCACTGGGTGCGGCCCGTCGAGCCCGCCGGCCTCCCGAAAGCCCCGCTCTACGTGGTGGATGAGCTCCCCGCTGTAGAGCAGGTGCTCCACCCCCTGCAGGGCAGCCTCGCGGCCCATCTCGTAGTGAGCGGTTTCCGCCGCATCCCCCATCTCGTACATGTCGCCCAGAAAGGCAATAAAGGGCGAGGCACCGGATAGCTCTCCTGCGCTTCGCAAAGCGCAGCGAACGGACACGGGATTGGCGTTGTAGCAATCGTCAATAAGTGTCCAGTTGCCCATACGGATCACCTTGTTGCGGTGCTCCGGCAACTCCGCCCGGGCCAGCCCTGCCTCGATTTCTCCGCTTCGGTAGCCTAGCTCCCATGCGGCGGCGGCTGCCGCAAGGATGTTCTCCAGCTGGAATTCCGCCCGGAAGCCGGGGTCCGGCGTGAGCTCCACCCCGTCCAGACGGAGCCGGTAAGATCCCCGTTTGTCCGCAAGACCCAGATATTCGCCCTGGTAGCGGGCCTGCCCTCCCATACAAGAAAAGCGGGTTGTGCGCAGGTCCTCTCTTTCCGGCAGGGCGGAGGTCAAAAGGGGATAATCCGCGCTTACCACCACTAGGCCCTTCTCCCGCACAGCCCGGACCAGCTTGGCCTTTTCCCTGGCCACTCCCTCCAGGCCCCCCAGACCCTCGGGATGGACCAACCCCACATTGTGGATCAGGGCCATGTCCGGCCTGAGGATACGAGCCAGCTCATCCATCTCTCCGGTCTGGTTCACTCCGGCCTCCATAACCCAGTAGCGTTCCCGGCCGCTACATCCCAGAATGGATAGCGGCACCCCCAGCCTGTTGTTCCAGTTCTTGTAGTTGCGCGCTGTCTCCGCCTTTTGCGAGAGAATGGAGGCCAGGAGCTCCTTGACGCTCGTCTTGCCCGCGGATCCCGTGATCGCCACCACTGTACCCCGGAAGCGATCCCGCCACCAGGCACCCAGATCGCCCAGGGCCTTCAGACAATCCCCGACGCGAAGCACCGGCGCCCCGGGGCCGACCCGTGGCAGCGGCTTTTGGGCCATGACTGCGGCAGCGCCACGCTGCAGGGCGTCCTGCGCGAAGGCGTGTCCATCCGTGTGCTCCCCCGGTAGGCAGACGAAAATATCCCCAGAACAGATCTGCCTGCTGTCGATCCGGACATTACGGACTTCCGTGCCTTCCCGTAGGGCTTCTCCCTCCGCGCCAGTGGCCTGGACAACATCTTGCAGTCGCATTCGTATCAGGCCTTCTATGGTTAGGGTTTGCCGGGATACGGGGAATGAACAGGGGAGGCAAAACAATCCCTCCCGCCGGTCAAGCCCTACTCCCTATCCCCTCCTGCAAATACTCCCGGACTGCGGCCCGGTCGCTGAAGGGCAGCTTCCGCCCACCCACCTCCTGGAAGGTCTCGTGCCCCTTTCCCGCGAGCAAAAGAACGTCCTCCGGCCCCAGCCTGTCCATAGCCCTGTGAATGGCCTTCTCCCGGTCCACTTCCCGCACCACCATTTCCGCCCCTTCCAGACCGGGCTCCACATCGTCCATGATCCGCTCCGGGTCCTCGGTGCGGGGATTGTCCGAGGTCAAGAAGACCTCGTCTGCATATTTGGCCACGACTTCTCCCATGACGGGCCTTTTGCTCCGATCCCTGTCCCCCCCGCAGCCGAAGAGGACCAGGATCCGCCTGTAGTCTAGCCCCAAGAGCGCAGCCAGAATATTCTCCAGGGCATCCGGGGTGTGGGCATAATCCACGAATATGTGCTTTCCAGCCTCGTTCTCCACCCATTCCAGGCGTCCCGGAACTCCGGAAAAAGTTTCCAGGCACTGGAAAGCGTCCTCGGAAAGCCCCATAACGAGACCCATGGCTTGAGCGGCCAAAAGATTGGAGGCGTTGTGCCGTCCCACGAGCGGGGAGCGGATTCGCCAGCTCCGCCCCGCATAGCCAAGGCCAAGGATCAGCCCGCTCCGGTCCGCTCTCTCTAGCTCTCCGCGCAGAACCGCTTCCCCGGAAGGGGCATTCTCCCCGTTCAGGGTGTATCCGAGAACCCTGGGGCACATGGAGGCCAAGCGCCTGCCGTAGGGGTCGTCCAGATTGATCACCGCAGTCCGGTCACTGCCCAGATACTCGGTGAACAGCAGGCTCTTGCTCGCGAAATAGCTCTCCATGTCCAGGTGATAATCCATATGCTCCGGGCTCAGATTGGTGAACAGGGCGGCGTCGAAGCGCAGGCCGGCCACGCGCTTCTGCTCCAGGGCGTGGGAAGAGACCTCCATACAGACCGTATCCGCCCCGTCCCGGCCCATCCGGGCCAGAAGCTCGTGGATCCGCAGGCAATCCGGCGTGGTCAATCCGGCAGCCTCCTCGTGGCCCGGCCAGCGGTAGCTGATCGTGCCCAGCAAGCCTACGCGGCACCCAGCCCGGACCAGAATATGCTCCAGGAGATAGGAGACTGTGGTCTTTCCGTTGGTCCCGGTCAGGCCGAGCAGGGACAAGGGCAGGGAGGCCGTTCTGTGGCGTATGCGGGCCAGCTCGCCCAGGGCTGTGCGCACATCGGCAACGCGCAGGCAATTCCCGGGTAAATCGCGGGCAGCGGAAGGAGGCTCCCTGTCCAGGAGCACATATCCCGCCCCGCGGCCCAGGGCGTCCAGGACGAACTCCGCCCCGTGCCTCCGGGTCCCGGGCAGGGCCACGAAGACATCCCCCGGCCGAACCGTGGCGGAATGCGTATGCACCTCCGCCCCGGATTCCACGGCCTGCTTCAATTGCCTCCAAAGCCCCATCCGGAATCACCCCTTACCTTTGTCTCCTCCCAGCCAGAGGACCATGTCTTCCTTGTTCCCTGCACCTCCGGGCTTGGGGCTCTGCTTGGTCACTACCACTCCAGATCCCCTTACCTGAGGCATTATTCCCTGCCTGGCCAAGATCCCCAGGGCCAGGCGCAGGGGCATACCCCGCAGATCGGGAACACCGGAGCCTTCTACCCTTTGTTCCCAGTTACTCAAAGTGACCATGCGGGGACTTTCTGCTGCTGTCTCCTCCTCGCGGGAGGCCTTGGTAACCCCTTCCCCAGAGGCAGGCTGCCACTTCCTAAAAGTATCCGCGTGGCGCAAGAGGGTCCGTCCCACTTTGCGCACTGCCGGAGCGGCTACCACCCCGCCGTAATGGTTCTTAGACGGGCTGTCCACCATGGCGAGGAGTAGATACTCCGGGTCTTTGGCGGTTATTAGGCCCGCAAAGATAGCCACATAATCCTCCCCGTATCCCCCTTTGCGCATCGCCTTCTGCGCCGTTCCCGTCTTGCCCCCCACCTGAACGCCCTTGATATCCGCTCTGGTGCCGGTTCCGTTGCCCTGCACCACATTACTCATCATGCTCAGGACATTCTCCGCTGTCTGCTCGGAGTAGACGCGATGGGGGTCGGGCTTGTCCCTAACGGGGTCTTGCACCAGGGTCAGGGGTTTTCGCACCCCTTTGTTGGCCAAACACAGATAGGCCCGGCCCATCTGGTATAGATTCAGGGAAAATCCCTGCCCGAAACTCGCTGAGGCCAGATCTATGCTATTCCATCTTCTGCCCCTGCGAAGGATGCCCTCGTTCTCCGAGGGCAGCGGCAGGCTCGTTTCTCGGCCCAGCCCCAGCTCGCGCAGATCGTGATAGTAGGGCTCCGCCTGCAGATCCAGCCCGATCTTGGCCGCCCCTATGTTGCTGGAATAGATCAGGACCTTCCTCACCGAGAGCCATCCGTAGTTATGGGTGTCCTTGATTAGCTGCCCCTGAAAACGCCACTTGCCGTTCTCGCAGTAATAGATGGTTGTCGGACTGCATAGGCCTTTCTCCAGGGCTGAGGCCACAAGGAAAGGCTTCATGGAGGATCCCGGCTCAAAGGCGTCCATAGCGGCCCGGTTCCGCCACATATGCGAGGAATATTTGCTGAAGCGGTTGGGATTGAAAAACGGATACTGGGCAGAGGCGAGTATATGGCCGTTATCCACCTTAACCACCAAAAGGTTTCCGTATTTTGCCTCGAAGCTCTGCACGGCGCTGGCAACTGCCTTTTCCGCTGCGAACTGGACCCGGGTATCCAGGGTCAGGGTGAGATCCCCTCCGGACAAATTCTTGGAGAGCTCCCCCGGTGCATAGAGGACCCGGCCGTAGGCGTCGCGCTGGACAAGGAGCTCCTCCTTTTCTCCGCTGAGATAGGAATCGAAAGACAATTCGAGCCCTTCCAGACCATAGTTGTCCATCCCCACAAAGCCGAGCAACTGCCCACCCAGGTGGCCCTGGGGATAGAGACGCTTGGATTCCTCTGTCAAATAGACCCCGGAGATGTCCCTGGAGCGGATGCGCTCCGCGCTTCTGTCCCCGATTTTGCGCTCGATCCAGACAAACTTTGCTTCACCCCGTATCCGCTCTGCCAGATCCTTTTGCTCCTTCCCCAGTATATGGGAGAGGAGGCGAGTGACGCGGTCCGGGTCGGTGATCTCCTCCGGCCGCACGAAGACCGAATCCACTGTGACGCTCTTGGCCAGCAGGGATCCCCCGGCGGAATAGATATCCCCCCTGTGCCCCCGCACAAACTCTTCGGTCCAGTACTGGCCCCTGGAATTACCGGACAGCTCCAGGCCGTGCACGACCTGAATAAAATAGGTCCGGACCCAGAGACCCGCCCAGACCAGGATGAGGGCTCCGAGCAGAAGGATGATCCTCATCTTGGACCAGTCTTTGCGGGAACTTGTATACCGTGCGTTCATGATCGCCGCCTGTTGTCGCCCAAGACTTTTACTGAGTCTGATTCCCCTCCGCTACCCGCTTCGCGGAAGGATCCCCGCACAGCCCCTTCCGCCTCCAGGGACATCTTCCTATAAAGCGCCCCATGCCTCGGGAAAATAGGACTTCTGTCCTCAGGCGGATAACTTAACGAATCCTGCGGACCTGGTCCTCCATCGGGGGGCTTAAGCCGAGGCGCTTAGCAAGCTCTTGGAGTCTGTAGTCGGAGACGAGATGCATCCTCTCCACTTCGAGCTTTGCGTTCAGGGTTTTCTCCGACTGCAACCTGCTCCTTAGCTGCTTCATATCGTAGGCCATGTTGACCATCTGCACATTGAGCCAGACCAGGGTCAGACTGAGCCCGAAAGCGGCCAAACCCAACAGAACCGTCCCCCACCAGTTCAACCTTTTCACCTTGGATCCCATCAACCCTCCGGGTCACTGATTTTCCGGCTTCTCGGCAAGGCGCATTTTCGCGCTCCTGCTGCGCCTGTTTTGCTCAATCTCCTCCGCCGGGGGTGTGATCGGTTTCTTGTGCACCAGTCGCAGGCTCGGCCGTCCCTCACAGGTGCAAACCGCCTGATCCACCGGGCAGACGCATCCCTTGGCCGCCCTGCGGAAGGCCCACTTGACCAGCCTGTCCTCGAGGGAATGAAAGGAGATAACCGCCACACGCGCACCCGGGCGGAGAAAATCCGGAATATGCCGCAAAAATGTGGAGAGCTCCTCCAGCTCCTCATTGACCGCTATGCGCAGGGCCTGAAAAGTGCGTGTGGCCGGATGCCTCCGCGCTGTGCGCCGCCATTTGGCCGGGTAAGCCTCCTTGACCGCCTCGGCCAGCTCAGTGGTGGTCCGAAAGACCCCATGACCACGGCGTCTGACGATGCTCCGGGCTATTCTCCCGGCCAAGGGCTCCTCCCCGTAGTCCCGGATTATATCCCGCAAGCGGTCCGCATCCGCCCGATTCACCAGATCTGCTGCCGTCTCCCAGCCGGACTCGGCGTCCAGGCGCATATCCAACGGCCCCTCCTGATGCAATCCGAAACCGCGCTCTGCGCTCTCAAGCTGATAGGAGGAAACACCCAGATCCAGCAGCGCGCCATGTAGATCCTCCCAGCCAAGCTGGCGCAACACCTTTGGAAATCGACTGAAACGCGCCTGCACCAGGCTCACGCTATCCGAGAACCCCTCGGCCCGAATCCGCCGCGCCGCCTCTGCCAGGCTCCGGGCGTCTCTGTCCAGACCGAGCACCCGCGGCGGGCTGGGACAGGCCTTGAGAAGGCCCAATGTATGACCCCCCAGGCCGACAGTGCCGTCCAGATAGCGGCCTCCGGGCTCCACCCGCAGGCCCTGCACCACTTGGCTGGTAAGAACTGGATCGTGCTCCGACACATCAGCCTCGGCAGTCTTCTGGTCCCTCTGAGATAACTGTGGTATGGGCATATTTCCCTGGAAAGAAATTCCCCACCCTGATGGTGACCCCTCTGTGTGGTTATGGATCTAGATATAAAGCACGAATCCCGTTCCGGAAAGCTCGTCCATGATCTGATCGAAGTTCTGCTCCGTCTCCTCCATCTGGCCGCTAAAGCGCTCCTGATCCCAGATCTCGAATTTGCGCCCCACACCGGCCAAGACCACATCCCGCTCCAATTTGGCGTAGTCGCGAAGATGAGGCGGAATCAGTATACGCCCCTGCTTGTCCAGGGTCACTTCCATGGCTCCGGCGATGAAGAAGCGCTGGAAGTTCCTGATGCTCCGGTTGACCAGATTGGCCCGATTGAAGCTATTCTCGATCTCGCGCCATTCCGGCCGGGGATAGGCTGCCACGCACCCATCGAAGTTGGTCAGCATGATGCTGCCCTGTCCGTCGTGCTCCAGCACGGCGTTGCGAAACTCCGGAGGGAGCATCAGACGCCCCTTGGCGTCCAGGCTGCGATAGGAGTGACCCCTGAACATATATTCCATATCCCACTCTTTACCACTTCTTACCACATAAAACAACACCCCTAAATAAATATGTCAAGTATTTTTTTATAAAAAAACTATTGTTTTTGTTTTCTACTGTAATTTGTGCTGCAAAAGGAGAACTCGCCAGGGAACATGTCTTTTGCGTTGGCTGCCTGCCGCAACCAGATCCACTCGCAGGGAAACTCCAGCAGCTGTTGTAGAAAGTATAACTAGATCAGTAAGCGCTAGCCGGTATTTCCGGTGCTAAGGCCAACACCAACGCCGGGAAATCAGAGGAGGGATACAGTTAAAAGATTCTACAAGGGCGTTTTACCTCCCTCTTTCCGCAGGGGAGAACAACCCGTAGGTCCGTAGGAGGGATGCAAGAGGCGGGTCCACAGGGTAAATCAATCAAAGTCCGCTAGGAGACTGCCCACGTGCAGATTCGGTGCGAGCACAGTCTGGCTGTAATCGCTTCGTATCCTCCAGACCGCCTGTTGCAGTTGATCAGTATTTATCCCGTTGCGCATGGCGGTATAGGCTTCGATGAACGCGGCCAGGCTGTCGCAGACCTTGAGTAACTCCCCGTCCTTGGGGTCGAATTGGTCCCGGTTATACTCGTCCTGCAACAAATCCCGGCTCACTTCCTTTACCTCTCCCTGGAGGCGGACTGTTCCCACGAATTCCGATCCCACATCCGAGCCCAGGAAATAGGCCAGCCTGGATGCGACCGCGTCGAACCCCCCTTGCTCCAGGAGTTGGAATACGCGCCGTCTGAGCTCCTTGTCCTCATATTCCTTGATCAGGGCTCCGATCTTTTGCACCGATCGCTTCACCGGGGAAATGATGTCCCTGGTCAACAGCTCCGGCAGGTCGTGGAACAATCCGGCGAAGAAGTTGTTCTGGCTCTGCACCGCACAGGATCCCGTGGTCAGGCTGAAGAAGTAGGCGTAGCAGGCCACGATGAACAGATGCCCCAGAACGGAGGTCTCTGGAATGCGGGGGGTCTGGGACCAGCGCTTCTGGAACCTGAGCTGCCCGCACTGCCGGACAAACCGGGTAAGCTCGTTCTGGCCGTCCGCGGTCAGCTCGGGCACCCCGCGAATATCGCCGAACTCCCGCAGGGAGCTCTCGAAATTGTCCCGGATGTCCTCCAGCTCTTCATCCCAGGGATTGATGGTCTCGATAAGGCTAAACTCCCACTGACTAGCGTAGAGATGTGAGGCGCTCAGGATCCTTCGGGCCAGGTTTTGCTCGGAACCGTCGAGGAAGTAACCGGTCAGGCGCTCCCAGAAATCCTCCCCTAAGGGCTGAACCCTCGGCTCGAGCTGTTCCAGAACCCATTCAGTCAATTGCCGGTAGTGCAAGGGATTGGACTTGATCTGGTAGAAGATGGGCGGCTTGATGTCGGTGATGATCAGGCGGTAGAGGTATTCGAAGATCCCTCCCTCGATTACCTCCCTGCCCAGATCCTTTTGCTCCTCAAAGCTCAGCCCCGCGCTGTTCTGGATGTACAGGATCCAGGCGATCATCATCTTGTGGGCCTGCTTATCCACTTCCCAGAACTCCACCGGCCGCAGCTTGTCGTTCCAGCGCTTCATGAAGGAACCGGAGAATATAAGCTGCAACAGGCTCTTGCGGATAAATGACATGTTCACACCTCCTGGATTAAAGGCCTACCCCAGCGACTTCCCTTCTTCCGGTGAGGGATATCCCCGTGACCACCAGAAAACCAAAACCGGATGGATAAGGCAAGATTTCTTCGCACCGCATTCTTGACAGGACTCCCTTCTCCGGATACACTTTTTTTTTACTTTTTAGCAAGGAGCCAGCGGGATGAAGAGCTTTAGGACATACAATCTGACTCCCGAAACACGAAAG
>JAIPEP010000126.1 GCA_021737085.1 Desulfohalobiaceae bacterium | reverse complement strand
GAACGGAGCCTGCCATCGATCTCAAAGCTGAGAGGAACGGTCTCCGAAGCCCTGGCCGTCCCGGCGAAACTGCGCTCTTTCTGTACAGAGACGTGCTTTGCCTCGGTGACCCGTACCTCCTTGGCCTGTTCTCCCTGGCCTTCGCTATTGTCCTCCCTGGGGCCGCAACCCCAGAACATAAAAAAAACCACCGCAAGAATGACCCAAATTGCAACCCATCGCCTCATTGGACGGTACCCTCGCGCGTTGGCTTTCTCTCTGTGCGGGGATTAACTAGCAAATCGGACTGAAGCCGCTTAAGGCACATGCTTACTCTCTCCCTACAAAGAAAGGACGGAAATACGACGCATCCAGCTCCAGGCAGGCATCGATCCGCTGCAGCAGGGCCTCACGATCATCCGGCAGGCGTCCGTGGAGGTCCACGTAATTGCTGTAATGGTCGCTCGTGAGCCAGGTTCTTGCGTTTGTATGCTCCAGAAAAAGCCTGGCCTCGCGCAGATCCGCCACGATCCCGGAGACCGGGCGAACGGCATAGCGCGGGCCTTCTTGTAAACCATGCAGAAAGTACACTTGTTGTGCGGGCAGCCGATTGTGGCCTGGATCAGTAGGCTGTCCGCCTCGCTGGGAGGACGGTAGATGGGTCCTTGGTAGCGCATAGGGACATCGGCTCGGAGGGCCCAGGAGTCAGGAGACAGGTTGCAAGTACAAGATACAGAATCAATGACGATTCCGGGTCCTCCGCCCTTGCGCCTTACAATCCGTTACTCACTACTCATTGCTCCTGGCCCATACTAAATGATCCCCCCGCCGATGGACAGACGGACAAAGCTTAGGATCAGGGCGACAATGGAACAGACAAGCCCTGTCCTCGCTCCGGAGCGACCCGGGCCGTTCAAGGCCAGGAAGCCAAGAACCACCCCGATAGCGGAAAAGGGGATCACGAACCAGTTAAGGATCCCCAGCAGGGGGATGAAGGCGATGCACATGGCAAGGAGTGCCACTATGCCCCACACTGAGCTAACTATTCCCATTCCTGTTCTCCTTGGCCGAGCTTCGATCAAGCGGATACAAACAGAAGCCTACATTCCCGAAGTAGGATTTGGCAAGCTGCAGTTCCTTTTCCTGAAAAAAGAGGAAGCGGAGCTAGCTCCTGTATTGGGGACAGTGCGTTACGGCGAGTTTTTCCAGCATGCGGCCCAAACCTGTGCCCAGAGCGAAAATAGAGCCCATGCTCAGGTTTTTGTCCACATTGGCGTCAAAGAGCATGCTCAAATGGGAATCGAGCCCCTCCTCGGGGTAACTGTAGATGATCATCACGGGAATCAGCGGCAAAAGATGCAGCACTGCCGCAATATCCGCCTCCGCCCCGACCTCGGGCGGACGACCCTGGAACATGCCCAGCAGATCCCGAAACAATTCCGGACAGGTGTCCGCCACCTGTTTGAGGGGCTTTTCGCAGCGCTGAGCGAAGAGCCCCTGCCAGGAGATGCCCTGGGGAAGCTCCCGCAGAGGCTTCCACTGGCCGGTTGGTGGAGTTCCGGAAGCGTTCAGGACGTAGTCCAATACAGGGACTAAAACCCAATAGTTAATATGGAGGGCTGTATGCAGCCCCCCGTTACCATCCACGGCTACCTCCTTGCCCAGCACGTCGAGG
The DNA here is from genome assembly GCA_021737085.1 of Desulfohalobiaceae bacterium. GTDB lineage: Bacteria > Desulfobacterota > Desulfovibrionia > Desulfovibrionales > Desulfothermaceae > JAIPDU01. The sequence continues at coordinate 5,034 of JAIPEP010000126.1, read as the reverse complement.
TGGAGACGGCTCCCGTGGAAACTGCCTTTCAAGCGATCTGCGGCGGCAGCCAGATCCAGGTCAGCGACTCCGCTCTGCAGCTGCCTGAGCCGCTCCTCCATCTCCCGTTCCGATGCTTCTGCCGGATCCGGCTGACTCTTTTCTTCCTCTGCGGCGGGGATATGGCTTAGGTCCAGGCGGGGGCACTCCCCGAGGCTTCTATCTCCCCTGAATACGGCGGCTGCAAAAGCCATGCATGTGGATTCCCCGCACTGACCGCAATTGGAATTGTCCAGTAGCTGAAAAATCTGCATGGGATTCTGCGGTGTAGACATAACGACTCTCCTGAGCAAACTTTTGTGTTACTCATGGCAATCACGTAACACTATCCTTCGCATTGTCAACAGCGGTTTCCAATACATCCCTCATTACCGGGCCGCCCCGGGCACAACCAAACATACAATGACCGGAGCCTATCCGGGGAGTCGCGCGAAAAAGTAGGGGATGAGGGATAAGGCGCGATGTTCTGTTATGTTCCCCATATATGGAAGGAGTTTTACAGGGTCCGGCCCACGATAAAAGATTTCGCCAGCCGCTCTCGCTTGACTGTACCTAGAGCTTATGAAAAAATAAAAATACATGGAATCAGCGGCTTCCCTTGTTTCAGGGAAGCCTAGCATCGCCTCCGCAAGAGGCGCACTGGAGGTCTTATGATCAAGGTACTCATCAAAAGAAAAGTGCCAACGGATAAGGGGAAGCAAATTCTCCCACTTTTCAAGAAAATGCGCTCCCTGGCCATGGAGCAGCCCGGATACATTTCCGGAGAGACACTGCGTAACTATAATGACCCGGAAGAGTATCTGGTAATCAGTGTCTGGAACTCTGCGCAAGATTGGCAGAACTGGTTGGAAAGCCGGGAGAGGCAGCAGGTGCAGGACGAAATCGATGAGCTTCTGGGTGGAAGGACGGAGTACTCCGTTTACCATCACGGACTTTAGCTAGATTTGGTCCGGAAAGAGGACTTTCCGGACCAAATCCAGCTCCTTTCCTTCTTTTGATAAAAAAAGTAGCTATGTAAAACCTCCCAGCTCACCTCATAAAAAACTCTTAAATCCACATCAATAGGTTTTTCACATTTCATGGTACAACTTTACCATTGAAACACTCCCTATTCCGTTGTGTGGCAACCAATTCCTTTCTCACTATTTCACCTTTCGCCTGTAATACAAAAAAAAATTTTATGGAGCACAAAACATTCTGGATTGCCATTGGCGATCTTCACGAGTCCATACACAACATAGCAAAGATACCCCATGCGGATCGAGCTGCGGGAATCATTGTCACTGGAGACCTGACCAACAAAGGGGACAAGAGAAAGGCCGAAAGTATACTGGAGAAAATAGCCGAGGTTAATCCCGCTGTGTACGCGCTTACGGGCAACATGGACACCAGAGAAATTCGATCCCTGCTGGAAAACAAAGGCATGAGTATCCACGCCAGGGGTATTGCCCTAAACGAAAGAGTTGGACTGGCGGGGGTGGGTTTCTCCCTGCCAACTCCCTTCGGCACGCCTTCGGAAGTATCTGAGGAGTCCCTGACGATCTGGCTGGAGCAGGCAGTAACCGATATCAGGCATTTACCGCGCACGCTTTTGGCAACCCACAATCCTCCCTTAAACACGATTGCGGATCGTCTCTCCGACGGCAGACACGTGGGAAGCAAAGCCATTCGGCAATTCATCGATCACAACCAGCCGGAGGTTGTCGTTACCGGGCACATCCACGAAGCTATCGGCGAAGAACGGCTTCAAAAGACCAAGCTTATCAATCCCGGCCCACTCGCTTCAGGCGGATATGCGGTAATCCAGGCCGTAAACGGTGAATTTGACGCTGAGCTGCGTCGGCTCTAACTCGCCCCCGTGCAAAACGTTCTCTTTCCGAAGGGAATTAGCTCCACTCTTTCTTTTCTGTGGTATCCATCACCCCGCCGTTAGGATCTGAAGGACTCTCCTTGACAGCCCAGCAGCCAACGAGGCAACAAACGGAGCGGATTGCGAGCACCTGCCCCTGTGGCCTGATGCTCTTTCTGAAGACAAATTTGGATTTGCTCCCACACCGCTCTATTTGCTATACAAGAAAGGCTTAATTGGCGGGACCAGCCTATGACAGTGAGAACTGAGCCGAAGGAGCCCAATCCCAGGCCGCAAACACCGGTAGCGAAACAATGACCGATAATCAGCAGAAGCCTTCCCCTACCCAACAGCCCCAGAACAACCTCCGGAATCCCCGGTCTTGGGTGATTCCTCTACTCTTGCTGATCCTCATGATCTGGATGCTCATTCCAGCCAACTGGAGGCGGACAGAGATCAGCTATACCGAATTTCGGGCCCATGTGGAGAACGACAACGTGGCCCAGGTCACCGTTCAAGGCGATCAGATCAGCGGAACCCTCAAATCTCCCGGAACCAAGAGAGTCAAGAAAGGCGAGGACGTCCAGTACACGGAATTCGAGACCTACCTGCCTAGTTTCGGAGACGAGGAGCTAATGGGCCTGTTGGAGTCCAAGAACGTGGTGGTCAACACCAAGCCCACCAGCGATCCCTGGCTCTGGTACGGGATTATCTCCTTCCTCCCCCTCCTGCTCATACTGGGCTTGGTCTACGCCCAGACCAGGCGCTTCCAGTCCCAGGGAGGAGGCATTTTCTCCGTGGGCAAAAGTCAGGCCAGGATGTACGACCGCAGCGAAGTGGAAACCACCTTTGACGACGTTGCAGGTGCCGAAGGGGGCAAGCAGGAGCTGAAGGAGGTGGTATCCTTTCTGCGGGAGCCGGAAAAAATCCGCGATATGGGCGGCGAGATACCCAAGGGAATCATGCTTGCTGGCTATCCTGGCACGGGCAAGACCCTCCTGGCTAGAGCCGTAGCCGGCGAGGCGGGAGTGCCCTTTTTCTCTATCACCGGATCCGACTTTTTGGAGATGTTCGTAGGCGTGGGTGCCAAGCGCGTGCGCAATCTCTTCCAGGACGCCAAGAAGGAGGCCCCCAGCATTATCTTCATCGACGAGATCGACGCCATCGCCAGACGCCGCGGTGCCGGATTGGGCGGGGGCCACGACGAAAGGGAACAGACTCTGAACCAGCTCCTGTCCGAGCTGGACGGCTTCGAGCCCAACGAGAACGTTGTGGTCATGACCGCAACCAACCGTCCGGACATCCTGGATCCCGCTCTCTCCCGCCCGGGACGCTTCGATCGCAAGATCACAGTGGATCTACCCACAACTGCTGACCGCGAGCAGATCCTGGACATCTACGTCCGGAACAAGAAATTGGGCGATGATGTGGACCTCAAGGCGCTGGCTCGCGGCACACCGGGGTTTAGCGGAGCGGACCTGCGCAATCTCTTGAATGAGGCCGCCCTGCTGGCAGCCCGCCATAACAGGGAGATAATCCAATGGCGGGATATAGAGGAGGCGCGGGACAAAGTGATGATGGGGTTGCAGCGCCACGGCCTGACCATGACCGAAGAGGAAAAACGGATGGTCGCCTATCACGAGTCGGGACACGCCATTGTAGGTGCGGCACTGCCCCACTCCGATCCGGTGCACAAGGTGTCCATCATCCCCCGCAGCCAGGCCATGGGAGCCACACAGCAGTTCCCGGAGCAGGAGCAGTACATCTATCGCAAGGAGTACATGCTGGACCGCCTGGCGGTTATGATGGGCGGGCGCTGCGCCGAGACCCTTGTCTTCGGCACCTCCACCAGCGGCGCGGCCAACGATCTGCAAACCGCCACTCAGCTGGCCAGGAGCATGGTCCTGGAATGGGGCATGAGCGAACGTTTCAAATACATGGCTCCAGGTGGCCAGAGCAAGGAGGTATTCCTCGGGGAACAACTGGGGAAATCCCGAGAGATAAGCGAACGAACTGCCCAGGAGGTAGACGAGGAAGTGGAGGAGCTCCTACGGGAGGCTTACGAACGAGCTATGGAGGTCATCCGGGACAAGCGCTGGGCCCTGGACCGCTTGGCGGAGATGCTCGAGGAGAGGGAGGAGATCGCCGGGGAAGAAGTGCACGAAATGCTGAACACAGAGACAACCGAATCGGACTAGTGGCGTGTCCATGAAATAAACATGTAGCTAGTTTATGTCCGGAAAATGGATTTTCCGGACATAAAGTAGCCATACCCGAAAGCGGGCTGGATCGAATTTTGGCTCACCATCCATCCTAGAATGCGAGGCTCAAACCGACAAAGGGGCCGGAAAAGCTCGAGTCCAGCACCAGATCCTCTTCATCGTAATCCACTGCGATGTGGCGATAACCACCCTCCAGCCGCAGATCCACGACCATAAGATCCTGAAAGGTATATCCCACGGTGCCCCGCACATCGTAAAAGCTGTTTCCCGAATAGCTGATACCCTCACCAGCCACTGCGAGGTGCAAGCCGACAAGCGGGGGCGTGATCTCGGCGCGGGCCTTGACCACAGGCAGAGGCGCCTCTGCAGTACCGGTTTCCTTGCGGTCGTCCGCCTTGATCTCTGCCTCTGCGTCGATGTAGTTCACCCCGGCTCCGAGCCCCAGATCAACCCAGGGCACGGAAAAGTTAAGCATGACACCTCCGTGCAGCATGTCCATTGTGGCATCGGTGGAGATGTCGGTGTAGTCGTTGAGGTCGATGTCTCCGAATGGGGTGGAAGTGGTGATGTTCTGGCCCTTCCCGGAAAAGTCCAAACGGGTGTAGTGGGCCTCGAGCACGAGCATAGGCAAATGGGCCCGCGCATATGCGTGGGGAGCCCCCTCCCGCTCGAAGTCCAAATTGTCCTCCAAATCCAGGGAGTCGCCCTCATAGCTGAGGTCCCCGGACGGCGACACCGACCAGTAACGCGCCCCGATCTCCACATCTGCCAGGGGAAGAGCCGAGGCAGGAGCCGCGAGAAACACGAGGCAAAGACAGGCAATCGCTACAAGAACAACCCCCTTGTGCATGATAGTCCCTCCTTGGTTTACTGCTTTCTGTCCAATTTCTAATATGGATCAGAATCCTTTGCTGGGTTTTCTTT
>JAIPEP010000125.1 GCA_021737085.1 Desulfohalobiaceae bacterium | reverse complement strand
CCCGCTGGTTGGAGAGCCTTCGCACCGTGGAACCGGAAAGGAACCGATCACAGGCCTCCTTGAAGCGCTGTCCCGGAACCGAGGGCGGCAAGGTGGGCACTTCGAACACCGGGGCGCCGAGCCGCTCTTCCAGCTCGACCACAATCCCGCGGGTGCGGTACAGGCCGAGAACGGCCGGGAAACCGACATACTCGTCCTGCCCCAGAAGGGGCTGAACACGTCGAGCCAGCTTCTCTCGCGCTGCCTCGCCCTCCAGGGACATGGCCATGAGACCGGTGAACAGCTCGGACCGCGATTCGCTGTCCGGAAAAGCGATCCGTTCGCTGCGCAGTCCCGGCCAGTGCTTCTGCAGCCCGGCACGGACCATGGCGGCGCTGAAGTCCTTGAGGCCGGAGAAATCCAGGAGAAGACAGGGAGCCTTTTCGGCCAGGGCCACGGAGCCCGACCACATGGACCGGGGCATCCGGTAGGTGGGCTTGGTCAGGCCGGCTGGAGTGAGCGCTTCGCTGTTGCTTCCCTCCAGACCGGTATAGTCCAGATCGACCTCTTCCAGGCTGTGGAGGAGCTCCTCGAATGCACTCGCTATGTCCCGGCCGCCCGCAAGGGCGTAAGGGTGACGGGGGCTGGATTCGCGGAGCTCACTGACGCCCTGCCAGGGGTCGTTCCATATGGGATGCGTCTCTTCGGGAAGCGAGCCGAGGAGATCGAGGTAGCCGCTACTGAAGTCCGAGGCTCCAGCTCCGCCGGAGCCTCCCACCAGAACGGTCTCGATCCCCCGCCTGGCAGCAAACACGGCAGCGGCCAAGCCGGCGATGCCGGTCCCGATGATGGTCAGCTGGGTTTCAATGCTTGGCAAACCGGGCATGTATCCTTCCTGTACGCTTGGGGCTCGCAGCTCAAAGGGGTGAGAGGCGTTCCCTCCTTTCTGCCAGAATCCCTCGCCGGAGCTTTCATGCCGGACCCCGCATCCTGATCCGGACGGAAAGCGTCCAAGCCGAGGAGGCCGCAATGCATGGCCTCGGCCAGCTCGGCCTGAGCGAGCTGTCCGTCCCAGAGGATCGGGCGCTGCCCGATCCAGCGTTTCCTCATGAAATCCTTGATCTGCGGAAGACCCGAGCGGTCCGACAGCTGTCCCTGGTCGTACAAATAGCCTGTCACTCGAAGGCTGCAAAAGGATCCCTGGCAGGCTCCCTTACCCATGCGGCTGCGGAGCTTGAGCGCGTTCAAGTCCGGCGGAACCCCCTCATGCAGGTTGTTCAGGACCTGATCGAAATGGCTCCTGGGAATCATTTCGCATTCGCACAACAGCAAATCGTCCGGCTCGGAGCCCTGGATCCAGTACTTGGAGGAGCGGGTAGGCTCCGTCCACCGCCCGGATGGAGTGGAGGGCAGTGGCTGGCTATGCGTGATGCAGGGGTCACTGACCCCGAGCTTTTGGCCCGCGAGGTCGGCGGTCTTTTCCGCCATGAGCCGGTAGGTGGTGAGCTTCCCCCCGGTAATGGTGATGAAGTTGTCCACCCCGTGTTCGGTGTGGTCGAACAGATGGAAGCCGCGACCGGCCTCCCGCCCGCCGCCGGAGGGGCCGTCCGTGGCGAGCAGTGGCCGTGTGCCCGCATAGGCGCGTACATAGCGGACGGTTTCCAGGCCGGGGACCATGGCGGACCCCTCCTCCACCAGTTGATCCACCTCGCCGACTGTCGGCCGGATTTCGTCCGGGTCCTGCAGGGGCACCGAGGTTGTCCCCAGAATGGAGACGCTGCCCCCGGGGACCAGGATATCGCCGTCGTCCGGCGGCCGAAGCCTGTTCAACACCCTCCCGGCGATCCGGTTGTGCACCACTGCGAGAGTGCCCTTGGTCACGTGCATCGGCAGGGTGACACCGGCCTTGGCGGCGACTCCGGAGGCCCAGGCCCCGGAGGCATTGATCACCAAGTCGGGATGCAGCCGTTTTTCCCGGCCGGAGGGGAGGTGGCGCACGAGGACCTCCGATATCCGGCCCTTGTCCAGTTTGAAGGCCGCAACTTCGTGATTGCCGAGATAGGTCGCGCCCAGGCTGACCGCCTGGTTCATGTTTTCCAGAGAGAGCTGAAAGGGATTGATGACCGCGTCGCTGACTGCGAACACGGCAATGGTGGCAGGGGAAAGGACGGGCTCCAGTTCCCGGGCTTGCCCGGGATCCATCGCGCTGCACTCGATGGAGGATCTGGAGCAGAGATCGGGGAATGCTTCAATGTAGCGCTCATCGTCGCCACGGACTGCGGCGAACAGGCCGCCCGTATCCTCGATGCAGTGCGGGGCGATGCGGCGCAGGATGTCGGCTTCATCCCGGCAGGCGGCGGCGGATGCGGGATCGGTGGACACATACCGGGCACCGCTGTGCAGGAGCCCGTGGTTTCCGCCCGAGGCCCCGGCATTGATGTCCCGTCTTTCCGCCAGGAGGCATGGGATCCCGCGCAACGCCAAGTCCCTGGCCAATCCTGTCCCGGTGGCGCCTCCGCCGATGACGAGAACCGAGGGCTGCATCCCCAACCTCCCGCGGTCGGTTGCATTACCTTCTTGGGCGGTCGATGAGCGGCAGGAAGTCCGGCAAAGAATCCTCAAGGGAGAACGCGAGGGCGAAAAGGTGTGCCCATGTTTTCAGAAGTGAAAACAAAGTTCAAAACCAAAAACAAAATTTAGCAATTACAATATGTTTCAAGATTCTTATTAGCCTATATTACTTTACTTTATTCCTGTGTCAACAAGTTTTTCGAATTTGTCAATCTTTTTCGTTTTCGCTTGTGAATCATCTCCGGGTTTGCTAAACAAAATATCAGCATGGTCGTTTCAACCGCGGTAACGGCCGATTATTCCCGCACCGCGATTGCCCCGACGAGGCCCCTATGAAACGAGAAGCGTCCCTGAAAGAACGGCGTCGCAAAATACTGGAGCTGGTTCGCGCGCAAGGGTTCGCCTCCATAGAAGATCTGGCCAACCGTTTTGCGCTCACTCCGCAGACTATCAGGCGGGATATCAACAGGATGTCCGAGGAGGGGCTCCTGCATCGCCATCACGGCGGGGCGGCCGTGCATTCGAGTGTTCAGAACATGGCCTACTCCACCCGGCAGATCCTTTTTCCGGAAGAAAAAAGGCGCATAGCCGGGCTCGTGGCCCAACACATCCCCGACCGGATCTCCCTGTTCATCAACATCGGAACCACGACCGAGGAGGTGGCCAAGGCCCTTTCCAATCACTCCGGTCTCAGTGTGATCACCAACAACTTGAACGTGGCCCTCATCATGAGCGATTCGGAGGATTGCGAGGTCCTTGTCGCCGGCGGGAAAGTCCGGAATGTGGATCGCGGCATCACCGGGGAGGCGAGCATCGACTTCATCAGGCAATTCAAGGCGGACTACGGGATCATCGGGATCAGCGGCATCGACACGGACGGGTCCCTGCTGGATTTCGACTACAGGGAGGTGCGGGCCGCCAGGGCGATTATCGAGAACTCCAGATTCACCTTTCTCGCGGCGGACCACTCCAAGTTCGGCCGAAGCCCGATGATCCGGCTCGGGCACATCCGGGACGTCGACGCGCTGTTTACGGACGCGGCTCCTCCTCCGCCCCAGGACAAGATCCTAGCCTCAAGCGACGTTCAGGTGAACGTTGCCTCCAGATGAAGCTTCGCCTCACAAAATGCCCGGCCCGCAACAAACATATCGCGCTCAATCAAATCCGATGCGCCAAAGGCCGGATCCTGAATTCGGCACCCCGCATGTTGACAAGGCCTTCCCATTTGGATAGGATAATTGCAAATCTCAACAACAAAAGCAGGAAATCCATGATCGCAACAAGCCTGACAGGCCTCTGGTCCTCCTCGAACTTTTATTTTAGCTACTTTTATTTTTATTGGGGGTCCGGTCTGTCCAGGCTTTATTGAATCAAGCGCAGAAAATCGCAGAAAAAAAGCCGTGGGCAGACCGGAAAGGTCCCCACGGCTTTTTTTCTGCCAAAAAGGCCGTGGGGGTTTCCTTCACGGCCTTTTTTTCTGCGGGCGAGGCGAAAAACGCAACCCAAAACGCGCCCAAGTGATGGGCAAAAGGGCACAGGGCCATGAAATCCGACAAAGAGGGGCAGGAAAAGCATCCTCTCCTGCAGCGCCCCCGAGCCAGAGGGCTCGCTATCCATGCGGATTCCCCAACAGAGAGGACAAAGGAGCTCCGCGTCATTCCGGGCTCGCCCGGGTCCTGCCTGGACCCGGCGGACCGGAATGACGCGGCATTTTGGAACCACGGCTCAACAAAAAGGAGGTTTTGGGCATGATCGCCACAGACGACATTCGTATCCGAGGGTACAAGACCATGATTCCACCGCGGCAGCTTAAGCAGGAACTGCAGACAAGCCAAGAGGTCCGCGACACCGTTGCAAAAGCCAGGCACACCATCGAAAACATCGTCCACAAGAAGGACGATCGCCTGCTGGTCATTTCCGGGCCGTGCTCCATCCACGACGAAGAGGCGGCCCTGGACTACGCCGAAAGGCTCAAGGATCTGCACGACAGGTTCGCGGACACCATGTACATCGTCATGCGGGTGTATTTCGAAAAGCCCCGCACCACAGGGGGATGGAAAGGCCTGATCAACGACCCCCACCTCGACGGCAGCTGCGACATGGAAACCGGGCTGCACAAGGCTCGGCGCCTGCTTCTCAAGATCAATGAGATAGGGGTTCCCGTGGCAACGGAATTGCTGGATCCCATCACCCCGCAATACATTGCCGATCTGGTGAGCTGGGCCGCGATAGGAGCCCGGACCACCGAGTCCCAGACCCACCGCCAAATGGCCAGCGGCCTGTCCATGCCCGTGGGCTTCAAGAACAACCCCGACGGCAATTTGAGCACAGCGGTCAACGCCATGATAGCGGCCAAGGAGCCGCAGTCCTTTCTGGGAATCAACCAGGAGGGAAGCATCTGCAACGTCCAGACCAAGGGCAACTCCGCCGGTCACGTGGTCCTGCGGGGCGGAAACAGGCCCAACTACGACCCCATCCATGTGGAGGAAGCACGTTCCAGCCTTGAGGGGAAGGGGCTCCCCCAGTCCATTATTGTCGACTGCTCCCACGCCAACTCCTGCAAGAAGCACGAGGCACAGTCAACGGTGCTCAAGCATGTCCTGGACCAGATCTATTGCGGCAGCGGATCCCTCATCGGCATCATGCTGGAGAGCAATATCCGGGAGGGCAAGCAGAAGTTCAGCGGGGATCCCTCCGAGCTCGAATACGGCGTGTCCATAACCGACGCCTGCATCGGCTGGGAGACCACGGAAAGCCTGCTCCAGTACACCCACCAGAGGCTGGAGAGCCTGCTGGCTCAACCCGCATAGGGAACGCGGTATGCAGACTTTCCACATTTCCGGAGGCACGGGACAATCCAAGCTCCTGATCGGCCAGCGGCTGGAGGCGCTGCCGGAACATGTCCCCGAGGAGCGGCTGATTATCCTCACGGATGAAAGGGTCTCCGGGCTGTACTCCTCCCGTTTTCCCCGGGCCCCGGTCATAACCGTGGGCCGCGGTGAAGAGGCCAAAACCCTGGACACCGCCGGATGGCTCTACAAGCGGCTTCTGGAGCTGGAGGCGGACCGCGGGACCTATCTGCTGGGAATAGGAGGAGGGGTGGTCTGCGACCTGACCGGATTCGTGGCCTCCACCTATCTGCGGGGGCTGGATTTCGCCTTCGCCGCCACCACTCTCCTGGCCCAGGTGGATGCCAGCGTGGGCGGCAAGAACGGGGTCAACCTGGACGGATACAAGAACATGGTCGGCCTCTTCAGCCAGCCGGAGCTGGTGCTCTGCGACCTTGGTCTGCTGCCCACCCTGAGCGGGGAGGACATCGGCTGCGGGCTGGCGGAGATCGTCAAGCACGGAGCGATCGCGGACCCGGACTTGTTCGCCTTCCTGGAGGACAACGCCCAGGGGGCGCTGCAGCTGGACCCGGCAGTCATGGAGCGCCTGGTTGCGGATTCCGTTCTCATCAAATCCGGGATTGTCAATCTGGACGAGAGGGAGTCCGGACAGAGGCGCAAGCTGAATTTCGGCCACACCTTCGGCCACGCCGTGGAGAAGACCACGTCCGCTCCCCACGGCGAGGCGGTGAGCCAGGGGATGGCTCTGGCCGGGCTGCTTTCGGTGCGAAGGGGCCTGCTTGCGGAGTCGGAGCTGCAAAGGCTCCTGTCGCTGCTATGGAAGCTGAGGCTGCCCACGGGGATCGATGCACCTGTCGAGGAAATGCTCCAGGCCCTTTCCAAGGACAAGAAACGCCAGGGGGAGAGCATCCGATTCGTGCTTCTGCAATCCATCGGAGAGGCGGTGGTGGAATCCATCCCCTTGAGGGAGATCCGTCAGGCAGCCCTGGAAATGCTTGCCTGAGAAATGAAAGATGTGCCTGTCAGCTTGTGCTCACTATATGCTCAACTCGCCTGAAGAGAGAAGATAGTTGACAGGATTTACCGGATAAACGGGATATTGGCGGAGAAAGAGCTGCGGCCCTTTTCCGACGGGACCTTCATCACTCCAGTCGATCCTGTCGCCCTCTTTTCTTGATACTCCATTGACCCCGGCTCCTTCCCGTGGCATAAATCAATTTTCATGATCACAATCCCATAAAGACTGTTTTTCATGTCCAGAAATCAGTTTTCAGGCCCTGTCGCCTTTTTTCTGGGTGCTCGGCTGCCGGAGACGGCCACCCCTGCCGGCTACAGCGCCCTTATCCATGCCTATGAGCTGGATGTTCCGCTC
>JAIPEP010000124.1 GCA_021737085.1 Desulfohalobiaceae bacterium | reverse complement strand
TCCCCTTGCGAATCCTCCTCTCACTGATTAGGATGGGGATACCGGAGAGGTGGCCGAGTGGCTAAAGGCGGTGGTCTTGAAAACCACTGTGGAGTCCAGCTCCACCGGGGGTTCGAATCCCTCCCTCTCCGCCATGATCAGGCCGTGACGTCTTTTGCCGGCGTCTCGGCCCGGCACGAAAGCCCGGCCTCGGGCCGGGCTTTCCAATTTTCCGGATAACCGGGACAAATTTCCCCCAATCCGCTCCAACCGCCCTTCCTGCCGCTACAAGATCCGCTTTTTTCCCACATTTCTCTTGACAAATTTTCTTTCTCATGGCTAGCTTCCAAAAATTTCTTCGTATTTTAGCCATCTCCTCTACCGTCCCCTAGAGGCAGCTCCGGCCGGGAAACGGACAAGCCCCACAGGAGGTTGTTGTGAGCAGAAAGAAGAAAGGCGGGATCATGCCTTTTCTCTTGGGAATCGCCGCCGCTCTCATCGTGGGCTGGGTCATTTTCCCCCAGGTCCTCTATGTCCAAGGCAAGCAACCCATCCACTTCAGCCACAAGCTCCATCAGAAGCACATCGGCGAATGCGAGCTGTGCCACTCCAACAAAGAGCAAGAGCCCTACGCCACCCAGCTTCCGTCCACTGAGGACTGCGCCCTGTGCCACTACGAGGTCCTGACCGGCACTCCCGACGAGGAGAGACTGGTCAAGGACTACATCGAAAAGGACAAAAAGATCCCCTGGAAGGTGTATCAGAAGCAGCCGGACAACGTGTACTTCTCGCATCTGCCCCACGAGGACCTGGAATGCACCCGATGCCATCCGGATGTGGAAGACACCCAGGATATGCCCACCAGGTACTTGAACCGCCTTACCGGATATACCCGGACCACAATGAAAATGCACGAGTGCGAAAGGTGCCACGCCCAAGAGGGCGCGAGCAACGCCTGCTACGTTTGTCATAAATAGTTTCCGGAGAGGAACTGTTTCCGATTCCTTTTTCGCAAAGAGGTACCCAAAGAGGGACTTAGAGCTCCTTCATTTTTCCTGCTTCTTCATTGGATAAAATAAGAAGCGCATTGAGCTCTCCTTTGGAAAGGATATTTTCCTGAGGTGAGCCCAACAAGCCCAGGAGTACCCATCATGGCACTGGACCGCAGAGGCTTTCTCAAGTTCGTCGCCGGAGGGGTCATCGGGACAGGCCTGACGCCTTTGCCCTGGAAGCTCACCGACGATATATCCATATGGACCCAGAACTGGCCCTGGATCGCCAACATTCCCGACGGAGAGCTCCGCCCCGCCCCGTCTCTGGTCAAGCTGGGCCAGCCGGAATACGGCATCCGGATCACCACGGTGGAGGGCAGGCCCATTACCGCGGCCGGCAACCCGGACCATCCCCTGAGCGGCGGCGGAATCGACCCCCTCGCAGCCAGCAGCGTGCAGCTCCTCCACAGCCCGGCCAGGATCAGGGAGCCCATGAAGAGATCGGACGGCGGTTTCCAGGCCATATCCCGGGAAGAGGCGATCCGGCTGCTCACGGAGAAACTGTCCGGCCTCAAGGGCCAAAGGGACCAAGTGGCCTGTGTGAGCGGGGACGAGACCAGCTCGGCCAACGAGATCCTGGCCGGACTCTTGCGAGACGTCGGCTCGGAGAGGTTCTTCTTCCACCCCGGCGATACCACAATGTATCACCATACATGGCAGAAGCTCATGGGGGGCAGGGGGCATATCGGCTTCGATCTGGCCGGTGCGGACCTCGTGCTGAGCCTGGGGCCCGACCTGCTGGAATCCTGGGGCAACGCGGTGAGCCATCAGCGCCTTTTCGGCGAAAACGGCTTTCGCCTTCTCTACGCCGGACCGGTCCAGAACAGCACCGCTGTGGTGGCCGAGAGATGGATTCCGGTACACGGCAACGCGCTGGGGCACCTGGCCCTGGCACTCATCCATCACGTTCTGCAGCAGCGTCCCCTGGCAGGAAAAAATCTTTCCGGCGTCGACGACCTCGCCCGTTATGTTCGGCGCAACTCCAGCCAAATCCAGGCCCAGAAAAAGACGGGCCTCTCCCAAGAGACCATCCGGGGTCTGGCCCGGGAGCTTTTGGAGGCCAAACGCCCGCTGGTCATTCCCGGCTCCCTTGCCGGTGGCTGCGGCGCGTCCGGCTTTGACCTCTACTGCGGCCTCAGTCTCAACCTGCTTCTGGGCAGGCTGAACACCGCCGGGGGCCTCCAATGCATTCCCGAGCCCCCCAAAGTGGTGCGCGGGGCTCCCTCCTGGTCGGAGATGCGCCAGGGGGATCTCCTTTCCGAGCTGCGGCGAATCGCGGAAGGATCGACATCCGCCCCGGAGCTCATGCTCTTCTACGAGAGCAACCCCATGTACAGCCTCCCGGACAAGGAGCTCACGCACAAGGCCCTGGAGGCGGTCCCGTACAAGGTGAGCTTCAGCCAGTTCATGGACGAGACAGCCGCCTCCTGTGATCTTTTGCTCCCCCACCACTACTTCCTGGAGCGATTCGACGACGCATTCACCCCCTTCTCCTCGCCCTCGGCCAACTATTCCGTGGCGCAGCCGGTTGTGGATCCCGTCCACGCCACCCAGAGCGTTCCGGATCTCCTCCTGGACCTGTATCGCGAGCTGGCACTCGATCCGGGGCACGCCTCCTACGAAGCCCTGCTGAAGGAAAAGGCCCGCATCCTGGGCGCCGACTGGAAAGACCTCCTATCCGGCGGAATGTGGCACAACAGCACGGTGGTCTCCCAGAGCGGGCTCGAGCTGTGGAACGACCGGATCAGGCGCATGCTCGACAAATCCCGGGACGGAACAGACGAATATCAGGTGCACCTGGTGCCGCAGAGCAATCGCAAAACAGGGACGCCGCAAACAGCGATCCCTCCCTTCGGGCTCAAAACCCTGCGGGAAGAGGAGCTGGAGGGGGACACCTTCTTTGTCCGCCTCAACCGGCAGACCGCCCGCAAGAACGGGGTCGGCGAGGGCTCCCTGGTGAAAATCTCCTCCCCCGAGGGGGCCTGCCGGGCCAGGGTCAGCCTGGACGAGGGCGTGATGACCGATGCCGTGGTCATTCCCCTGGGATTCGGCCACACGGATTGGGATGAGTTCAGCCGCGGCAAGGGGGATAATGCCCAACGGCTCTTCGGAATCCGGAGCGAGCCCGGAAGCGGAATGGCCTACTGCCCCTCCCCCCGGGTGCGAATCGATAAAATCCAGGCCGCGAGGTAGACCATGTCCGAATCAATGCAGATCCATGAGGAATTCGAGATCAAGTGGGGGATGGTCATCGACGTGGACAAGTGCACGGGGTGCGGGGCCTGCCAGATAGCCTGCCAGGCGGAGAACAACATCCCCCCCTCCACGCAGTCCTTCGACCGGCTCCAGAGCCTTCACTGGCTATTTGTGTACAAGCTGGACAACGGCCTGCCCTATCCGGACAGCGACATCGCCTACCTGCCCCGGCCCTGCATGCAGTGCGGCAATCCCTCCTGCGTCACGGTCTGCCCCGTGGTCGCCACCACCAAGGAGGAAGAGGGGGCCATCGTGAGCCAGATCTACCCCCGCTGCATCGGGTGCCGCTACTGCATGGCGGCCTGCCCCTATCACTCCCGGGTCTTCAACTGGTTCGACCCGCAGTGGCCCAAGGGCATGGAAAAGACCTTGACTCCCTATGCCTCCGTCCGCCCCAGAGGGGTGGTGGAGAAATGCACCTTCTGTCACCACCGTTTCCAGCTGGCCAAGCGAAGGGCACGGGCAGAGGGCAGGAATCCGCATCATCTCCGGGAGGGGGAATACGTGACCGCCTGCGCCGAGGCCTGTCCCACCGGAGCCATCGTCTTCGGCGACCTGAAGAATTCCCATCACCGTGTCCATCAGCTGGCCCAAAGCGAATACGCCTTCCGGCTTCTGGAACGACTCGGCACCGACCCGCAGGTCTACTACCTGAGTCGCCGTTCCTGGGTGCGCCGGCAGGGAGACAATCACGTGCAAAAGGATCAACAGCGAGGTGAATGAGCCATGCTGGAAGAAGAACTCATCCCGCAAGGGGTCAGACGCTGCTCCCTGACCAAGTTCGGAGCCTGGATCGGGGTCCTGCTCCTGTTCATGCTCTGGGGCCTCTGCGCCGCCTTTCTCATCTACGGCTTCGGGCTCGGCGTCACCAATCTGAACAACTACTTCGCCTTCGGCCTGTGGATCGCCATCGATCTCATCGTGATCGCCCTCGGGGCCGGTGCCTTCTTCAGCGGCTTCCTGAAGTATATTCTGGGCATCGACGAGCTGAAAAGCATCATCAATCTTGCGGTTGTCGTGGGCTTCGTCTGCTATACCGGGGCCCTCATGCTCCTGGCCTTTGAAATCGGCCAACCCCTGCGGGGCTGGTTCGGATACTGGCACGCCAACGTGCACTCCATGCTCACCGAAGTGATCTTCTGCATCACCTGCTACCTCATCGTGCTGAGCATCGAGTTCGTCCCCATCATCCTGGAGAACCGACAGATCCACAAGATCCCCTTCTTCCGCAACCTGGCCCACAACTTCCACATCACCATGCCCCTGTTCGCTGCCGTAGGGACCTTTCTCTCCTTCTTCCACCAGGGCTCCCTGGGCGGCATGTTCGGTGTCCTCTTCGGCAGGCCCTTCGCCCTGCGGGAAGGCTTTTTCATCTGGCCCTGGACCTTCTTTCTGTTCATTCTCTCCGCCATCGCCTCGGGCCCTGTCTTCATCATGCTCATCTCCACCATCATGGAGAAGGCCTCCGGACGCAAGCTGGTGCCCTTTTCCACCAAGAAGCTGCTGGGCAAGATCTCCGGCTTGTTGCTCTGCGTCTATCTCTTCTTCAGGATCCTGGACGTCTGGGCCTGGGCCAGCGGCATCCTGCCCAAGACGGGCTTCACCTTTGACGAAATGTTCAACCAGTTCTACGGCCAGTGGCTCCTGTGGCTCGAGCTGGGCGTGGGCGGAATCCTGCCCGCGATCATCCTGGTGACCCCCTCCCTCCGGGCACGTTCCGGGCTCCTCTACACCGCCGCGGCTCTTGCCTGTCTGGGCGTCGTGGTCAACCGCTACGTCTTCGCCGTCCAAACCCTGGCAGTACCGGTCATGCCCTTTGACCAATGGTTCACCTACCTGCCCCACTGGACCGAATGGGGGACCACGTTCATGATGGTGGGCTACTCCGCCCTGGTGGTCAGCCTGGCCTACCGCTATCTCCCTCTCTTTCCCAAGGAGAGGGAGCTCAATGCCTGAGCGCCTCACCCGCCTTGTTGACCTCTGACTGAGATCGCGATACAGGGTTGGCTCGATTCCGAGCCAACCCCTTTTTTTGAGGCCATCCCTATGCTCGATTCCCAGACATTGCGCAAATACGCCGATGTTATGCTCTGGGGCATGTATACCGCCCGAAGCTCGGCCTTTACTGCCGGAGAGACCGTTCTGCTGCGCTACGATCATTCCGCCACCGGCCTGGCGGAGATCGTGTACGAAAAGCTCCTGCGCGACGGGCTCAACGTGGTCCAACGGGCCAATCCCACGCCGGGCATGGAACGCTCCTTCCTCGAGGTATCCGGGCCGTCGCAACTGGAGTTCCTCGCCCCGGGCGAAGACACCCTGGCGCACAACATCCACGGCACCATTTCTCTCCTGGCACCGAATTCGCTGACTCATCTGCAGGACATCGATCCCTCCCGCATCGGCAAGGTCATCCTGGCCAAGAAGAAGATCCGGGACATTCTCGACGAAAGGGAGAATCTGGGGCATTTCGGTTGGACTCTGGGGCTGCTCCCCACGCAGATCCTGGCCGAAAGCGCTGGCCTCACTCCGGAGGATTACGCGGACCAGATCATAAGGGCCTGCCATCTGGACCATCCGCAACCGGAAGAAAAATGGCAGGAGATCTTTGATGCGGCCCAGGAGATCAAATCCCGGCTGAACGCGCTCCGGATACGCGAGCTGCATCTGGAGTCGGAAAACTGCGATCTGCGGGTCACGCCCGGGGAGCACAGGCGCTGGGTGGGCGTATCCGGCCACAACATCCCCAGCTTCGAGATATTCACCTCACCGGATTGGCGGGGGACGCAAGGCGTCTTTTTCATGGACCAGCCCTCCTATCGCAACGGGAATCAGGTCCGCAACCTTCGCCTGGAGTTCGACAAGGGCGAGGTCAGCGACATCCGCGCCGAACAGGGCGAGGACTTCGTGCGCAAGCAGGTGCAGGTGGACGAAAACGCCTGCAAGCTGGGGGAATTCTCCCTGACAGACAGGCGGTTCTCCCGCATCGACCGCTACATGGCGCACACTCTGTACGACGAGAACTTCGGCGGGGAGCACGGCAACTGCCACATCGCCCTGGGCGCCTCCTACGCGGAGACCTACTCTCTGGGGGGCAACAATCTGAGCAAGGCGGAAAAGGAGAAGTACGGCTTCAACGATTCCGCCCTGCACTGGGATCTGGTCAACACCGAGCCCAAACGCGTCCGGGCCAGGCTGGAATCCGGAGAGACCCGCACCATTTACGAGGACGGCGAATTCCAGTGCTAGGGAGGCGGAGCCGAATCCGGACCGAAGCTTATACCCGCCATCGTTTCCGGATGGCCTTCACGGGCTAGGCCGCCGAGGCGCAAGATTTCCCGCACACGCACCCTTGGGGGGCCAAAAGATCATGCACGAGATGTCCGTGGCCCAGAGCCTCATCGATATCATCCGCAACGAAATGGACAAGAACGCGGTAACCACCCTGCAGACGGTCAAGGTCAAGGCCGGACGGATCAACGCCATTGTCCCCGAGGCCCTG